>DASSZW010000061.1:0-33569 GCA_035713285.1 Burkholderiales bacterium
GGCGTTGGCAAGGTGCATGATGTCGTTGATAGGACGGCCGCGCGCTTCATCTCGCGACCAGCCCGTTATGCGTTCTGCGGCAGCGTTAAGATAGTTGACATTGCCTGAAATATCGGTGCCTATGACGGCATCGCTGATCGAATTCAAGGTTATGTCAGCCCGCATTTTTTCCAGGTATAAAGCCTCTTCTATCATTATGCGTTCGATCAGATACTGATGAGCGTCGGCGATGGCCGAGTCCGCTTTGGCTTTTTCCGTGACGTCTATGCCTTCCACAAAAATTCCGGTGACATCGCCGTTTTCGTCTTTCAAGGGTTGATAAATAAAATTGAGGTACCGTAACGTCGGTATCGACTCTTCCTGATTTTTTAAAAAAAACGGGATATTAGAGGTTACAAAAGGCTTGCCTGTCTGATATGCCTCGTCAAGCTGTTTCAAAAGACCGTTCGCGCCGGCATCAGGAAAAGCTTCAATCAGTTTCTTCCCGTGCAGGTCGGGATTTTTCATCAAGTGATGATACGCATCGTTGACCATTTCAAAGACATGGTCGGACCCTTTCAGGAAAGCCATGAAATTCGGCGCTTTGTTAAACATCTGGTAAAGCTGGTCTACCCGGTTGCGCGTCGATTTTAATAAGACGTCGGTTTCTCGCTCGGCGCAAACGCGACGGGTAGTTTCTATCGCTGTGACCAGTACCCCGCAGATCGTGCTCGTGGCATCGCGTATCGGGCCGTAACTGATAGTGAACCAGCGGGATGCGGAGTTGCCAGACGATTTGATGACATATTCCTGATCTTCAAAATAAATGCATTTTCCGGTCTTGAAAATCAGATCGTACAGCGGAGCATTGAAGTCATGCACTTCAGGCCAGCATTCCTCGGTGCGCTGGCCGAGCGCGCGCGGATGGCGCAGATCCAGTAATGGACGATAAGCGTCGTTATAAACCTGAATCAGTTCGCGTCCCCATAAAAGGATGGAAGGCAGGGACGAATCCAGCGCCGCAGTAACCGCGATCCGCAATGCCGTCGGCCAGGAATCAATAGGGCCGAGAGGCGTTTTAGCCCAATCATGGTCACGAATCAGTTGCCCCATTTCACTCGTTTGGGGAGGCCAGTCATTGACAGGTTTGGTGCTCATCGGTATTTAAAGAATCTCAAAACTGCTCGCCTCAAAGTTTGCGAGCTTATGGCGGTTAGCTCAAATTTGAGTGTGTGATCTGAAACTCGGTTAAAAAAGATCTGAAACAAGCATCCTTTCCAAGAAGTTTTAAGTCCGTTACGGTCGACGGGCGATTAAACCCAAAATAAGCGTGACAAGAAAGATAGCCAGAAAAAAATAAAAAATGAGTTTTGCAATTCCTGCAAATGCGGCAGCCAGACCTGTAAAGCCGAGCAAAGCGGCCAGCAGTGCAAACACAAAAAAGAATAAAGCCCAGCGTAACATCGTTTCTCCCTTTCCGGAATTCATAATAAATTGAATTCAGTTCCTGTGCACAGTGGAATCAATACCGCTCTGAAACCAGCTGGCAGGTAATTCGCCAATATCACTAATGATTTATATTAAAATATTGATCCAAAATCTAAATTTGACTTAATGGTAAGAGCTATGCGGGATGCGCTCTGTACGGTTTCGTACTTAATTAATTAATAATTTTTTAATCAAATGTTAATTGGACTGGATTTAAATTCGAAATGAAGGGAAGGTTAAGTGGCATTCGCATTTACGCCGCAGCGACAGGGCATGATATGCCGATGGGCGTCACGGAAACCGGGGTGGTATGACAAGCTGGATGATGGTTGGAGGAAACTAAAAGGCGGCTTCCTTTACCTGCTGGTCCGCATGATAGCTGCTGCGTACCATCGGTCCGCTGGCGGCGTGGGCAAATCCCATTTCTGCCGCTGCGGCGGCAAAAAAATCGAATTGTTCCGGGCTTACGTACCGGGCAAGGGCGATATGATGCGCCGAGGGTTGCAGATATTGCCCTATCGTCAGCATGTCGACTTGATGGTTGCGCAAATCGCGCATCACGTCCAGAACTTCATCGTCGTGTTCGCCGAGGCCGACCATGATGCCGGATTTGGTGGGAATGTGCGGATGGCGGTTTTTGAAATCCCGCAAGAGCTGCAGCGAATGCGTGTAATCGGCGCCGGGGCGGGCGGCTTTGTAGAGTCGCGGCACCGTTTCCAGATTATGGTTGAGCACGTCGGGCGGATTGCCGGCGAGGATGTCGAGAGCGATATTCAGGCGGCCGCGGAAATCGGGGACGAGAATTTCGATGCGGGTGGCGGGAGACCGTTCGCGCACGGCGCGGATGCAATCGGCGAAATGCCGCGCGCCGCCGTCGCGCAGGTCGTCGCGGTCGACGCTGGTGATGACGACGTATTTTAACGCCATGGCCGCGATGGTTTCGGCCAGATGCCCGGGCTCGCCGGCATCCGGCGGCAGCGGTTTGCCGTGTCCGACATCGCAGAACGGGCAGCGCCGGGTACACAGGTCGCCCAGTATCATGAACGTGGCGGTGCCGTGCTTGAAACATTCGCCCAGGTTGGGACAAGAGGCTTCTTCGCACACCGTGTGCAGCTTCTGCTCGCGCAAGATAGCTTTGAGCGCAAGGACTTCCGGCGAATTGGGCGATTTCGCCCGTATCCAGGGCGGCATTTTCAACCGCTCCTGCGCGAGGAGCTTGATGGGGATGCGCGCTGTTTTCGCTTCGCCTTTATGAAGTTTTATATCGGCCACGGTTTTCCTGAATTCTGGTTGCTGCGCTGAGGTTCTCGAGCAAATGACCGACCAGCGAGCAGTTGATTTCTTCGATTGTATCATCGACGCCGAGATCGCGCAGTTGCGTTACGTGCAGGCTTTCGTAACCGCACGGATTGATGGCCTGAAAAGGCGACAGGTCCATCGCTATATTGAGTGCCAGCCCGTGATAGCTGCAGCCGCGCCGGATGCGCAGGCCGAGCGCTGCAATTTTGGCATGATCGACATAAACGCCCGGTCTGCCCTCAGACCGATGCGCACCGATACCGCGTTCGCGCAGCATGTCGATGATCGCCTGCTCCATCCGTTCGACCAGATCGCGCACGCCGTACAGGCGGCGTTTCAGGTCGATCAGCAGATAGGCGACCAGTTGGCCCGGGCCGTGGTAGGTAATCTGTCCGCCGCGATCTATGCTGACGAGCGGAATGCCGGAGTCGCGCAGCAAATGCCGCCGTTGTCCCGCCTGACCCAGCGTATAGACCGGCGGATGTTCGAGCAGCCAGATTTCGTCCGCTGTGTCCGCCTTGCGTTGTGCGGTGAAATCCTGCATGGCTTGCCAGGTAGGCGCGTAATCAACGCGACCAAGTTGGCGGACGATGATTTCCTGCACTTACAGAACCACTTTTACCATAGGGTGCGCGCTCAGTTCCCGATACAGGTTGTCGAGTTGTTTGCGCGACGTGGCTCGTATCGTACAGGTCATTGCCATATAGTTGCCGGCGCTGCTTTCGCGGCATTCCAGGGAGACGGGATCGAAATCCGGCGCATGCCGCTGCACCAGCGCGACTACGGTCTCGATAAATTTCGGCTGGGACGGCCCCATGATTTTGATGGGGAAATCGGACGGATAAGTTATCAGGCTGTCAGAATCCATAATTCACGCGCGAATTTATTTGAATTTCAACATCAGGCTGTCCCAGGCTCTGCCGAGAGCGCTCGCAACACTTACGTTTTCGAGAGCCTGCAACGGAAGCTGTTCCAGTACCCGATTATCCAGGCTAACCGTCAGGGTGCCTATGACCTGGCCGCGAAACAGCGGCGCCATCAAAGGCTGGCGCGTAGTCAGCGTAGTTTTGAGATCCGCGCTGCGGCCGCGCGGCACGCTCAGATAAACGGGATGGATAAAGCCCGCTTTGACCGTATTGTATTTGCCTTTCCAGACCTTGAGCTGGGCTACGGGCTGATCGGCTGCATAGAGCCTGACACCGTCAAACGACTGAAAGCCGTAATTCAGCAGACGCTGGGTTTCGGATGCCCTGAGATAATCGGAACTGGTTCCGAGTACGATGGCGAGCAGCCGACGGTCGCCGCGGTGGGCCGACGCGATCAGGCAATAACCGGCGCTCTCGGTATGGCCGGTTTTCATGCCGTCAACGCTGGGATCCGACCAAAGCAAGCGATTCCGGTTGGCCTGAGTAATATTGTTGTAGCGATATTCCTTGATGGCAAACAAGGGCGCATATTCGGGAAAGTCGCGGAAGATTGCGCTGGCTACCAGACTGAGGTCCCGTGCAGTGGTGTAATGTTGCGGATCGGGCAAGCCGGTGGCGGTGACGAAGTGCGTATGCGTCATGCCGAGCTGCCGGGCTTCATTGTTCATCATGTCGACAAACCCGGCTTCGCTTCCGCCTATGTCTTCGGCGAGCGCCACGGTTGCATCGTTGCCGGACTGAATAATCATGCCGTGCAGCAATTCGTTGACGGTGACCGGTTTATTGGGCTCGATGAACATGCGCGAACCTTCGGTCTTCCACGCTTTGGTCGATACCGGTACGATATCGGTGAGCTTGAGCCTGCCCTGCTTGAGTGCTGCAAACGCCAGGTAAGTCGTCATCAATTTAGTCAGCGAAGCCGGTTCCATCCGCCGGTCTGCATCATGTTCTGCCAGGGTCTGACCGCTTTGCAGGTCGACCAGCAGCCACGCTTTCGCATTCAGTTGCGGCGGCGGGGTGACGGGCAAATCGACCGCAAAACAATTTTGAACGAAAAGCGCCAGAATAAGAAAGAATATGCGTATCATAAGTCAGTATAAAAACAAAAATTAGCTAACCCGGATATTTCATAAATTAACACGTGCCCTCACTGGTCTGCGCGATCATCACGCGAATTTATGAAATATCCGGGCTAATTGCGAACTATTCGGATCGGCGTCAGGTTCATTCTGCGCCGGATTTCGCGGGAGGCTTCCCCTGCGCTGCTTTCGTCGGCATAAGGGCCCAGCGCGACCCGATAGTGCTCCGACTGTGTCAGGATGACCAGAGCCGCGCTGCCCTTGTCGAGTTTGGTGGCGGCATCGGCAAGCAGCTTTTCTGCATTTTCCCGGCTGCTGAAGCTGCCCAGCTGCAGGAAAATCCCGGTCGAATTCGCATCGAGATCGCGGCCTGCGCTAATCTCGGCGGGGGTAATCGCGCTCACTTTCACCATGCCGCTACCGCCTTGAACTATACCGAGTTTATGCGCGGCTGTATAGGACAGATCGATAATGCGCCGGCTGTGAAAGGGGCCCCGGTCGTTGATCCGAACGATTACCGACTTGCCCGAAGCCAGGGAAGTGACTTTGGCATAGCTCGGAATCGGCAAGGTCGGATGCGCAGCGGTCATCGCATACATGTCGTATTTTTCGCCCGATGAGGTATTCTTGCCGTTGAAACGGCGACCATACCAGGACGCCAGTCCGGTTTCTTCGTAAGGACCGTTTTCGGTGGCTGGGACATACGTTTTTCCCAGGGCGACATAGGGCCGGTTTGCGTTCGCTTTCAGCGGTTCGATTTTTGGAACGGCATCGGGAATCGAGTCGAGATTATCGGGCGGATGAGCATCCGGACCGTCGTCGAGATAATATCCGCCGCCCTTTTTTGCCGTCGATACGGTTGCGGGGGCGACGGATTTTCCCGACGGCGCAAGAGAACCTGGTTTCGGTACGCTGGCGCAGCCCGCAACGAATAAAAGCAATAATATTCCGGTTATGCGAATCATGATTTGATTAATTTCCGGTGAGATTTTACGCTCATCACTATGCCGAAACCCAGCATGACTATCACCATCGCGGTCCCCCCGTAACTCATCATCGGCAGAGGAATCCCGACTACCGGCAGGAGACCCGAAACCATGCCCATGTTGACGAATGCATAGGTGAAAAAAGCCAAGGTTACACTGCCGGCCATAAGTCGTGCAAATAAAGTCGACGCGTTGACGGTTATCATCAAACCTCGCGCAATGATGGCGAGGTAGAGCAGCAGCAGAAAAACATTGCCGAGCAGCCCGAACTCTTCGCCGAATACGGCAAATACGAAATCGGTGCTGTGCTCGGGCAAAAAGTCCAGGTGCGCTTGCGTGCCGTGCAGCCAGCCCTTGCCGAAACTGCCGCCCGATCCGATGGCGATGCTGGACTGGATGATATGATAGCCTGCTCCGAGCGGATCCTGTTCGGGATGCAATAAAGTCAATACGCGGCGTTTTTGGTAATCGTGCAGAAAATGCCATAGTATCGGCAAGCTGGCGGCGCCGGCAACGATCATGCCGAAGAGCGCGCGCCACGGCAGGCCGGCGAAAAACAGTACATAAAATCCTGACGCGGCAATCAGCAGCGCGGTGCCCAGGTCCGGCTGTCGCGCCACCAGCGCTACCGGAATCGCCAGCAGCACCGCGGCTATTCCGTAATCTTTAAGCCGCAATGTCGCTTCGTGATAATGGAAATACCATGCCAGCATCAGAGGCGTCGCTATTTTCAGGATTTCGGAAGGCTGGATGCGCGTGACGCCGAGATGCAGCCAGCGCCGCGAACCATTCACGACATCGCCGAACAGCGCAACGCCCACCAGCAATATGACGCCCGTCGTATAAAGCGGCACGGCGAGCGCGAGCAGGTAGGGCGGCGGGATATTCGCGACCAGCACCAATACCCCCAGCGCAATCAGCATATTGATTCCATGCATCAGCAAATGGGATTTGTCTTCGCCGGACGCGCTGTATTGCAGGAATAAGCTCAGTATCATCAGGACAAATAACAGCAGCAGCAGCGGAAAATCCAGATGAATCGCTATTTTGAGCAGCCAGCGCTTAATCTGCATGCCGGTTCGCTCCAGCATCGATCGCCGGGCCCGCGGCGGAGGGTTTGGGAAGCTTGCCCAGCAGGTAATAATCCATTACTGCCCGCGCTATCGGTCCAGCAGCCGAACCGCCGTGGCCGCCGTTTTCCACGAATACGGCAACGGCGATTTTCGGGTTGTCAGCGGGCGCAAAGGCGATGAATACGGCATGATCGCGGTTGGCCGCCAAAACATGCCGCGCATCGTATTTTTCGTTCTGCCGTATCCCGACTACCTGCGCCGTACCCGTTTTTGCGGCGATCAGATAAGGCGCTCCGGCGCTGGCTGCCGATGCCGTGCCGCCGGGGCGGGTGACGTCTATCATGGCGTCGACGATGACTTTCAGCTGGTCGGGCGGAATGTCGATACGGGTCAGCGGTTGCGGCGGCACCAGGCGCCGCTGGCCGGTACGGCTGTCGATGACCGCCTCGACCAGTTGCGGGCGCATGGTCATGCCGCCGTTGGCGAGAGCGGCGGTTGCGACGGCCAATTGCAGCGGAGTAGCAAGATTGTAGCCCTGGCCTATGCCGGCAATGACGGTCTCGCCCGGATACCAGGGCTGTTTCGAGTGTTTGGCTTTCCATTCGCGCGAAGGCAATAAACCGGGCAATTCGCCTTGCAGGTCGATGCCGGTTTTTCGCCCGAAACCGAATTGCGATAAATATTGGTGCATGCGGTCAATTCCCATGTCGTTGGCAAGCCGGTAGAAGTAAGTATCGCACGATACGACGATGGCTTTATGCATATTGACCATGCCGTGACCGCCGTGTTTCCAGTCGCGGTAACGGTGCGTGCTGCCCGGCAGGCTGAAATAGCCCGGGTCGGCAATGACGTCCTCAGGACTGCGCAGACCGTAGTGCAAAGCCGCCAGAGCCATGAACGGTTTGACCGTCGAGCCTTCCGGATACGCGGCGCGGAGGGCCCGGTCGATCAGAGGGTGATCCGGAGAATTGTTCAGGGCGTCCCAGTCGGCGGTATCTATGCCGTCCACGAACATATTGGGATCGAAATCCGGCCGGCTGACGAAAGCGAGTATGCCGCCGGTTTTCGGGTCCAGTGCGACCAGCGCGCCTTTGTAATTGCCGAAAGCCTGTTCGGCGATCGCCTGCAATTTGCTGTCGAGATAGAGGACGAGATTGTCGCCGGAAACCGGCGCAATGCGCGCCAGGCTTTGCACGGCATGGCCGTTGGCGTCGGTCTCCATCTGTTCGGCTCCGGTTTTGCCGTGCAGCAGGGTTTCGTAGCTTTGTTCTATGCCGACTTTGCCCAAATGGTCGGTTCCACGATAGTTGTCGTAGCGCCCGGCTTTTTGCAGGGCGGCCACATCGGCATCGTTCATGCGCCCGATATAACCGATCAGATGCGAGGCCGAAGTGCCCAGCGGATATTGCCGGAACAGCCGCGCCTTGACTTCGACTCCGGGCAGCCGGTAGCGATTGGCGGCGACGCGGGCCACTTCGACATCGGTCAGGCGCGTGCGTAACGGCAGGGTGTCGAAATTGCGGCTCTCGGACAGAGTTTTTTTAAAGCGCTTGCGATCGGCGGCCGTAATGTTGACGAGCCTGGAAAGTTGATCGATGGTCGCATCCAGGTCGTCGATTTTGGCGGGCGTCAATTCCAGCGTATAGGCCGAATAATTGTGAGCTAGCACCACGCCGTTACGATCCATGATAATGCCTCGATTGGGCGGAATGGGCAGGAACGAAATCCGGTTGCTTTCGCCCAGGGCGAAATAGTGATGGTATTGGATTACCTGGATATAAAAAAAACGGCCCAGCAGAAACAGGAACAGCAGCACTACAATTCCTGCCGCTGCCATGACGCGATGCCGGAACCCGCTGATTTCGGTGCGATAGTGCCTGATTTCGGTCGGGCGGTTCATTTGGCTTCGGGGACGTCGGGGGTGCGCAGGCGGTGCAGTGTCAGCCATAAAGGCACCCAGCAGGCAGCCCCGGTAATTATGGCGGCAAAGTATTCGATCGGGTAATGCGTATCGCCCGTAAATGTAGCGACCAATATGCAGACGGATTGTTCGATCAGCAATAATGCCGTGACCGGAAGCGCCTGCTGCCAGGGCGGAAAATTGTACATTCTGCGCTGCACCAGCAACAGTACGAAAACGGTCACGGCATAGGCCAGGGCGTGCTGGCCCAGGCGGCCGCCGTCGCTCAGGTCGAGTAGCAATCCCAACAGCCATGCGCTGCCTATATTGAGATAATTAGGCTGATATATGACCCAGTACAGCGTCACCAGTAACAGAAAATCGGGCCTTAGCCAGACGTATTCGAGCGGCCACGGGGCGATGTTCAGGAGAAAGGCGACGAAAAGGCTGGCTGCGATCACCGAGCGGCGGTGCGAAAGCGGCATGCTGGGCCCTTTAGGGTGAGCAAACTGCATCAAGGTTTCCCGGAGACGGCAGGTAGCGTTCCCGCCACAATCAGTACCTGCCGGTTGCGCTCTACCGCCGCGAGAGGTTTGCAGACGATATTGGCGAAAGCGTTGCTGCCGCCCGGATCGATCTGTACGACTTTCGCTACGGCCAGACCGGCCGGGTAAACGCCATCCAGGCCGGAGGTGACGAGCAAGTCTCCTGTGCGTATGTCGGCGCTGTGCGGCAGGTATTTGATTTCAAGACGCCCCTCCGCCCCGGTGCCGAAGATGACGGTGCGCAGGCCGGTACGTTGGAGCAATACAGGAACCGACTGGTCTTTGCTGGTCAGTAATGTGACTTCGCTGCTGAAAGGAGAAACCTGCGTCACCTGGCCTAACAAACCGGCTTCGTCGATGACCGCCGCACCCGGAATGATGCCTGCACGGCTACCGCGGTTGACGGTAATCTGGCGCTGGAAAGGGTCGTGCGGCACGGCCAGTATCTCCGCCAGACGGGTCGTCAGCGCACTGCGCTGCTGCATGGCGAGCAGTACGCGCAGGCGTTGATTTTCCAGTTCCAGATTGCGGTAGCGCTGCATCGCCAGGCTGTACTGGATGAAACTTTGCCGCAACGCGCTGTTTTCGCGCTGGAGTTGGGCCTGCTTCACAAAAAATCCGGTCACCCGATTGTAAGTCAGCCAGGGGGTCTGAACAAAAGTCTGCACCGGGTAGAGCAGTACGTTCATCGCGGCGCGCACGCGATTCAGGGCATGGAATTCGGTATCGGCGGTAATTACGGCGATGCTCAGCAGCAAATAGATCAGCAGCTTGCTGCCCGCGCCCAAACCGTGCGGGAATAAAGCCAGATGAGAATTAGATGCCGGCATGAACTTGATTGCAACAGTAATCAGGAATCCTGCGTAAACACGCTATACAAACGGTCCATTTCCTCCAGCGCACGACCGGATCCGCGCACGACGCACGTGAGCGGGTCTTCGGCGACGATGACCGGCAGGCCGGTTTCTTCCATCATCAAGCGATCCAGATCGCGCAATAACGCCCCGCCGCCGGTCAGTACCATGCCTTTTTCGGCGATATCGGCGCCGAGTTCGGGAGGGGTTTGCTCGAGTGCCGATTTGACCGCGCTGACGATGTTGTTGAGCGGGTCGGTCAGCGCTTCCAGTATTTCATTGCTGGAAATCGTGAAGCTGCGCGGAATGCCTTCGGCCAGATTGCGGCCCTTGACTTCCATTTCCTGCACTGCGGAACCGGGAAACGCCGAGCCTATGCCTTTTTTGATCGCTTCGGCAGTCGCTTCGCCGATCAGCATGCCGTAATTGCGGCGGATGTAATTGATGATCGCTTCGTCGAATTTGTCGCCGCCCACCCGCACCGAGTTGGCGTACACGATACCGCCGAGCGAGATGACGCCGACTTCCGTCGTGCCGCCGCCGACGTCGACCACCATCGAGCCCGTCGCTTCGGCTACCGGCAGGTCGGCGCCGATCGCAGCCGCCATCGGTTCCTCGATCAGATATACCTGGCGCGCGCCGGCGCCGATCGCGGATTCGCGGATGGCGCGACGTTCCACTTGCGTCGAACCGCAGGGCACGCAAATGATAATGCGCGGACTGGGATGGAACATCCGCGTATCGTGGATTTTTTTGATGAAATATTTGAGCATCTGCTCGGTAATGGTGAAATCGGCGATCACGCCGTCTTTCATGGGCCGTATCGCCGTGATGTTGCCGGGGGTGCGCCCGAGCATCTGTTTGGCTTCCAGGCCGACTGCCTGGATGGTTTTTTTTGCGCTGTTGGCGTCCTGGCGTATGGCGACCACCGAGGGCTCATCCAGTACGATGCCTTTGCCGCGAACGTAGATCAGCGTATTTGCCGTTCCTAAATCAATTGCCAAATCAGTAGAAAAGTAACCGCGTAATGATCCAAACATGATAGTTATATTCGTGTAAGTAATGAATTGATCGACTGAGTACAGCCTACTTTACCAGAATTTCCCAGCGAACCAAACTGGCAGGTTAGTAGCATGACCCAAACGTAGTATGATACCCTAACGGACTTGTTTCCTGTGAAGATTTGCATAATCATGTCCCTTACCCTGCACGATGTAAAACGGGTTGCCCGACTTGCCCGCATCGCCGTCAGCGATGCAGAAGCAACGATCTATCAGCAACAGATTAACGGCATTTTCGGTCTGATTGCGCAAATGCAGGCGGTCGATACCGCCGGCGTAGAGCCCATGGCGCACGCGCAAGACCTGCAGCAGCGCCTGCGCGACGATGTCGTCACGGAAACCGACCGGCACGAAACGTTCCAGGCGATTGCTCCGCAAGTGGCGGGCGGTTTGTACCTGGTTCCGCAAGTAATAGAATAACGGAGTCGAACGACCATGATCAATGCCGGTTTGACCGAACTTGCCGCAATGCTTGCGCAGAAAAAAATTTCCAGCGTGGAGTTGACCCGCTTATACCTGGATCGTATTGCCGATTTGAATCCGGTGCTTAATGCGTTCGTCACCGTCAGCGCTGAATCGAGTCTGGCCGAAGCGGCCGCCGCCGATGCGCGCATTGCAGCGGGCAACGCGACGCCGTTGACGGGCATCCCGATCGCGCACAAGGACATTTTTTGCGCCGACGGCTGGCGCACGACCTGCG
This sequence comes from Burkholderiales bacterium, assembly GCA_035713285.1. GTDB lineage: Bacteria > Pseudomonadota > Gammaproteobacteria > Burkholderiales > Sulfuriferulaceae > Sulfuriferula. Next base: position 11,891 of record DASSZW010000061.1, read on the forward strand.
GCTCGAAAATGCTGGAAAACTTTATCGCGCCTTACGACGCGCATGTGGTGACCCAGTTCAAAAATGCCGGTATGGTCAATCTGGGCAAGACCAATATGGACGAATTCGCGATGGGTTCGTCGAACGAAACCTCGTATTTCGGCGCGGTAAAGAACCCCTGGGATCGAACGTCGGTGCCGGGCGGGTCCTCGGGCGGTTCGGCGGCGGCGGTGGCGGCCCGCATGGCGCCCGCGGCGACGGGCACCGACACCGGCGGATCGATACGGCAACCTGCCGCGCTGACCGGAATTACCGGTCTCAAGCCGACTTACGGCGTCGTGTCGCGTTACGGCATGATCGCGTTTGCTTCGAGTCTCGACCAGGCGGGGCCGATGGCGAAATCGGCGGAAGATTGCGCGTTGCTGATGAACGCGATGGCCGGTTTCGACGAGCGCGATTCCACCAGTCTGGAGCGCCCGGCTGAAGACTATACGCGCGATTTGCAGCGACCGCTGGCCGGACTGAAAATCGGTTTGCCGCGCGAATATTTTGCCGCGGGCCTGAGCGACGAAGTGGCGCGGGCAGTAGAGGCGGCGCTGGACGAATATCGCAGATTAGGCGCGCAGACGGTTGAGATTTCGCTGCCGAACACGCAATTGTCGATTCCGGTGTACTACGTTCTGGCGCCTGCCGAGGCGTCGACCAACCTGGCTCGCTTCGACGGTGTGCGTTACGGCTATCGCGCGCCCGATTACACCGACTTGAACGATATGTACGAGCAGACGCGCGCGCAAGGCTTCGGCGCCGAGGTCAAACGGCGCATCATGATCGGCACCTACGTGCTGTCGCACGGCTATTACGATGCCTATTATCTGCAGGCGCAGAAAATACGCCGTCTGATTGCGCAGGATTTCACCGAGGCGTTCACCCGCTGCGACGTCATCATGGGCCCGACCACGCCGGAAACGGCGTTCAGTTTCGGCGACAGGGCCGACGACCCGATCGCGATGTATTTGTCCGATATTTATACTATCGCGGTGAATCTCGCCGGTTTGCCGGGCATGTCGGTGCCCTGCGGCCTCGATAAAAACGGCCGGCCTGTCGGTTTGCAGCTGATCGGCAATTATTTCAGCGAAGCGAAATTGCTGGGCGTTGCGCACCGCTATCAGCAGGCGACCGATTGGCATACGCGCATGCCGGATCAAATTTAGCGCTGGATAATAAAAAGGTTCATATCATGCAATGGGAAATTGTTGTCGGGCTGGAAGTGCACACACAGCTCTCTACGCAAACGAAAATATTCTCCGGCTCCAGTACAAAGTTCGGCGCCGCGCCCAACACGCAGGCCAGCGCCGTCGATATCGCCTTGCCCGGCGTCCTGCCGGTGCTTAACCGCGGCGCGGTCGAGCGGGCGATCCGGCTCGGCCTGGCCGTCGGCGGAAATATCAGCCGCCGCTCGGTGTTTGCGCGGAAAAATTATTTTTATCCCGATTTGCCAAAAGGATACCAGATCAGCCAGATGGATCATCCCGTGGTCGAGGGCGGCAGCCTGACCATACCCCTTGCGGACGGGGAGAAGACCGTGCGCATTACCCGTGCGCACCTGGAAGAAGACGCCGGAAAATCGATGCACGGCGATTTTCACGGCATGACCGGGATCGATCTGAATCGTGCCGGCACGCCCTTGCTCGAAATCGTTTCCGAGCCGGATATGCGCGGCTCAGCCGAAGCGGTGGCTTACGCCAAAACGCTGCATGGCCTGGTGGTCTGGCTGGGAATTTGCGACGGCAACATGCAGGAAGGCAGTTTTCGCTGCGACGCCAACGTCTCGGTGCGACCGCTGGGCAGCACGGAACTGGGTACGCGCTGCGAGATCAAGAATCTCAATTCGTTCCGGTTTCTGGAGCGCGCCATCGATTTTGAGGCGCAGCGGCAGATCGAGATTAACGAGGATGGCGGGACCGTACGCCAGGAAACCCGGCTCTACGACCCCGACCGCGACGAGACGCGTACCATGCGCAGCAAGGAAGATGCTTACGATTACCGGTATTTCCCCGACCCCGATTTATTGCCGCTGGTGATATCGGAGGAGTGGATAGCGCGTACGCGCGCCGCGCTGCCGGAATTGCCTGCCGCCATGCGCGAACGGTTTGTCGCTCAATACGCGATTTCCGCCTATGACGCAGGCATACTGACTTCCGGCAAGGCGATGGCGGAGTATTTCGAACAGGCGGTCGCGGCTTCGGGCGGATTAGCCAAACAATGCGCCAACTGGGCGATGGGAGAATTATCCGCGGCGCTCAATCGCCATGAAATGGAACTGGCGCAATGTCCCGTTACGGCATTGCAACTGGGTCATCTGATCGCTCGCATCGGCGACGGCACTTTGTCGGGCAAACTCGCGAAAGAGGTATTTGAAGCGCTGTGGCACGGCGAGGGGGAGGTCGATGCGATCATTGCGCAACGCGGCCTGAAACAGGTATCCGATAGCGGCGCCATCAGCGCCGCCGTCGACCGGGTGCTGGCGGAAAATGCTTCGCAGGTCGCGGAATACCGCGCAGGCAAAGATAAAATGCTGGGATATCTGATCGGGCAGGCGATGAAAGCGATGAAAGGCAAGGCGAACCCGCAGCAGCTCAACGATATTTTGCTGCAGAAATTAAACCAGACCGAGGTTTGACGGCGGCAGCGCCGGGCTGGCGTTACGGCTTGACCGGCGGCATGGCGGCTGCGCCAGCCGGGACTCCCGGACTGACTCCTCCCGCAACGGGAGGCGCAGCGGCGGCCGGCGCGCTGGTCGTCAGCTGGATGAAATGGGCCTTATCCGCCGCAAATCTGGCGCGTATGCTCTCCATTTCCTTGTTTTTCCTGTCTATCATGCCTTGCAGTTCCGCAATATGCCGGGCATTGTCTTTGTATTCGGCCGCTAGCGGGCCGCTGGCAGGAATTTTGCCTCCTGCCTGTTTTACCAGTGCAGCCTGTTTGTCGAGTAAGGGCGCGAGCCGGGATTTGGTGCCGTTAATGATCAGTTTCGTCTGTTCCAGGTTGCGGTCTCGCGCCAGATCGATTTCCGACGGGCTGGTATACGTATTCAGCAGCGCGGTGTCGCGGCGCTTCTGTTCGGTTTGCGATTGCTGTTCGGCAGCCTGATGCGCTTGTTCGGCGGCTTCGGTAGCGCGCTGCTCCGGCGTAGGCGCAGCGGCTTTCTGTTTGACTACCAGGCCGTGTTTATCGAGCTCGATGTTGGCGTATCCGGCCGCTTGCGGCGGCAGCGAATTCGAATAATGAATTTCGCCTTGCGCGTCTTTCCATTTATAAATATCGGCATGCGCATCGCTGCAGACGGATAATACAAGCAGAATTCCCCAGAAACGCCGATCGTGTATTTTCATAAGGACAGGATTCCATACGTAGCGCGGTAGCGCGCAATTGCTATGGCATATTGTTCCATGTTTACGTCGGTTTGCAAATAGGCCAGCAAATCGTCCAGGGTGGCAATGGCGAAAACCGGGATATTATATTGTGCCATGGTCTCCTGCGCGGCCGATAAGTTCCCCAGTCCGCGCTCCTTCCGGTCGATGGCGATGATTACGCCGGCAGGTTCTGCGCCGTGGCCGCGGATAAGTTCTATCGATTCCCGTACCGACGTGCCGGCAGAAATGACATCGTCGATGATCAGGATGCGCCCGTGCAGCGGGGCGCCGACGATATTGCCGCCTTCTCCGTGGTCCTTGGCTTCTTTACGGTTAAAGCTGTACGGCACGCTTCGCCCGGATCCCGCCAGAGCGATGGCGGTTGACGCGACCAAAGGAATCCCTTTGTAGGCGGGGCCGAACAGCACATCGTATTCAATTCCGGCAGCAACGATAGCTTTAGCGTAAAATTCCCCTAGCTGCTTCAAGGCTGTGCCGTCGGCAAACAGACCGGCATTAAAAAAATAGGGGCTGATACGGCCGGCTTTGGTCTGGAATTCGCCGAAGCGCAATACGTCCTGCTCTATGGCGAAGCGCAGGAACTGATGTCTGAAATCGAACATGGCATGAATATGGGAATAGTAAAATGCGTATTATAACTGCCAATTTGAACGGTATCCGTTCGGCGGCGAGTAAAGGTTTTTTCGGCTGGATGCGATCGCAGGATGCCGATTACGTCTGTGTGCAGGAAATTAAAGCGCAGGCCGGCGACATGCAGGCGGAAATGTTGCGTCCGGACGGGTATCAAGGCTATTTTCATTATGCCGGAAAAAAAGGTTATAGCGGAGTCGGGATTTACAGCAGGGTTCCGGCAGACGAAGTGATCGTGGGTCTGGGCATCGCCGACATCGATGCCGAAGGACGCTATCTGGAAGCGCGATTCGGCAATCTGAGCCTGATATCGTTATACCTGCCTTCCGGTTCCAGCGGCGAAGACCGGCAGCAAGTCAAATTTTCCTTTCTGGAACGATTTTATCCGCACCTGGCGGCGCTCATGGACTGCGGCAGGGAAATAGTGATCTGCGGCGACTGGAATATCGCGCACAAGGAAATCGATCTGAAAAACTGGAAGTCAAACCAGAAAAATTCCGGTTTCCTCCCTGCCGAACGAGCATGGCTGACGCAAGTCGTCGACGAGTTGTCCTGGGTCGACGTTTATCGCTTTCTTTATCCGGCCGCCACGGCTGAAGCATATACCTGGTGGAGCAATCGGGGCCAGGCTCGGGCCAAAAACGTAGGGTGGCGCATCGATTATCAGCTGGCGACGCCCGGCGTAGCCAATACCGCCATTGCAGCCGCAGTTTACAAGGACGAGCGTTTCTCCGATCATGCGCCCCTGATCGTGGATTACGATTATGCTTGAACCGAGCGCCACTCCGGCAGGCGGGTTGCCGCCGAAACGCAGAGTGCATCCGTGGCTGACGGCATTTCGCGTTTATCGCGATCCGCGCGTGATCGGCATGCTGTTCCTGGGGTTTTCCGCTGGCTTGCCGCTGTTGCTGGTGCTCGGAACCTTGTCGTTCTGGCTGCGCGAGGCCGGGATCGCCCGCGCGACGATCGGCCATATGTCGTGGATCGGACTGGCGTACGGCGTAAAATGGCTGTGGGCGCCGCTGGTCGACCGTTTGCCCTTGCCGCTGCTGACCCGTTTGCTGGGCCGCCGCCGCGCGTGGCTGCTGCTTGCGCAAACCGGGATTGTCGCCGCGCTTGTCGGGATGGCGTATACCGATCCGGCGGTCGATTTCCGGTCCATGATCGTATTCGCCCTGGCATTGGCGTTTGCCTCGGCGACCCAGGACACCGCGCTGGACGCTTACCGGATCGAAGCCATAGATCAGGATAAACAGGGCGCCATGGCAGCGACCTATCAAGCCGGTTATCGATTTGCGATGATTACCGCCGGGGCAGGCGTGCTCTGGATTGCGTCCACCGTGGACAATGCGCCGCACAGTTACGATTTCAGGTCGTGGCATATAGCGTATCTGGCGATGGCGGCCTGCATGCTGGTCGGCATTGTGACTACCCTGCTGATCCGAGAACCTGTTTTGCTGCCTAACCGGATTGCGGCGCAGGAAGCCTCGGAGGTTCATGCATGGCTGGCCGGTAAGGGTTTGCGCGGCAAAATGCTGGCGGCATCGGCATGGGTTTATACGGCGGTTCTCAGCCCTTTTATGGATTTCGCGAGACGTTACGGCTGGCAGGCGGTGCTGATTCTGGCGCTGATCGCGACTTACCGGATTTCAGATATCGTCATGGGCGTGATGAGCAATTCGTTTTATGTGGACATGGGTTATACCAAAGTCGAAGTCGCGACCGTATCCAAAGTGTACGGGGTAGCGATGACGATAGCCGGTGCCGCCTTAGGCGGCCTGCTGACGGCAAGGATGGGGGTGATGCGTATTTTGATGCTGGGCGCGGTATTGTCCGCGGGCACGAACCTGCTGTTCGTGCGGCTGGCCGGACTCGGGCATGACCTGTCGGCGCTGGTCGGCACCGTATCGGCCGATAACCTCGCTTCGGGCCTGGCGTCCAGCGCGTTCGTCGCTTATCTTTCGGGGCTGACCAACAGCGCCTATTCCGCCACGCAATACGCGCTGTTCAGCTCGATCATGCTGTTGCTGCCCAAATTTATCGCCGGTTTTTCCGGCGATTTTGTCGATGCCTACGGCTATGCCGATTTCTTTACCGGCACGGCGATGCTCGGCGTGCCGGTAATCGGTCTGGTCTGGCTGGCGAGCCGGTTGCGGCTGCCAAAAGGAGTAAGCGGTGGCTGAATTAAGTATTTTTTCGGCGTTTCTGGTCGGCTTGCTCGGCGGCGTTCATTGCGTCGGCATGTGCGGCGGTATCGTGACTGCGCTGTCTTTCGCCACTCCGAACGCCAAACCTGGACTGCCGATGCTGCTGGGCTACAACGGAGGGCGTCTGCTCAGTTACGCTCTGGCTGGTGCGATCGCAGGCGCGGTGGGCGCGAGCACCTTGTTGCTGAATCATTTTTTACCGGTGTCGCGCGGTTTATATCTGTTTGCCAATATCATGCTGATATTGCTCGGACTGTATCTGGCAGGATTATCGCGTGCCGTATTATTGCTGGAAAATCTGGGCGCAGGCGTGTGGGCGCGGCTGCAGCCGTTAATGAAACGGCTGATGCCGGTGCGCAATGCGCCTCAGGCCGTGCTGGTGGGAATGATATGGGGATGGTTGCCCTGCGGGCTGGTCTATTCGGTACTGATCTCGGCGCTGGCGACCGGAAGCGCCGCTCACGGCGCCATGCTGATGCTGGCTTTCGGTGCGGGAACGTTGCCTAATCTGCTCGCGATGGGGCTGCTGGCCAAGCGGCTGCAGAATTTTACGCGCAATTTGCTGGTACGGCGCATAGCGGGGTTGCTGGTGGCCGGATTCGGCGTTCTGGGCCTGGCAAGATGGCTGATTGCGGTTTGATGGAAATCATTTATAAAGAGACTGTATGCAAGAACCCGTACTCCTGCCACCCTTGCGTCAATTGATCAAACAGGCGACGCGCTCGGTAGACGATGTCGTGCATAAAGGACAGAATCTGAACCGGGTACTGGCGCTGCAGCAGGATGCCGGGCATGCCGCCATCCAGGATATGTGTTACGCGGTGCTGCGCGAATACGGTACGCTTTCGGCGATACGCGACAGTTTGCTCAGCAAGCCCCTGAGCGATCGCATGATCGCATCGTTATTGGTGGTGGCTCTGCGCCAATTGCGCGCGCATCCCGAAGCGGCTCACGCCATAGTGAATGAGGCGGTCGAAGCGGCTGCGGCGATGCGGCCGTGGGCGCGGGGTCTGGTCAATGCGGTACTGCGCAGTTATCTGCGGCAGGATAACGCGCAGATGGAATCCGGACATCCGGTGGCGTTATGGAATTATCCCGAATGGTGGATCGCTGAGGTTGAAAGCGCGTATCCTGATCATTGGCAGGATATTCTGATGGCGGGCAACCGCCATCCGCCGATGACATTGAGGATTAATGCGCGACGCGGCGACGTCGCATCCAATCTGGCCCGGTTGCAGAAAGCCGGTATCGTTGCGCGACAAATCGGGCCGGCCGGCTTGCAATTGGCGCAGCCGGTGGCGGTTAGCCGGCTGCCCGGATTCGCCGCAGGATTGCTGTCCGTGCAGGACGCCGGCGCCCAGTTGGCCGCCGAACTGCTCGATCTCCGGGACGGACAGCGCGTGCTCGATGCGTGCGCGGCACCCGGCGGAAAAACCGGCCATATCCTGGAGCGGGCGGAAGTGAATCTGACCGCTCTGGATAACGATGCCGGACGCTTGCAGCGCGTGCGCGACAACCTGCTGCGTTTAGGTCTGGACGCAGAATTGAAACCGGGTGATGCAGGCAGCCCGGACAGCTGGTGGGATGGCGTGCCGTACGACCGGATTCTGGCCGATGTGCCGTGTTCCGCATCGGGAGTGGTCCGACGCCATCCCGACATTAAATGGCTGCGTCGAGCGCAGGATATTGACCGATTTGCGACACAACAAGCGCTTATTTTGAGTCAACTCTGGCGATGTTTGGCTGTGGGTGGTAAATTACTTTATGTGACCTGCTCGATCTTTCCAAAAGAAAATCAGGATCGTATTAACGCATTTTTAGCACAGCAGGACAATGCGCGACAGATACCGTTGCAGGGCGAGTGGCTGACCCCCGGGCAATTGTTGCCGAATGATAATCACGATGGTTTCTTTTATGCCTTACTTGAAAAAAAATAAATTTTGGTGGGGACTAATGTTGTGGCTAAGCTTCTGTCTGCCCGTTTTTGCTGCAAATGCCGGCATACAGATCAAATCGGCGGAGTTGAAGCAAATCGACGAGGTGTATTATCTGGACGCCAGGCTGGAAGTGACGTTAAGCCCGATTCTTGAAGAAGCGCTCAAAAATGGCGTTTCCTTGTATTTTATTACCGATTTTGATTTTACCCACCCGCGCTGGTACTGGTGGAATGAAGATTTCGCTCACATCAGTCGCGTGACGCGACTGTCGTATAACGCTTTATTACGGCAATATCTTGTTTCCGGGGTCAATATTCCCGCCCGCGGTTTCGATACGCTCGCGGAAGCATTAGCCCAATTAGGCAAGATCGATGACTGGCCTGTGATCGCGCGCGACCGGCTGGTCAAGCATGAATTGTATCAAGCCACCTTGAGCATGCGCCTTGATACGTCCGAATTACCAAAACCCTTGCAGATCAATGCAATTGCCACAGGCAGATGGGAGCTTGACTCTACGCCGCTGGTGTGGATGATGACCCTGTGAAATACCTGGTTTTACTGAGTTTTATAGTCGGTACAGGATTAGTTTACCTGCTCTCCAGCGCCAGCGCCAACACCGACCTGTTCGCGCATGATTTCCCGTGGCTGCTAGGGGCTACCGGAACTCTGGTAGCAGCGATGCTATTGCTGGTCGGCTATCAGATCGTGCAGCTGCGGCATAAAATGCAGGCCGGCGTTTTCGGCGCCAAACTGACTTTCCGCCTGATGCTGGTATTCGGCCTGATGGCTTTGTTGCCCGGTACGGTGGTGTATGCGGTGTCGGTACAGTTTTTGTCCAAAAGCATCGAATCCTGGTTTGACGTGCGCGTCGACCGCGCGCTGGAAAGCGGGCTGAATCTCGGCCAGGTGGCGCTGGACAGCTTGCAGCACGAACTGGTACGTAAAGCCGAGTCGATGGCGCAAACCCTGGCCGAAAAGCCGGCCAGCAGCCATCCGGGCGAACTTAATTTGCTGCGCGAGCAAAACAACATCCAGGAAGCAACCCTGTTTAACGAGCATGGCAGGCTGATTTCGTTTTCCAGCAGCGAACGTTCGAGCTGGTCGCTGATGGTGCCGGATAACAGCGTGCTGTTACAGATCCGTCAGCAACGCCCTTATTCGCGTATAGAAAATATCGAGGGACGGGGTTTGTACATGCGCGTAATCGTGCCGGTCAATTTGTTGTCGTTTACCGAAGACATACGTGTACTTCAACTGTTGCAGCCGGTTCCGGTCAAGCTTGCCGACGACGCCGAAGCAGTGCGGCTGGCGTTTCAGGATTATCAGGAACTATCCTTGTCGCGGCTGGGTTTGAAACGCCTGTACGGCATGACGCTGACGCTGGCGATGGTTTTGACATTGTTGACCACGGTCGCGCTGGCGTTTTTGATCAGCGAGCAAATAGCCGCCCCTCTGCGCGCGCTGGCAAAAGGTACGCGCGCGGTAGCGAAAGGCGATTTCAGCCAGATGCATCCGGTAAACAGCCGCGACGAACTGGGCATGCTCACCAAATCCTTCAACCGCATGACGCGTCAGCTGGCCGAAGCCCGCACCGCGACGGAAGACAGCCGGGCCCAAATCGAAAAATCGTATGCCTATCTCGAAACCGTGCTTGCCAACCTCACGTCAGGCGTAATCGCGTTCGACGAACAGCTGCGGGTACGCAGCATCAATCCGGCAGCAGAAGAGATACTCGGCGTTAACGCCAGCGCGCTGCGCGGGTTGCAGCCTTATCAATGGGCCGGGCATGCGGCGTATATCGCCGATTTCGCATATGTCGTCGCGACGCAATTTCAATCCATGCCCAATGCCGTCTGGCAACAGCAGATTACCTATCGCGATTATCAGAACAAACGCATACTGCTGGTGCGGGGTACGAATCTTCTGCGCGGAATAGACGGCGGTTACGTATTGGTGTTCGACGATATCACGCATCTGGTCCGTGCTCAGCGCGACGCCGCCTGGGGCGAAGTGGCGCGCCGCCTGGCGCACGAAATCAAGAATCCTCTGACGCCGATCCAGCTGTCCGCAGAACGCATAGAGCATAAATTCGCAGCCAAATTAAACCCTGCCGATGCCGAAACGTTGCGACGTTCAATCCAGACTATCGTCACTCAGGTGTCGGTCATGAAAGAAATGGTCAACGCGTTTGCGGAATATGCCAAAACTCCAAAAGCTCATTTATTGCCGGTAAACCTGAACGCTTTAATCGGGGAAGTTCTTGATTTGTATGGACATGAAGATGCCATAAAATTAAAATTGTCGGAGACTTTGCCTTTGGTGATGGGAGATGCGAAACTGTTGCGGCAAGTCATACACAACTTGTTGCAAAACGCCCAGGACGCCTTGATCGGCATAAGCTTTCCGAGCATAGAGATCCGTACTCAGGCTATTGATTATGATGTGGAGATGCTCATCAGCGACAACGGGACGGGATTGCCGGTTAGCGTTCTGGAAAGCCTGTTCGAGCCGTATGCGACCACCAAGCCGAAAGGAACCGGGCTGGGACTGGCGATAGTAAAAAAAATTATTGAAGAACATCAAGGTACGATTACCTTGGAGAATCGCCCGCAGGGGGGTGTGGTAGTATGTGTACGATTACCGGCAGCGGGACAGATAACGCACATGGAGCATGTTTCATGATGAGCAAAGAAATTCTGGTCGTGGATGACGAGATAGGCATACGCGAGCTTTTGTCGGAAATCTTGATGGATGAAGGCTACGATGTCACGCTGGCCGAAAACGCGGCGGCGGCACGCGAATATCGTTTTCATAAGCGTCCCGATCTGGTGCTGCTGGACATCTGGATGCCGGAAATGGACGGTATCAGTTTGCTCAAAGAATGGATGAACAGCGGGCAATTGACGATGCCGGTAGTCATGATGTCCGGACACGGCACGATCGATACTGCGGTCGAAGCGATACGGATAGGAGCGATCGGGTTTCTCGAAAAACCGATTGCCCTGAAAAAATTGCTCGACAGCGTGGCTCAGGGCTTATTGCATCCTGTTCCCCAGCTCTCCGGTTCGGCCCAGGACAAACCGGTCTTACCGCACGCACTTGCGGCTGATGCTCATGTAAGCGCCAATAAAGAAGCCGCAGCATTGCCGGATTCCCCCTCATCTGCGGATCTCGGGTTTACTCTCGACTTGCCTTTGCGCGAAGCGCGCGATATTTTCGAACGCCATTATTTCGAGCGCCTGATTGTGCAAACCGACGGCAATATGACACGCGTCGCCGAGTATGCGGGGGTTGAACGCACCCATTTATACCGTAAACTCAAACAGCTGGGCGTAGAGCTGAATAAAAAGCAAAGTTCATAGGCTCGCCGCAGCGCCGGTAAGCGATTGATCCTGTAATAAAAAAACGGCAGCAACCGCTAAGCGGACAAGTTTCTGCTTGTCGGGTGTCCGTCCCGGCTTAAATCGAACAGTTCGCAACCCCTGGCGTCGCATTGCAAATAACCGCCTCCGTTATACCAGTCCGGCAAAACCCAGCGCTCGCAAGCATGCTGATCCAGCGTAATGACGTGGCGGCCCGGCCGATGGGTATGTCCATGCACAAGTCTGGGGTAATCATACCGGCGCAATGTCGCAGCAACCGTGTCGCCGTTGACATCCATGATGGCGGCGGCTTTTTCCTGCTTGGCAGATTCGCTGCGGTGGCGCGCCTGTTCGGCAAGCTCGATCCGCGTCTGCAAGGACTGCGCCAGAAATTGCTCTTGCCAGCCGGGATTGCGTACCTGTTCCCTGAACTTTAAATATTCGACATCGTCGGTGCATAGGGTGTCGCCATGCATGAGCAGGGTCGACGTTCCGTATAAATCGGCCAGTGTCGGATCGTCCAGCAACTGGCCCCGGCAACTGCGGGCAAATTGCCCCGCGATGAGGAAGTCGCGATTGCCGTGCATAAAATATACGACGGTGCCGGTGCCGGCCAGTCTGCTTAGCGCTGCCGCGATCCGGCGGTGCAAGGGCGCGTCCAGCGTGTCATCTCCCAGCCAGTATTCGAACAGGTCGCCGAGAATATAGAGAGCGTCGGCGTGCGGGGCGGTTTGTTCCAGGAAATCGATAAACAGCCTGGTGGTGTCCGGCCTGCTGTCGCACAGGTGCAAGTCGGCAACCATCAGGCTGTGCGGCGCAACCGGCACTAGACGACCTCGGCGCGCTCGATCATTACATCTTCGACGGGCACGTCCTGATGGCCCGCTTTATTGCCGGTTTTAACGCGCCGGATCTGATCGATGACGTCCTGGCCTTCAACTACCTTGCCGAATACGCAATAACCGTAACCTTGCGAATTGGGCGCGGTAAAATTCAAAAACGCATTGTTCTTTACATTGATGAAAAACTGGGAAGAAGCGGAGTGGGGATCGGGAGTCCGAGCCATCGCCACGGTATAGGCGTCGTTGGTCAGGCCGTTGGCCGCTTCGTTTTCGATTTGGGCGTTGGTGGCTTTCTGCTTCATGCCGGGCTCGAAACCGCCGCCCTGGATCATGAAGCCGTCGATCACGCGATGGAAAATCGTATTGTCGTAAAAACCGCCGTTCACGTAATCGAGAAAATTGGCCACTGTTTTAGGCGCTTTTTCAGCATCGAGTTCGAGCGTGATGGTGCCGAAATTAGTATGAAGTTTTACCATGATATAAATTCCCGTTCATTAAAAAAGTAGATCGTTATTGACCGCAGTCGGATTCAGGAGCATTACTTCGCCGGTTTCGGGTTAAGCTTGTCTTCCATGACCGGCGCCGGATGAGGGACGAATATCTGCGTGATCAGGGAAAGCTTGGCCGGAGCAGTCGTGTTTTTGCTATCCAGTTTTATTGCTTTGGTATAGGCGATACCAGCCATTTTAGCGTAAATATCGCCCAGATTCTCCTCCGCGACCGCATAATCCGGATTGATATGCACCGCCGTTTCAAGCGCCTTTCTGGCTTTGCGGTAATGGCCTTGCGCGGCATACAGCACGGCAAGGTTATTATAGGGTTCGGGCAGTTCGGGAAAATCCTCGTTCAGAGCGGTAAACACATCGATCGCCAGGGCATCCTTATGTTGACCGGTCAGAATCAGGCCCTTAAGAAAACGCGCCGGGGCGCTGTCCGGTTTTTTGGCAAGGTAAGCGTCGATTCTGTCGAGCGCGGCCGCATACTGAGTATGCTCGTATAAGCTGTTGATTTGCTGAAGTTCGGTATCGTCAGCGGCGTGCGCGAACGGAGAAAAAAAAAGAGCGGCAGCGAAAAACAGAGGCAAAAGGACAGTCCGGATCATTATGATATACTCGTCGATCGCTAATCAAGGGTATGATTTTAACAACAAATGCCCAGTATTTAAACCATTGCTTATTTTTTGAATCGTTATGCTGAAAATTTATAATTCGATGGGCAGGGAAAAACAGGTTTTCGTTCCCATGCAACCGGGCCGCGTGCGGCTGTATGTTTGCGGTATTACCGCCTACGATTATTGCCATGTCGGGCACGGCCGCGTCCTCGTAGTATTCGACATGATTACTCGCTGGCTCGCGGCGTCGGGTTATGAAGTGGAATATGTGCGCAATATTACCGACATCGACGATAAAATCATCAGGCGGGCAGCAGAGAACGGCGAGCCTATCGGCGCGTTGACGGAACGTTATACGGCGGCCATGCGCGAAGATGCGGCGGCATTGGGCGTTTTGCCGCCGGCGCACGAGCCGCGCGCGACGGAATTCATTCCGCAGATGGTAGCGATGATCGACGTGCTTATCGAACGCGGCCTGGCATATCCTGCCGCTAACGGCGACGTGTATTATGCGGTGCGGGAATTTTCCGGTTACGGTAAATTATCCGGTAAATCGCTGGAAGAATTGCGCGCGGGCGAGCGCGTGGAGATCGACGCGCATAAACGGGATCCGCTGGATTTCGTGTTATGGAAAGCGGCCAAAACAGGCGAACCGTCATGGCCTTCTCCCTGGGGCGATGGACGCCCGGGCTGGCATATCGAGTGCTCGGCGATGAGCGAACATTATTTTTCCCATCATTTCGACATCCACGGCGGCGGTCAGGACTTGCAATTTCCGCATCACGAAAATGAAATTGCCCAATCCGAAGGCGCGCATCAATGTACGTTGGCCAATTACTGGATCCATAACGGGTTCGTGCGCGTGGATAACGAAAAAATGTCCAAGTCGCTGGGCAATTTTTTCACGATACGCGAAGTATTGGGCAAATACGACGCGGAAACGCTGCGGTTTTTTATTTTACGCGCCCATTATCGCAGCCCCCTGAATTATTCCGACCATCAGCTTGACGATGCCCGACAGGCGCTTAACCGGCTGTATACCGCGTTGCGCAATGTGCCGCCTGAAAATGGAGCGCCGGATTGGGAGGGGCCGTATGCGGTCCGGTTTAAAACGGCGATGGACGACGATTTCAATACCTCGGAGGCTATCGCCGTTTTGTTCGAACTGGCGAACGAAGCCAATAAACATAAATCGCCGCGAATTTCAGGCTTGCTCAAAAGCATGGGAGGAATTTTGGGGTTGCTGCAGAACGACCCCGCCCGGCATTTGCAGGCTTTGGCCGAACAGCGGTATAGCGCGGAGCAGATCGAGCAGCTCATCGCCGACCGCGCAGCCGCCCGCAAGGCCAAAGATTTCGCTGAGGGCGACCGTATCCGCCAGCAGTTGCTCGAAGCGGGCATCGTGCTGGAAGACGGAGGGCAGGGTACGATCTGGCGTCGTAATTAAAGCCGCATAACGGCCGATAGCGGGGGAATGATATGAATACAGTGCCGGAGAATGCACACAATAAATTATTATTGTCCGAAATTATCGGCGCACTGAGTTATGCGCTCGACTTGACCGAAGGTTTGCCTCCGGGTCATTGTCTGCGCAGTTGCTGGGCGGGAATGCATATCGGGCGGCAGTTCGGCCTGGGGAGCGGGGAATTGTCCCATCTTTATTATGCATTGCTGCTCAAGGATGCAGGCTGCAGCAGCAATGCGGCCCGACTGTTCCAGCTCTACGACGTCGACGACCGCACCATAAAAAATGATTTCAAACAGGTCGATACGGACAGCCTGTTCGAACTCGGAAAATTCGTTCTGTCGCATGCCGGAGTAGGCAAAACCCTGCATCAGCGCGTGAGCAAATTGCTGGCGCTGGCCGAACACGGAGAAGAATTCGCCCGCGAGCTGGTATCGACCCGCTGCGAGCGGGGCGCGGACATTGCGCGCCAGCTCGGCTTCGACGAGGAGGTCGCGCTCGGCATACGGTATCTGGACGAACACTGGAACGGCAAGGGCAAGCCTTTCGGCCTGGTGGGCGAGGCGATCCCGGTATCTGCCCGAATCGCCCTGCTCTCGCAAGTTATCGAAGTATTCCATGCTTCGCGCGGGCGCGACTTTGCGCTGGCTGAAGTGCAAAAACGCTCCGGGACCTGGTTCGATCCGGAACTGGTGACCGCTTTTGCCAAAGCGCAGGAAGAAAGCGGATTCTGGGAGGGATTTGACAGCACGGACCTGCAGGCGCGGGTCTGCCGTCTCGAACCGCAATCCAGAGTGATCGAAATCGACGAGAACCGGCTCGATACCATAGCGGAAGCATTCGCCCAGGTAGTCGACGCCAAAAGTCCTTATACTTACGGCCACAGCAATCGGGTCGCCGCTTATACTCTGGCGATCGCCGGGCAGATGGGGATTCCGCACGACAGGCAGAGATGGCTCTACCGTGCGGCGCTGCTGCACGATATCGGCAAGCTTGGCGTCAGCAATGCCGTACTGGACAAGCCCGGAAAACTGGATGAAAATGAATGGGAACAGGTCAAGGCACACGCTTCTTATTCGGAACAGATATTATCCCGCTTGACTGTTTTTGCCGAACTGGCCCAAGTGGCCGCCGCGCATCATGAACGCCTGGACGGCAAGGGTTATCCGCACGGTCTGGTTGCTGCGCAGATTACACTCGAAACGCGAATTATTACCGTGGCCGACATTTTCGATGCGATTACCGCCGAACGGCCGTATCGCGGGCCGATGCCGATACCGGAAGCGATACGCATCATGGAAAACGAATGCGGCACAGCCATTGATGAGGCATGCCTGCTCGCCCTGAAATCGGTTTTGCCCGAACTGGCTGAGCACGGCTACGTTTATTTGCCCTGATACGACATGCGGTTTTCGCCGCATGTTTTAAGGAAATTATTGCTATCATGAATGTTCCGGATATAAATATAAGCAGCCAGGTAAAATTCATGGTCGGGATTTTCGCCATCCTCAATCCTGTGGGTGCGATTCCGATTTTCCTGAGTATGGCTCAAGATAAGGCAAGCGATGAATTGCATTCCATTGCTCACAAAACTGCCGTCGCTGTGACCGTGATTCTGGTTTTGTCGGTATGGCTGGGCGATCCGTTGCTGGGCTTTTTCGGCATTGGATTGCCGGCTTTCAGAATAGCGGGGGGCATGCTAGTGCTGATGATCGCGATTGCCATGTTTCATGCCAAAACGAGTCCTGCGCGCCATACCGACGAAGAAAAACGCGAAGCGGAATCGAAGACCGACATTGCGGTCGTACCGTTGGCCATACCTTTGCTGGCAGGCCCGGGCGCAATCAGCCTGGTTATCGTCGACGCGCATCAGGCGACGAACCTGATCGATAAAATCATGCTGAGCGGCGTTATCATGGCAATCGGAATCATTGTCTGGCTGGTCTTGCGCATGGCTGGGCCTATCGGCGAGCGGCTGGGCACGACCGGACTGAATATCGCTACGCGTATCATGGGTTTACTATTGGCGGCGATGGCGATACAGTTGATTGTCGATGGTCTGGTCGTTTTGCTGCCGGGATTGGCCCACTAATCCGTTTCCCCGACCTGAACCCTGCGATAGCGGTGTTCGTGCGGCGGGTTATTTCTTGTTTTCACGCACGTCTATATCGAATTTACCCTGTTCATGGCAGAAATTATCGTTTCCTCTCAAAATCCGCAGTACAAGAATTTGAAAAAACTGGTGGAATCCTCCGGCGCGCGGCGCGAACAGCAGCAAACGGTGCTTGATGGCGAGCATTTGCTGCAGGCGTATCTGCAAAGCGGTAACGTGCCCCGGCTGCTGATCGTCGAAGAATCTGCGGTAGAACCGCCATTACTGGCGCAATGGCGTCATGTTCCGGCAATGCAATTAACACCGCGCCTGTTCAGCGCATTGTCGCCCGTCAAAACCCCTACCGGCGTGATGGCGCTGATCGATATTCCCGCCGTAAAGCAGCGGCAAACGTCCTCGTTTATCGTGCTGCTGGAACGGATACAGGACCCCGGCAACCTCGGCGCGATGCTGCGCAGCGCCGCCGCAGCCGGAGCCGATGCCGTATATTTGTCCGAGGGCTGCGCCGATGCCTGGTCGCCCAAGGTCTTGCGCGGCGGGATGGGCGCGCATTTTGCCACGCAAATTATCGAACAGGCCGATCTGGTCGGCGTGGCGCGGGATTTTTCGGGGAAAACGTGCTGCGCTGCGCTGGCTGCGCCGCAAAGTCTTTATGATGTCGACCTGAGCAGCGCGGTGGCTTTTGCCGTAGGGAATGAAGGCGCGGGGCTGTCGCCGGAATTGCGCGCGGCGGCCGATATCGAGTTCAGCATCCCGATGCCCGGCAACGTCGAATCGCTGAATGCGGCGGCGGCGCTGGCGGTGTGCGCGTTCGAGCGGGTGCGGCAAATAAGCGGCACGATCGTTAAACCATTTGTTTCAAACGATAGAGCTGGCGCATCGCCTCAAGACGATATTTGACAATAATAAACTTTTTGCTTGCGATTTTGCATGATGCAAACCTTTGCCGGAGCGCGGGCAAGACAAGATCATACGAATCATCTCAGCAAGAAAAGCCACAAAAAATGAGGGTACATACTATCAAGGAATTCAAACATGAAAACCGAATGCGATTTATCAAAAATGAAATCCCGCAAAAATCCTTATGCCTCTAAACTTAAAAAATCAGTCACGATGCGTCTGAGCGAAGACGTAATTGGCTCTCAAGCTCATGGCTGACGAAAAAGGCGTCCCATATCAAAGTCTCATCAATCTCTATTTGCGAGACTGTGTTTCAAATCATAGAAAGATTGATATTACATGGCAATCTTTGCCTTAACTAAGCGGGATATGCGGGGTCACCCATTAGCCTCCGGTAAGTGGGTCATCCATCTTCAGGCTTCCGATTAATCCGCAAGCTCAGGCGCTATACTTACCGCATAGTCGTATAGCGCCGACAGGATAGCTTCGCCACGCTCGTCGGCCGTTTCCGCAAGCGTATCGATGGTTGCGAACAACTGCTCCAAAGTGCGCGCGCCACCTGCGCCATGCAATAACTTTGCGGTGCGCAATTGCTGCCAGCGTTGCAAATCCGGCTCTGACAATAAGTCTGCGAAATTGCGCGCGCGATACCGGAACAACAGCTCTTCCAGCCGCGGATCGTCGAAAGCAGGATCGGCCTGCATCAGGGAGGCAGGGGACGCATCGTGCAATCTGGCCAGCGTGCGGCGATCGTTATTGCCGATAAATCCGCCGTACAGATCTTCGTCGACATCGACGGTTTCATCCTGGCCGCGCTGATAAACTTGTTGCCAGAGGTCGGTCAGGTCGGGTGCGTCGCGCAAAAATTCCGCATATTTCAACGCCTGCTCCATATCGATTTGCCATTGCCGGGCTCGGTCGGGCTGCAACGTTTTGAGCTGGCCGATAACGACCGGCGACTTGTTCAGATGCACGCTTTTGATCGGCAGGCGCTCTATGCCTTCCGGCAGTGCGTCGCTTTTGCTGAAAAGCCGGAGCCGGACCGTGGCGGCGTCGAGCGTATACAGTTCGGCCGGATCGTAAGCCAGGTCCCAGGCGATGATTTCGTTTTTGTTCGCGGGATGAACGGCCAGCGGCCACGCCAGCATCGTGCAGCCGCGTTCGACCGGAACCATGCCGGTGACATGCAGGAAAGGCCGTTTGGCATGGAGACTGAGCTGCTCGGCGACCGCCTCTTTTTTATGCAGCTTGAAGCAATAATCGAACAGGCGCGGCTGGTTTTGGCGTATCAGCCGCGCCAGCGCGATCGTCGCCCGGACGTCGGACAGCGCGTCGTGTGCGGCGTCGTGGGCGAGCCCGTTGGCGGCGGTGAGATGCTCCAGCCGGAAACTGACCCGGCCTTCGGCGTTCAGGGGCCAGTTTATGCCATCCGGCCGCAAGGCGTAAGTTGCCCGTACCAGATCGAGCAGATCCCAGCGGCCGCAATTGTTTTGCCATTCGCGGGCATAGGGGTCGAGCAAATTGCGCCACAATAAAAACCGCGTTACTTCGTCGTCGAAGCGTATCGTGTTATAGCCCGCGCCTACCGTATTCGGCTGCGCAAACGCCTGTTCGATACGGCGGGCGAATTCGTATTCCGGCATGCCGAGTGCGAGACAGGTTTGCGGCGTTATGCCGGTGATCAGGCACGATTGCGGGTCGGGCAGATAATCGGGCGCGGGACGGCAATACCACATCACCGGTTCGCCGATTTCGTTGAGTTCGGCATCGGTGCGGATGGCAGCGAATTGCGCTGGCCGGTCGCGGCGCGGATTGACGCCGAAGGTTTCGTAGTCGTGCCAGAGAAAAGTATGCATAAATGAACGTAGGCCGTATTATTGAGCGTAAGCGGTTACAATGTGCGTTTGTAATCCATGCGTATATTATGACAGAATCCGTACGGCTGGCTAAACGGCTCGCCGAAATGCTCTCCTGTTCGCGTCGCGAAGCCGAGCTTTATATAGAGGGCGGCTGGGTAAGCGTCGACGGCGCAGTAATCGAAACGCCGGGCAGCCGCGTATCCCCCCGACAGCAGATCGTCCTGGCGGCCGACGCCAGCCTGGAGCTCGCCGGTCCCGTGACCATACTCTGGCATCAGCCCGTCGATGCGGATATGACGGCACAAGACGGCGGCCATGCCGAACCGGCGCGTCGGGTGATCGTTGCGGAATCCCAGTCTGCCGACGATGTTTCGGGCATGGTGTTGTTGCAGCGGCATTTGCGCGGCTCGCGGATGCTGCTGCCTCTTGCCGGGGGCGGCAGCGGACTTGCAGTATTCAGCCAGGACGAGCGCATTGTGCGCAAGCTGCTCGAAGATGCGAATAAAATCGAGCAGGAATATGTGGTGGAAGTCGAAGGCGAGCCGGCGCGCAACGGTTTGGCCCTCCTCAATCACGGTCTGAGCTGGAACGGCATGCCCCTGGCACCGGGCAAGGTGAGCTGGCAAAACGAAACGCGGCTGCGTTTTGCGCTCAAAGGCATTCAGCCCGGCCAAATCCGCGGCATGTGCGCGCAGGTCGGCCTGACCGTAACGTCTATGCGGCGGATCCGGATCGGACGCGTATCGATGGGTCGACTGTTACCGCACGCCTGGCGATATTTATTGCCGGATGAGCGGTTCTGAAAGCGGCGCAGTGCTTTGCTCGCTCTGTTTTAGGCCTGACGCGGCAAAAAACAGATTCTGATATTAGTGCTCCTAACGCGGCCGGATGCTGTTAACAGGATGATTTCAAAATTATGTTAAGTTATCGCCACGCTTTTCACGCCGGCAATCATGCCGATGTGCTCAAACATTTTATCGAATTGCAATTGCTGCATTATCTCAATCTCAAAGATAAGCCTTACTCGATGATCGATACCCATGCCGGGGCGGGTTTGTACGCGCTGGATCAGGGTTATGCCGTCAAAAATGCCGAATACGTCGACGGCATCGGGCGCTTGTGGCAGCGCGACGATATGCCCGGCGCGCTGGCCGATTACGTGACCGCGGTGCGCGGACTGAATCCGGACGGAGTGCTCAGGGTGTATCCCGGTTCGCCCTGGCTCGCGATGCACTGCATGCGTCAGCAGGATCAATTGCGGCTGTTCGAATTGCATCCGACCGACAGCGCATTGTTGCTGCAAAACTTTCCGGCGACCAACCGGCGGGTCAGAATCGACGCCGCAGACGGTTTTTCCGGACTGAAAGCTTTGTTGCCGCCGCCGTCGCGGCGGGGGATGGCGCTGATCGATCCGCCGTATGAAGACAAGCAGGATTATCAGCGCGTGTCCGCCGTATTGCGCGACGCGCTGCGGCGTTTTGAAACCGGGATTTACGCTGTATGGTATCCCTTGCTGCAACGGCGGGAATCGCAGCTTTTCGCGGAAAGCCTGAAACGCCTGCCGGTCCGCAGCTGGCTGAATGTGAGCATGACCGTACATCGCCCGGCCGCCGACGGCTTCGGCATGCACGGCAGCGGCATGTTCATTATCAACCCGCCGTGGACCTTGCCGGCTTTATTGCGCACCGTGATGCCGTATCTGGTCGACGTAATCGGACAGGACGCGGGAGCGCTTTATAATCTGGAGGAAAGTAGCTGATCGCCGAAATTATTATAGGTGTTTATCTTACTTTTTTTTCAAGGTGGTAAATAATTTTTGATGTTAAATTTATAATTATTA
>DASSZW010000062.1:0-13937 GCA_035713285.1 Burkholderiales bacterium
CCCGAACGTCCCGACGCCACGACGCCCGACCGCATCGACCACAAGCTGGCTATAATGAGGGCACGAATGAACCACATGGAATTTCGGGCTCATGCCATCGATGAATTCTACGGCCAACTGACGGCGGAGCAACAGCATATATTCGATGAGTTTTTCAGGACATTGAGAGACAAGCATAAACAGACGTGATTTTACTTATTGCCAAAAACAGCCCATCGCAATTATATTATGCCGCCATCCACTGATATGCGAACGCAAGTATTGATCGTCGACGACGACAACGACATCCGCGCCTTGCTCTCGGAATTTCTCGATAACAACGGTTTGCGCACCTTTCAGGCCGCCGATGGCGGCAATATGTTCAAGACGCTTGAAACCGGCACGATAGACCTGATCGTTCTCGACCTGAATCTTCCCGGCGTCAATGGGCTGGACTTATGCCGCAGCATCCGTGCCGACTCGGCCATCCCTATTATCATGCTGACCGCCAAAACGCATCCCATAGACCGTATCATCGGCCTGGAAACCGGCGCTGACGATTATGTCTGCAAGCCGTTCGAACCGCTGGAACTGCTATCCAGGATCCGCAGCGTATTAAGGCGGACGAACACCGGCGCGGTCGCCACTCCCACCTCGCAGGAAGCGGTCAGAATGCATTTTTCAGGCTGGACGCTGGACCTGATCGCACGTCATTTGATCAACCCGTCGGGAGTAGTCGTTTCGCTGTCTGCCGCCGAATTCAGGCTGCTCAAAACGTTTCTCGAACGGCCCAACCGGGTTTTAAACCGCGATCAGTTGATGGACATGCTGCACGGTCGTGACGCCAGTCATTTCGACCGCTCCATAGATCTGCAGATCAGCCGCGTCAGACAAAAAATCGAAGAAGATTCCAAATCTCCCCAAATCATAAAAACCGTAAGAAATGAAGGTTACATCCTGACTGCCGCCGTCAAGGCAGGCTATCAATGATCCATTCGTACACCGGCTCGATGACCGCCCGAATATTTCTGATCCTGATAGGCGGAACGATTATTTCCGTCATACTGGTCATGACCCTCGCCGCTTACGAAAGAAAAGAACTGGAAACGAGGATGCGCATCCATCATATCGCGGAGCGCGCTGCGCAGAGCATACGGATGCTCGACGCAATTCCGGCCTCTTCACGCCGGTCGGTAACGGACATCCTTGACCGGTCGGGAATCCGGGTCAGCCTGGCCCCCTCCGCCACTCTCAAGGGCAACGCTCCGGACCAGAAAACGCGCGACGCGTTAATAGCCGTTTTAGGCGACAGGAAAATGACGGTGCTCGACCGAAAGGATAAAGACTGTCCAGTGCTGAAAATGTATGGCGCCACGAATCCGCAGCAAATTCCGCATTGCGAAACCATACTGGCCACCTTGCGCGATGGCACGCCGATCCAGCTCGATCTGGCGCAACGCGACCGCTTCCCGCCGCTGGTCCGGGGTAATTTCCTTAAAAACCTGTTGCTGTTTTTCTCCGGCCTCAGCCTGCTTGCGCTGATCGTCGCGCACATGGCAACCAAACCCTTGCGCCGGCTTGCGAAAGCAGCCCACGAACTGGGCCGGAATCTGGACCACCCGCCGCTGCCGACCGACGAGGGTTCTACCGAAGTGCGCGAAGCCGCCGAAGCGTTCAACAGCATGCAGAAAAGTATCCGCAATCACATCAAGGAACGCACGTTCATGCTCGCCGCCATCGCGCATGATTTGCAGACCCCGTTGACGCGGCTGCGCCTGAGACTGGAAAAAGTTGCCGACGAAAGCCTGCGTGCGAGCCTGGTGGCCGATTTGACCGCCACCCAGGCAATGGTGAGCGAAGGGCTGGAATTCGCCCGTACGGTCAGTATCGACGAACCGCTGGAACAGGTCGACCTCGATTCGCTGGTAGAAGCGATCTGTAACGATGCGGCCGACGCAGGTTGGGACGTTACGTACAGCGGCAAGATAGGCAAGCCGGCTCAGGCATTCCCGCACGCGCTCCGGCGCTGCGTTTCCAATCTGCTCGACAACGCAGTGAAATATGGGAAATTTGCGCATGTCATTCTGGATACCCGCTATGGCAAGGCGATTATCTCCATCATGGACGGCGGCCCGGGACTTCCGGAAGATCAGCTCGAATCCGTGTTCCAGCCCTTTAAACGGATGGAAAATTCAAGGTCCAGGCATTCCGGCGGCACGGGGCTGGGATTAACGATAGCGCGCATCATTGCTGAAAAACACAAGGGTTCGGTCAAATTAAGCAATATCGGCGCGCCGAAAACAGGTTTGATAGCGACTATCGAACTGCCCCTGTCCTAGTCAAGCTGGCAGCCCGCTGGAGCCGGTCTCCCCGGCACCGCTGTCATCGCCGGAACAGCAGGTACAATAGTCCCAGCAGCACCGGCTGATGCAGCAGATAAATCGCCAGACTGTGTTGTCCCATCCACGCCGGGATGGTTAATGCTTCGGCCGATGGCGCCAAGATCTGCTTATTCTGCCGTGTCGCCGGCAGCGTACGCTTTGCCCGCATGCGCAATAGCGTCTTGCCCAGAAACAGGCCTATGAACACGACACCCAGCCAGGGAAACAGCGGCACATAATCTTCGGTGACGGGTTTGTAGGTCATCAGCCCTATCCACTGCAGCCACGGCTGATCGAACAGAGGGTTCGAATAACCGATGCCCAATGCAACGATGACGCAGCCGAGCAGCAGGTTAAACCGGTAAAAAGGCAGGAATAATCGCGCTATCAAGCTGGCTGCCGCAATCAAATGCAATATGCCGAAGTATATGTAACTTTGCGGGAACATCAGATAGCTGCCGCCCGTTACCGCCAGCGCAGCCGCGACCAGTTTGCCTATGCGTATCCAGTAATGGCGGTTGCCGGCATCAGCGGCGAGCTCCAGACTGATCCCCACCACAACCAGGAAACACGTTACGATCAGTGCGCGCAAAGTCAGCCAGAATACGCTGTAATTAAAAGCCTGATGGATGATTCCGAAATAATTCAGGTCGAAGCTGAAGTGATAGCACACCATCAAAATCACCGCCATGCCGCGCACGATATCTATCGGCAACCACCTGCCCCGGACTCGCAGTGAAATCATGATTTGCCGCCGATTTTGACTTGATAGGAGCCATTTGCCGACGGCCTGCCTATCAGCTTCAACAGGCCGGCGAGCTGTTCGTTCTTCGAAATCGCAGCGCCGGTAAACGACAAACCTGCAGAAGGTGACCAGTTACCATTGCCGGAAAGAAAAAGCGGTCCCTTTTGCGTATCCAGTTTCAGGTCCGCTTGGCGACCCTGTGCCGAAATATGAATAAGATAGTTGCCGACCGGCGCTACCCGGCTCAAACTTGAGCTGGCATCGAGCCACTCCAGATCCAGTTCGCCGTGCATGGCCTTCGAAACGGAAAACTGCTCCGTGCTGACGCGCAACTGGCCGCCGGGGGCCATCGACTTCAGGGCAGGATCCAGTTCTGACAGCAATGCAGCGGGCAACAGCAAAACAAGATGCCGGGTTTCGATACGCGCCGGCGAAATGAAGACATCCATCGAACCATGGGCGATACTGCTCGCGATTTTGATATGCAGGCGGCCCAGCAGCAGTTCCGGCATTACGACTTTCCAGCGGACATCTTCCATTCCATAGAGGTTGCCCGCTCCTTGCCACACCGTGCCCTGTGTATTGTCGATGTGCAGGGTTTTGCCGCCGTAATGGGCGAGTACGACATTGATAAACGCTGCGGGAATCGTCGCCACCAGAAATATCGCATAAAAAAAGAGGCCTGCAAACAGGACGGTTGCAGTCCTTTTCATAGGCTGTCCGCACTTGCCAGCGTTGCTTCGACCTTGACCATGCCGGGATCGCTCAGCATTACAATATGACTGGATTCCAGGCGAAAACGATTTTCCCGTTGCAGGTCGTCAAGCCAGCGTATCCAGTCGTCGAAAGCGATCGAAGCAATGGACAGATGAACGCGGCCGGCGCTATCCGCCGTCAATATACTAATGCGGCCGCGTAATTTATGCCGCATCGCCGAGTCATCGATATCTTTTTTGATATCCCGGCTCTGATCCGATGCGGACACGCGTTTGCGCAATTGCCCGATTTCCTTCGCCTGTTCGTGCATCCGCACATCGTCCAGGCGCATTTGCGGCAATACTTCCCGCAAGCGCGCTCTTGCCCGTTCACCCGGTTGCCAGGCGTAAGCATACAAAAACACCGCAACCAGAAAGTATCCGCAAACGATCAAAATCATTTTTTCCCGCTCGTTACGCGCTTTCCAGAAAGCCAGCAGTTTGCTTTTCATGAATTCTCCGGACTTATAGTGAAATATGCGACAATTCCCGACCCATCGGCAGCAGGTTGCTGTTTTTCCAGTCTGATTTTAAGATGTGGAGCGTCCAGTTTTTTTTGCATGCTATCGACGCCTTCCGCCCCCGTTAACGCAATGCTCAGTCCGAGCTTGCCCGGCTCGTAATCGATACTTTTGAGCGCGCCGTGCGGCAAAGCGGCCAAGGGCGCGGAAACCGCTGCAAGCAGCGGCAGAAAGTCGCCCGCTTCCTGCTGTCCGGCCGCGTGCCGCAATTCAGCAAGCTTTCTGCTCATTTGCAGCGGCGCATCGACGACAACGCTGGCGTCGGGGAAGCTGGTACGGAAAGTACGCACCATATCGGTTTCAAGATGCGATTTTTCGTGCGCAAGCAGCGCCCAGTCGGCAAGAATGCCGAAAAACTGCAATCCCAGCATCAATCCCAGCATGATCAGGGCGGGACGCAACTTGGGCAGCCATGACCAGTCGATCTGTTTCGGACCGAATTCGCCTTGCAGAAGATTGACGGCCTTGTTAACGCGGCTGGCTTTCCAGTCCCAGTCGTCGCCGCGTTCGATATCGACGCCCAGTTGCGCCGACCAGCGGTCGATATCGGGAACATTGGCGTTAAACACGTGCACAACTATTTTTTGTGGACGATCGATGCCGCGCAATGCCAGTTTCAATCCGGCCGGAGGCGCATTATCGCTGCTGCCGTCAAGTACCGTACCGGAATAATCTCCCGTGCGCAGGAAACCGCCGCTGCCGTTCCAGACCAGCGCCCAGCTGTGCGGCTCGAGCACGGGCAGCAGCGTTTCCGGCACTACGCTGGCTGAATGCAGATGGCGTAACTTGAGTTGCTCCAGCAAATGGATCAGCCAGGACTTTTCGATCACGGCAAGCGCAACCGTGCCGTCGGGAAAATAACCGACTTGCGCAATGTGATTCGTTTCCGGTTCGCTGATGATTTTATCTTCGGCGATAAAGGACAGCAGTGTCGCCTGACGGCGCCTGTTGGCCTTGGGCAGCTGGACCCGGATCAGCAGCACCAGGGAAGCGGGCAGTATGACATCGCACTTCGAGGCAGGCGGCGGATCGCCGGTTCCGGTATCGATAAGCCGGCCATCATGATCGAAAGACGCCCATTCGAAATGGTCGCCGCTACAGTCGGGATATAGTTTTAGCGTAGTCATGAGGATTTTTGCCATACGATGCCGGGCCAAAAGCCGCCCTCCCGATCGAGCAATGTCCATACCGTAGTGCTGGCACGACCAAAACGGGTAGTAACGGTAACGAGAAAAAACTGGCTGGCGACGGAAAAATCGCTGTCGGCTACGGTAATATCCAGGCCGGGCAACGCAGAGCGGAAGTCGGCGATGGAACCGAAAGGGGACTTGTCGCGCAGAGCGGCCAATGTTCTCGCCTGCGACAGCGTCAAACCGTCGACCGTGGCGCACAGGACTTCTGCAGGCGCGGTATTGACGTTGATCGTTGTCGGGCGCGGCAACACCGTCACATAAGGCCGCAGGCGTTCGACGAGCTGCTGGTCGAAACCGCGGACCTGCCCGAGATCGCCCACTTCGGTCAGCATGCGATTGGCGGCGCGATAAGGCTGCGCCAAACCCAGATAATAGGCATCTTCCGCTCCTCCCGGACCCTGAATTTCATTGTCGGCATCCAGCCAGTCCGCCAGCGCATTGCCAAGCTCGACCGGCATGCCCAGTAGCGCCAGCAGACGCTGGAATTTCACTTTCTGCTTCTGGTCGGTTTTGCCGTTATTGACCAGGTTATTCAGATTGAACAGTCCCTGCTGATCCTGGATGAATCCGCTTATCGTCCCGTTCTCCACCGGCAGGGACGGCAACGGTTGCGCCCAGCTTTCCTGCAGGTAATCGATATTTCTCGTATCCGCGTTCAATATCGCCGCTGCGAGCCGGGTGCCGCTGACGGCAATAATTTCCGACTGAGCCCTGTCCTGGTCGTTTTCGACCTGGCGCAGCCAAAGGTTCTGTTCCCACAGCAAAGCCGAGGCTACCGTCGCCGCCAACGCGACGATCAATATCGCCATCACCACCGCAACGCCTTTCTGCCCGTTCATGGCAGCGCGAACATCCGCGTTAGCCGCTCGCCGGAGTCAAGAAGCAGGGTAACTTCAAGCGCTTTGGGCAACCCCCCGATCTGGCCCGGCAGCGGCCAGGTATCGACCCACTGATTGCCGGCCGACAGATAACGCAAACTGAAGTCCCGGACCCCGCTCAGCAAAGGGTATATCGACGGCTGCTCGCGCGGCGCCTGGTCCAGGCTCGGCCAGATCAGTTCTTCTATCGCACCCTGATTATAGCGATAGCCTATCCTCGCCGCACCCCGACCGTAACTTTCCATTACCGTGACATAGAGATTGGCGTCGTCAGGGTTGACATAACTGCTCTTGCCTACCCATTCGGGCTGGAGCAGTCCGTCCTGATTGCGTATCGGGCGACGCGCGGGATGCGTTGCATCGTATTCAAGTCGGGCAAAAAACAGCGATAAGTCCCGCCACTTCCGGCTTTCGGCCGCAACCCGCGCCCGCGCATCGATTACCGCGTTCAGTCCCCGGTATGCCATGACCGACAGCAGGGCGAAAATTACCATGGCGACGAGCAGCTCGATCAGTGTAAATCCGCGCTGTTTCATTTCATTACCAGCGGGTTGATCAGAAAGCCGGACAATTTATCCATCCGGCGGGATGGGTCGCTTTTTAAGAACACATCGATTTCGAGTCTGCGGAAATTGGCGCCGGGCGTTGCGCTGACCGTTTCGCGCCAGATAAAATCCATACCGGCCTGATTTTCGATGCCGGTATAATTTCCGATAGCCGGCCAATCCGCCAGAGCGGCATGCTCAGCCATGCGATTCTGCGCCACCCACGCCGCCAGCGTACGCGTTTTCAGTTCGATAGCGCTGTCGGTGCCGAGGCTCGCGGCGCGCAAGGCGGCAGCCAGCGCAATAGCAATGATCGCCAGCGCGATCATCACTTCAAACAGGGTAAACCCGTTTTGCCGACAGGAACGCCTATTGACCAAGATGATATGATCCCACCGTCATGCGGTTCATCGTATCGCCGGATATTTTCATCGCGAGCCGCCGTTTCATCAATATGATATCGAAAGGCAGATTGATCCCGCTCGGATTGAACACCAGCCGGGCGCCCGGCGACAATCCCGGCTGATCGGCAGAAGCTGCCAGAATACGCATGTCGGCAGGCAATTTATGCGGACGATATATGTCGTCGCTTTTGGCAACCCAGTCGTTGCCCGGCGATTTTTCCTGGAAAACATACCCGTTGCCGTCCGAAGTCCAGGCTATCGCATTGCCGTCTGCCCGCGCATCCATGCTGGCCTGTTCAAACAGCGCGGCCAGCCTGTCGCTTTCGAGCCGCAATTCTTTTTTGTCGTCGGGCGCGATATTGGCAACGACGAGCGCGGAAACGATCCCCATCAACAGCAGCACCACGACAACTTCTATTAAGGTAAAACCCTGCGCTCGCAGCAGCAGGCGACTCAATTCAGAGTTCCCACGATCCGATATCGGCATCATTGCCTTTGCCGCCGGGCGCGCCATCGGCGCCGAGACTGAAAACGTCTATTTTGCCGTGCAGGCCGGGATTCAGATATTGGTAGGGATTTCCCCACGGGTCCGGCGGCAGGCGTTCGAGGTAACCGTTCGATTTCCAGTTCGGTGGTATCGGGGGGGTAGTCGGTTTCTGCACCAGCGCCTGCAAACCCTGCTCGGTCGTCGGATACGTCTGATTGTCGAGCCGGTACAGCTTGAGCGCCTGCATGATCGAACCGATATCCTGTTTGGCGGCCACGCGGCGCGCTTCGTCGGGGCGGCTCATGATCTTGGGAACGATCAGCGCGGCAAGGATGCCGAGTATCAGTATGACCACCATCACTTCAATCAGGGTGAAGCCTTTTTGTACAGGAGATTTGATGCCCATGAATTTCATACTCTCAAAAATCAGTCGCTGCAATAAGAAGCTCGGCGAGCCGCCTGTCGGACTTGAAGAATCGAAGCGTAATGCCTCAAGCAGGCAAACCGCAAAGCGGTTGCTCGCAAAATTCGGCTGGGCGAGGGCAGATTTTGACGATTTTGCAGGTCAATAGTCGTTCTATTGACCAAAAAAGCGGCGAAATATGCACCGGTCAGACGGATTTGCAGCCGATTTCCTTTAAGTCCGACAGGCTGCTAAAATAGAAGCATTGTTATTGTACCGCACAATTATGAAATTTTTATTCGCATTGCTGCAGCGTTCAGGTTTCGGCATATTGAACCTGGCCCTCCTCATCGCGCTATGCGCGATGGCGGCGAAATGGACCTGGATCTTTCTGACGCCCGTCACGCCAGTCGTCCCGGCTGGCGTCGACATGCCGGCCGGCGACGCTGCCGAAACAATCATCGACCATCGTTTGCTCAACAATCGGACCGTCATGAATCTGCCTCCGCCGAATCTCGTACTCGAAGGGGTTTTCGCGGCCACAAACGGTTCCGGCGGCGTAGCCATTTTGCGTGACGGCGGCGGAAAAAGCATGATGGTGCCGTCCACGGCGCAAATCCAGCCGGGTATGCGGCTCGACGGCATATACCGGGATCATGTCGTGATCGATCGCGACGGCGTAAAAAGCCGCTTGAATCTTAAGGAAGACGCGCCGCCGCTTACATTAAATTAATGTGTCACACGAATGTGGTATAAGAAGGCTCTAATCATAACCGAAAGTGCTTTTTTGTGATTTTAAAAACTATCATTGCCACCCTGATCTTTTTCTTCGGCGTCTGCGCCCAGGCTGAAGAAGAAAATATCACGCTCAATTTCGTCAATTCGGACATCGTCTCGGTCATCAAAGCGGTAGGACAGATAACCGGCAAAAACTTCCTGATCGACCCCCGCGTAAAAGGGACGATCAATATCGTATCGTCCAGACCGGTTTCGCGCGCGCTGATTTATCCGATATTGCTGTCGGCGCTGCGCCTGCAGGGCTATGCCGCCGTCGAATCGAACGGCGTCACCAAAATCCTGCCCGAAGCCGATGCCAAACTGAACTACACGCAAACGACCGGGAGCGCTCCGCCCGCCGGCGGCGAAATCGTGACGCAAGTCTATGTGCTCAAACACCAGTCCGCCGCGCAACTGATACCGGTATTGCGGCCGCTGATTTCCCCGAACAATACCGTCGCCGCCTATCCCAACAGCAATACCCTGGTCATTACCGATTACGCGGACAATCTCAAACGCATCGACCATATTATCGATGCGATCGACCAGCCCAGCGATGACGCGGTCGTAATAGAACTGCATCATGCCTCGGCCATCGACGTCGCCAGGATCATCAGCCGCCTCACGAGCAGCAGTAATGCGCCCGGCGCAACGAACGAACCCGGCCAGCACGTCAGCGTAGTGGTCGATGAACGCACCAACAGCCTGATACTGGATTCGACCAATACCTCGCGCGTCGCGATGTTAAAGCGATTGATCGAAAAACTCGATGCGTCTACCGGAGATATGGGCAACATCCACGTCATTTACCTTAAAAACGCCGATGCCGGCAAACTGGCGCAGACCCTGAGCGCCGTAATAACCGGCGAACCCAGCGCGCCGACGCCCAGCGCTCCCATGAAACCACCTTCGCAATCCAGCGGCGCCCAGTCCTCCTCATCCTCGTCTTCCTCGCCAGCTCCGGGTTCGCCGGTCGCTTCATCGTCATCTCCGGGTTCATCGATATCCTCGGGGCCGTCGATGTCGTCGCCGCCGAGTCTGCTGCAAACCGCTTCGCTCTCGCCGTCTGGTCCGGGCAGCGGCATGATACAGGCCGACACCGCCACCAACTCGCTGATCATCACTGCTCCGGAAGCCGTTTACAATAATTTGCGCGCAGTGATCGACAAACTGGACGAAAGACGGGCGCAAATTTTCGTCGAGGCACTGATCGTCGAAGTCGACGCCACCAAAGCCGCCTCGTTCGGCATCCAGTGGCAGGACTTGAACGGCGTAACCCAGGGCGGGACCAATGTGATCGGCGGCACCAATTTCGGTACGCCGGGCGTCAGTACGAATATCATGAGCGCAGCGTCGAACATCGCTTCGGTCGGACAGGGTCTCAATATCGGCATCGTCAAAGGCCAGATCAATATTCCCGGCGTCGGCACCGTGCTGAATCTCGGCGCGCTGGCCAGCGCGCTGGAAACCGAAGACAACGCCAATATCCTGTCCACGCCGGATCTGCTGACGCTGGACAACGAACAGGCGAAAATCGTGGTCGGACAAAATATTCCGCTCGTCACCGGATCGTATGCCCAGACCGGCACCACCGCCACGATTACGCCCTTCCAGACTTACGACCGCAAGGACGTGGGCCTGACGCTGCAGATCAAGCCGCAGATTTCGGAAGGCGGCTCGATCCAGCTCCAAATCTACCAGGAAGTATCGAGCGTCGATGCGACCACGCTTAACAATCCTTCCGGCCCCACCACCAACCTGCGCTCCATCGATTCCACCGTGCTGGTCGACGACGGCCAAATCATCGTGCTGGGAGGACTGATCCAGGATTCCGTCGCCGAAAGCGTCTCGAAAGTTCCGGTATTGGGCGACTTGCCGTATGTCGGCAATCTGTTCAGTTTTAAAAACCGTACCCGCACCAAAACCGATCTGATGGTTTTTTTACGGCCTCATGTCCTGCGCAACGAAAACGGTTATGCCAAGCTTACCAGCGACCGCTACGATTATATTTCCGGCGAGCAGCTTAAAACACAGATGTCCAAATCGTTCATGCTGCCCGACATCAAAGCGCCGGTGTTACCGCCTTTGTCCACCCCGCAGCAAAAATAAGCCCGATGGCAGTCAAAAAATCCATTCCCTACCCGTACGCGACGGAAAACGGCGTTTTGCTGTTCCGCCTGGGCGAGACCGAGGCGGAAATCTGCTTGCGCGAAGACGCCAGCGCGGAAACCCTGGCAGAATTGCGCCGCTACCTGCAAGTACCGTTACGCACGGTTTTGCTCGATCGCGCAGAATTCGACAAGACTCTGGCCGACGTTTATTCCAGAGCCGACGAATCGGCGGCGCAACTGGCGGACGGTTTCGAGCAGGACATGGATCTTTCCCGGCTGGTGCAAGCGATGCCGCGCATCGAAGACCTGCTCGAAGCGGAAGGCGACGCGCCCGTTATCCGCATGATCAATACCCTGCTCACGCAAGCCCTGCGCGAAGGCGCGTCGGACATCCATATCGAAATTTTCGAGCATCGCTCCGTAGTACGCTTCCGCATGGACGGGGTACTGCGCGACATGATAGAACCGCACCGGGCCTTGCACGCCGCGCTGGTATCGCGCATCAAGATCATGGCGCAACTCGATATCGCGGAGAAACGTTTGCCGCAGGACGGGCGGATATCGCTGCGTCTGGCCGGCAAACCGGTCGACGTGCGCGTCTCGACGCTGCCGACCGGACACGGCGAGCGCGTCGTATTACGCCTGCTCGACAAGGAATCGGGCCGCCTCGACCTGGCGAAACTGGGCATGAACGAGAGCACCCTGAGCGAAGTGAACACGCTGATAAACCAGCCCCACGGCATTCTGCTGGTCACGGGGCCGACCGGGTCGGGCAAGACGACAACCTTGTACGCCGCTCTGTCGAACATCGATTCCACCGCCATGAATATCATGACCGTAGAAGACCCGATCGAGTACGACCTCGACGGCGTCGGGCAAACGCAGGTCAATCCGCGCATAGACATGAATTTTTCCAAAGCCCTGCGCGCTATTTTGCGGCAGGACCCCGACGTCATCATGATAGGCGAAATCCGCGATCTCGAAACCGCGCAAATCGCGGTCCAGGCAAGCTTGACCGGACATCTGGTACTGGCGACGCTGCATACCAACGATGCCGCGAGCGCGGTGACGCGGTTGATCGACATGGGCGTCGAACCCTTCCTGCTGGCGTCCAGCCTGCTCGGCGTGCTGGCGCAACGACTGGTGCGCAGGCTCTGCCCGAAATGCAAACAACCCATACCCCGCGAATTGCATGAACATGCCCTGTTCGCCGGGCAGGTTTTACCCGATCAGGTCTACGCGCCGACCGGCTGCGACAGTTGCGACACGACCGGCTATCGCGGGCGCACGGGAATTTATGAACTGCTGGTGATGGACGATACGATACGACGCTTTGTCCACGATGGCACTTCCGAGCAGAAAATCCGCGACTGCGCCGTTGCCGCTGGCATGCGCAACCTGCGCATGGACGGAATGCGCTGGGTCGCAGCCGGGATTACTTCGCTGGAAGAAATATTGCGGGTAACCAAGGATTAAGCATCAAATAGCGAGGATCAATGCATGTCTGCTTTCCCGTATCGCCCGAATACAGTCGCATTTGAGTTGTTGACTCAAACTATCGGCCGCCGCGCATGACCGCGTTCCGTTATGAAGCCCTGGACAAAAACGGCCGTACGGTAAAAGGCGTGCTGGAAGTCGATACGGCACGCCAGGCCAGAAACAGCCTGCGCGATCTCGGCCTGTTTCCCGTAACCGTCGAAGCCGTGTCCGAAACCGCCATGGACAATAACGCCGGCCTGCGCTGGAAGCGGCGTTTTTCGCAAGCGCAGCTGGCACTGTTCACCCGCCAGTTTGCGACGCTGCTGGCTGCCGGCTTAACCGTAGATGCCGCCCTGACGGCGCTGGTCGAACAGTCCGAACACGAATATGTCCGGCAAATTCTGGCGGGCGTCCGGGCCGAAGTTCTGTCAGGACAACCTCTGGCGCGAGCGATGGGACATTACGGAAAGGTGTTCCCCGAAATTTACCAGGCGCTGGTGCATGCCGGCGAAGAATCGGGCGAACTCGGGAAAGTCATGCTGCGCATCGCCGATTACACCGAAAACCGCAGCGACCTGCGGCAGAAAATCATGCTGGCTTTTCTCTATCCCGCTGCCGTATCGGTGGTCGCCGCCGCTGTCATTGCCGGATTGCTGGTCTACGTGGTGCCGCAAGTAGTCAACGTCTTCCGCCAAAGCCATCAGTCGCTGCCGTTTCTAACCGTCGCGCTGATCGCGTTGAGCGACTTCCTGCGCGCCAGCGGAATCTACCTGCTGGCGTTGCTGGCAGCTGCGGCGTGGGGGGCGAGGATGGCGTTAACCAACGGCGACAACCGTTACCGCTGGCACGCCTTTCTGCTGAGGATGCCGCTGGTCGGGAATCTCATCCGCGGACTGAATACCGCGCGCTTTGCCAGCACGCTGGCGATATTGGTCGGCAGCGGCGTGCCGCTGGTCAAAGCGTTGCAGGCCGGCGCCATGATCGTCGCCAATCTGCCGCTGCGCGCAGCGATCGAGCAAACCCTGCGCATGGTGAAAGAAGGCACTTCGCTGAGCCATGCGCTGAGAACGACCGGGAAATTCCCCCCGCTGCTGATCCATCTCATCGCCAGCGGCGAAGCCAGCGGCAAGCTGGCGCACATGCTGGAACGCGCTGCCATCCAGCAGGAGCACGAAATGGAAAACAAGACCGCATTGCTTACCGGGTTGATGGAACCGATACTGATCGTGGTCATGGGCGGCGTAGTCCTCCTGATCGTGCTGGCGATCATGCTGCCGAT
>DASSZW010000063.1:0-6677 GCA_035713285.1 Burkholderiales bacterium
ATAGCGTCACCGACGCGTCGGGACAGGTCACGACCATTACCGCTTACGACGCCAACGGCCGACCGCTGTCGCTTACCGACCCCCACGGACGGGTTATCTCCCTGAGTTATACTCCCCGCGGCTGGCTGCAAAGCAAAACCGTCGGTGACAAGACTACCCGCTACAGCTATGATGCGGCGGGACAACTCACCCATGTGAGCTACGCTGATGGTCAAACTGTCAATTATACCCACGACGCAGCGCATCGGCTCACCGACATTGCCGATGGGCCGGGCAACCACATCCACTACATGCTGAATGCCTTTGGCAAACGCTACAATGCGTTTTTCTACAATGCCCGCGGCGTTGCGGTTTCAGGAAACAGCCACATCTTTGATAATCTGCTCGAACATGTCATTATCAAAAATATTCCTGGTAACGGGACTCATCCGCCAGGGCTAGACTCGGATTCTATAAAGCCGGTGTGTCCAGAGTGTTTATTTCCCATCCTGAGACAAATATCAATAATTAGAAATGTTGAAAATATTTGTTCGAAATTAACTTCAACTAATGACAAACCGGCTTGGCCTGGTAATGATGCTTCCAAGGCTCCTCCGGGTACAGCGTGGCGAGGGAAGCCTGGGAGCCAACCCGGTGATGGGAATGGAAATTACTATAATCCAATTACCAGTGAAAGTTATAGGCCAGATTTGAATCATCCTGCCCCAATTGGACCGCATTGGGATTACAGAGCACCGGACGGTTCATGGTCGCGCATTTTTCCAAATGGTGATGTTATACCGAAGTGAGGTGTATATGTTTGATTGGCGCATTCAAGGTCAAGAACGCTATTTAAAAAATGTTGGATTAACTAGGAAACACTATGTGAGCCATCGAGATGATTGGGATCATGACCATTGTGAGTTTTGTTCTGCGAAGTTTTCAGCGACAGAACCGGAGACTTTACGTATCGGTTACGTTACCGATGACAATTATCATTGGATATGTGATCAATGTTTTGAGGATTTTAAAAATGACTTTGGCTGGGTCGTTCATACATCGTAAGAAAAAAAAGGGGGGATGCTTCCCTTTGTTGCCCCGTTGTCCCGCCATCCGATTTGCCAACGGGGGCAATCCCTATTGAAAAAAGGTGGGCGAAAAGGGGACGCTACCCTTTATATTCTTGGTCGCGATAAAAGGACGTTTCAAGCGTATATGGTACAAGTCGATGCGCAGTATGTCACTTGCTACCAAGTGAAAATGGTAGCGTCCCCTTTTCCCCTCTCTTTATCAAGTAAAACGCAACAGGAGAAACGACATACGACTGTATCTGTCCAACCGGATTTGTGATGGCAGTTTATTTTGAAAAAATTCACCAACGCTAAACAGGCTGTTCTGAATGGGAGTTTCTACAATGTCGTTTAGGGCTACTTGCACTTTTTTGCTATGATGCAAATTAAGGAGATCAAGTTATGAGTTCAAGCTACACCGCAGTAATTAAACAAGACGCTGATTGGTGGATCGGCTGGATTGAAGAAATCCCTGGCGTAAATTGTCAGGAACCTTCCCGCGATGGGTTATTAACATCGCTTCGGGAAACATTAGCTGAGGCTATCGAATTAAATCGTGCCGATGCGCTAGCAGCCGTTGGCCATGATTTTGAAGAACTTTCTATCGCGGTATGAAGCGGCGAGATTTACTGATAACCTACATCCCATGGCTGCGCCTTGCTCCGTGAAGGTGGTAAGCCATTCCTGGTGGCGCCACTCTGACACAAACAGACGCAGCGCTGTTCCAAGGCATAATGAAATCAATAACCACTTGGCAATCAAGATTTGCCGCGATCTGGGTATATCAGAACCGAAAAAATTCTAGCCTTGCGCTCAACAGGAATTGCGGAAAAGGGAATAAGAAAAAGGACGCTTCTCTTTGGTGCCCACGCAATGATTGCTTATCATCGTACCAATATTTATTTCACCGGCAATACGCTAAAATGAGCGGATGTATTCCCTACTCCGCCCGTTACTTTTCCAGTTCGATGCCGAAACCGCGCATCACCTCACCCTGACCGGATTAAACCTCGTCCACAAGCTCGGTTTGAGCGCCGCAATGGCTCGTCCCGCTTCCGGCAAAGCCGTCGAGGCGATGGGACTGCGTTTTCCTAACGGCGTAGGGCTTGCCGCAGGTCTGGACAAAAACGGCGCGTATATCGACGCCCTGGCAGCGCTGGGATTCGGCTTTATCGAAATCGGCACGGTCACGCCGCGCCCGCAACCGGGCAATCCCAAACCGCGTTTATTCCGCATACCCGAGGCGCAGGCGATCATCAATCGGATGGGGTTCAATAACGGCGGCGTGGCGCAACTGCTGCGCAACGTACAGGCGGCGGAATTCAAGGGGGTGCTCGGCATCAACATAGGCAAGAATTTCGACACCCCTATCGCGCGCGCCGCCGATGATTATGTGTACTGTCTGGCGGCGGTTTATCCGCACGCCGGTTATGTGGCGGTCAATATTTCATCGCCCAACACCAAAAACCTGCGCGATCTGCAAGCCGGCGACGCGCTGGCGGACTTGCTGGGCAAACTGAAAACCGAACAGTCCCGGCTCGCCCAATTGCATGGCCGCTACGTGCCGCTCGCGCTCAAAATCGCCCCCGATCTGTCTGACGAAGCCTTGACCGAAATCGCCGCATTGCTCCGGCAATACCGGATCGACGGCGTCATCGCCACCAATACGACGCTCTCGCGCGATGACATCGAAGGCCTGCCCCATGCCGGCGAAACCGGCGGCCTTTCCGGCGCTCCATTAACCGCCCCGGCTACGCGAGTCGCGAAAAGACTGGCGCTGGCGCTGGCCGGCGAAGTTCCGGTAATCGGCGCCGGAGGGATAATGAGCGGCGCGGATGCCGCCGCCAGAATCGAAGCCGGCGCGCGGCTGGTACAGCTATACAGCGGCCTGATCTATCGCGGCCCGCAACTGGTCCGAGAATGTATCCGGTCGCTAGGCTAGCTGCTTTCGCCCTGTTATCGGGCAGTCTGCTCTGGCAGACTGCTTTCGCTGCAGATTTGCCCAGTTTTCAGCAAGTGCGGGCCGCCCATCGATCATCTTACGCAGAACTGCTGGACCGTCACGGCAAAGTGCTGCAAATGCGTCAAATCGATTTCTCGGAACAGCGTTTGGGCTGGGTCGCGCTCAGCGACCTTTCTCCTGCCATGCAAAATGCCTTGCTGGTATCGGAAGACCGGCGCTTTTTTCAGCACCACGGCGTCGATTGGCGCGCTTTCGTAGGCGCCGCGTGGGAAAACCTGCGATACGACACGCATCGCGGCGCTTCGACTTTGACCATGCAGCTGGCAGGATTGCTGGACAAAAAATTGATCCGCCGGGCCGGTGGCCGAACCTATACCCAGAAATGGCGGCAAATCAGGGAAGCCGATGCTCTGGAAAAACATTGGACCAAGGCGCAAATTCTCGATACCTATCTCAATCTGGTCACATTCCGTTCTAATTTATCGGGCATCAATGCGGCTTCGCGTGCTTTGTTCAATGTCGCGCCCGCCGAGATCGATAGCGCACAGGCTTCGATACTTGCCGCTCTGTTACGCGGGCCGAATGCGAAACCTGCCGTGGTCGCGGCCAGAGCCTGCGGCGTCGCACGGCACCTGAAACCGCCCAGACCCAGTTGCTCCATCATCACCGATCTGGCGTACAGCAAACTCGCCCCCCACCCGGAGGTTCCGTCGGGTCCTGGACTGGCTCAGACTCTGGCAGAACGCTATCTGTCGATCCCGGGCGAATATCTCAGCACCAGTTTAAACTTCAACATTCAAAAACTGGCATTGGATTCCCTGCAAAAACAACTGGAGCTCTCGCCGAAAATCGATGGCGGAGCTATCGTTATCCTTAAAAACAGCACAGCCGAGATTCTGGCTTATGCCAATGCGCGAAATGATAACGCAACGGCGCCGGACCCGATTACCGTACAGCGACTTGCCGGTACGCTCGCGCAAGCGTTTCTGTACGAACTGGCGATCGAACAATACAAGATCACGGCCGCATCGGTACTGAACGACACGCCCCTACCGATTTCCGTACCGAACCCGTTTCCCGGCTACACCAATGACGCCTCGACGCCGCATTGGGTCAGCGCCCGTTTCGCTCTCGGCGCCGGCCTCGCCCTGCCAGCCGGTCAGGTGCTGGAAAAAATATCCCGCGACGATTTCATCGATCGCCTGCAAGCGCTGGACATGAATGTTCCGGATCCTGCCATGCCGCTCAGAATTAA
This sequence comes from Burkholderiales bacterium, assembly GCA_035713285.1. Taxonomy (GTDB): domain Bacteria; phylum Pseudomonadota; class Gammaproteobacteria; order Burkholderiales; family Sulfuriferulaceae; genus Sulfuriferula. Next base: position 4,268 of record DASSZW010000063.1, read on the forward strand.
CGCCAGCCTGCTCGATCTCGCCAACGCTTATCAGACGCTGGCAAATCGGGGGGTATACCGCATGGCCGGCTTGCGGACAGGAGGTTTGAGCGCCGGCCGGACTATTCTTTCAGCCGACGCGAGCGCCATAGTCAGCAATATCCTCGCCGACCCGTCTGCCCACGGTGACAGCGCCATCCCGGCGGTCTACGGCTATGCGTCGTATGCCTCTGAACAGGACGACAACCAGCAATGGTGCATCGGCTCGACGGGCAGCGTTACCGTGGCAGTATGGATGGGCAACGGCGAACGCAAAAATACGGACACCACGAACAATCATGCCGCCATGGTATGGCGTACGGTAGTCAACGCTCTCAACCGCGGCTTGTATCCCTCACCAGCACCGAAATTGCCGGATGATATCGTAGTCCAGGAAATTGGTTACAAACCGCCGATTGAACCTGCGCGCGAAGAACTGTTTTTACCGGGCACCAATCTCGCTTATCCCCGGTCTCTTTCGGTCGAGTCTCTGTCCGGCAACCCGCCCTGACCGGACCGGTTTCCCATGTCACGGATTTTGAAGTTTAGCGAAATCCCGATTCAACGGTGCCAGCGCCGGATAAACCCGAGACTGAGCAATCCGAGCCCGAACAGCGCCAGGGTATCCGGTTCGGGCACCGCATGCTCCGCATTAACAGGAGCATAGGGAAGGAAACTTACCCCTGAACTGGCGACATTCAGTCCGCCGCTCAAGCCGCCGCTGCCGGACAATGTATTCGTGCAGCTGCCCGATAGCCCGTTTTGAATTAGCGTCACGGCGCCGGTACTGGCCAGGGCCCTGCCGCAAAGATCGGTTGCGGCGGCGTTCATGCTGATGCTGGAGAGCGCGAGAATATTCCCCAGGAAAGCGGTATTGGTATCGATGGTCGCGGAACTCGCAACATTCCAGTACACGCCTGCGCCTGAACCGGTGTTGATCACGTTCACGACTGAATTGGGCGACGTTATCAGAGAACTCGCCATTTGGAATACCCAGGCGGCGTTAGCATTGCCCTCCCCGTTCAGGGTGAGCGCGCCGGACAGATTGGTGGTTCCATAAGGAACCGAGTAGACACCGGGAGCGAGCGTCCCTGCAAGGCTGAGATCCGAAGGCAACGTCGTACCGGCTCCCAGGGAGCCAAGATCAGTGATTGCGGTGGTAAGCTGACTCTGGGCCGACTGCGCCAGCGCGGTGCCTGCCTGAACCTCTCCTCCGGTCACCTGCGGATCCGACACCGCAACTCCGGGCGAGGAGTTGAATCCGGTGATTGCATTAGCGCCTCCACTCGACCATACGCCCACATTTCCGGTGATAGTACTGGTCGGAACGTTGGTTACCGCTGACGCACCCAGAACCGTAAACGTTGCCAAATCCGGACCCAGTATCGATGACGCCTCCGCCGGAATGACACTGCAAAAAAATCCCGCTATCGTTACTGACAGCAGGGTCCGGCATTTTGATGATTTCATCATACATTCCTTCATTATGCATCGTTGTGCATCATTTAAATTCCGTCCGTAAGGAGGAATGTTACTAACAAGTGGACATGGAACTTGACAGGAGCAATCGCCATCTCATCTTTATTATAAGGTTAATCATAAGCAATAAACGTGCCAAAAATTCATTGCATTGTTTTAATGAAAATAATTGTTTCGAACCAGGAAGGAATCATCGATGAGTGTAAGATTTATCGACGTAACGGATTGCTTTCTGAATAAAATATGGCGGTCTGCTGTCGTTTCTAGGATAATAATATATCTTATGCGCTGACAGGTTATCATGACTCTACAAAGCTATCTGCTCATCCTGATCGGGACTGTATTCGTCAATAACATCATCATGTCCAAGATCCTGGGTTTATGCCCGTTCATGGGCGTTTCCAAAAAACTGGAAACCGCCATCGGCATGGGCGCAGCCACGACATTCGTCCTGACTTTGGGTTCGGGTACCAGTTACCTGATCAATCACTATCTGCTCGGCACGGAGCTGAGCTACCTGCGCACCCTGTCGTTTATCGTTGTGATCGCCGGCATCGTCGGGTTTACGGAAATGTTCGTGCGCAAAACCAGCCCGGTCCTGTTTCGGGTGCTGGGGATCTATTTGCCGCTGATTACCACCAATTGCGCCGTTCTGGGCATCCCTTTGCTGAATGTGCAGGCGCAGCATAATTTCACCCAGTCCCTGTTCTTCGGTTTCGGCGGTTCCGTCGGCTTTACGCTGGTACTGATCCTGTTCGCGGGCATACGCGAACGGCTGGACGGCGCCGACATGCCGGCAGCTTTTCGCGGCAGCAGCATCGCCATGGTCACGGCAGGCATCATGAGTCTCGCATTTATGGGTTTTGCCGGGATGGTAAAATAGAGTGCTTTCCGCCATATTAGTCATGTCTGG
>DASSZW010000064.1:0-2558 GCA_035713285.1 Burkholderiales bacterium
AACAAATGCCTTCCGGTCAGCGCCAAGCCACGGAACAGCTCTATCAGCAGCAAACTGGAGAAAAATTGTTTAATCGCCTTCATTCACATCGCTCCATCATCTTGTATCCACTCATCATCGCCATTAGTGGACCAGATACGCATAAGGGGTTTGCATGACTGCACCGACAAGCACCAGCCAGACCAGCGTAATCGGAATAAATACTTTCCAGCCCAGACGCATGATCTGGTCGTAACGGTAACGCGGAAAAGTTGCCCGCAACCAGAGAAACAGAAACAGCACGAAAGCGATTTTCAATAACAGCCAGATAAATCCCGGAACCCAGGTAAACGGCGCGATATCGAATAACGGATTCCAGCCGCCCAGAAACATCAGCGATGTCAGCGCAGCGATCAATATCATATTGGCATATTCGGCGAGAAAAAATACCGCGAATGCCATGCCCGAATATTCGACATGAAAACCGGCTACGATTTCGGATTCGCCTTCGGCAACGTCGAACGGAGCGCGGTTGGTTTCGGCGACTCCGGAAATGAAATACACGATAAACATCGGGAACAGCGGCAACCAGTACCAGCTGAAGACGCCTCCCTTCTGTCCGTTGACGATATCGGTCAGGTTCAGGCTTTGCGCTGCCATCAGGACGCCGACCAGGGCAAATCCCATCGCGATTTCATACGACACGATCTGCGCTGCGGAACGCAGGCTGCCCAGAAACGCATATTTCGAATTCGACGCCCAACCGGCAATAATGACGCCGTATACGCCCATCGATGTGATCGCCAGAATATACAGCAAACCCGCGTCCACATTCGCCAGGACGACTTGCGGCGAAAACGGGATCACCGCCCAGGCGGCAAGCGCGGGTGCGATCGTCAGTACCGGCGCCAGCACGAACAGGAATTTGTTGGCTCCGCTCGGGATGATGATTTCTTTCATCATCAGCTTGATGCCGTCGGCGATAGGCTGCAACAGGCCCTTGTAACCGACCCGGTTCGGGCCGATGCGCACCTGCATGTAGCCGATCACTTTGCGTTCGGCGTAAGTAAGATACGCTACGGCCAACAGCATGGGAACGACTATCGCAACGATTTTGGCCAGCGTCCAGACCGCGGGCCACGCATAACCGAATAAAGCCTGTAAGTAAGCCATGCTATACGCGCTCCACGCTGATTTCTCCCATCATCGCGCCCAGTACGGCAGTGAGCGGATGCGCCGCAGCCAGTCGCAGAGCGCCGTCGGGCAAGGTATTGTCGATATCGACCCGCACTACCACATGCGCATCGTCCTGCACGCACTTCGCCATGGCTCCGGACTCCAGCCCCAGATTATGCAGCATGGCCGAATTCATACGCGCCTCAGGAATGGCAGCGCCCGGCGTTTTCTGCAACGCCTCGGCTCGCCGCACCACGGCGTCTGCCTGATACATCGGAATCTCGCCGATCCGGGTCAGCGCGTCCCTCACCGTCACCGACGATAGGGCAACTGCTGACAGACTGTTATTTAATGTGCCGGGCGGCAGGATATCGTCTTTGAGCGCCGCTTGCCGTACCGCTTCGGCGGTATCGTAATCGAAACCCTGCAAACCGGCCATCGTGCCCAGTACGCGCAGAACTTTCCACGCCGGACGGGTTTCGCCCAGCGGAGCGACCGCGCCCTTGAACGACTGGACCCGGCCTTCGGTGCTGATAAACGTACCCGCCGTTTCAGTGAACGGCGCGATGGGCAGCAAGACATCGGCATAATCCAGCGCCGCATGCTTGTATGCGCTCATCGCAACCACCATGTCCGCGCTGCGTAAAGCGCGCATGGCCAATGCCGGGTTATAGCAGTCGAGTTCCGGTTCCGCTCCCAGCAACAAATAGGCTTTGCGTGGTGCAGCCAGCATCGCAGCCGCGTCGAGGCCGATTTTGCCCCGATGCGGAACTGCGCCGGCGACATACGCGCCTACGCTATTGGCCGCTTCGCCGAGAAATCCGAATACAGCGCCGGACAATTCGGCAGCGGTTTGCGCCAGCGCATGCAAATCGGCAAAAGCCGGATGATGCTGCGCCAGATTGCCGAGGAATATCGCCTTGTGCGCTCCTTTTGCCAAACTGGCTGCCATGGCAGTCGCAGTCGCGCTGCATTCCACGTCCGCCAGGCTTGCGGCCAGATTTTGCGGCAACGGCTTGCCCGTTTGGTCAGCCAGAGCCATGACAATTTGGGCCAGCGCATTCACCATGCCCTGCGGCGCGACGATCAGCTTGTTAGCCGTTTTCATCAACAAATCATCGTCGACCGGGTTGACGAGACTGAACTCTGCGCCGTGCTTGACTGCTGCCCGCATGCGATGCGCCAGCAAAGGATGATCCTGGCGCAAAGTGCTGCCTATCACCAGGATACGGTCGAGCCGGTTGATCTCAGCGACCGGCATGCCCAGCCAGGGAGCGCCGGTCAATTTTCCGTCGGCGCGGAAATCGGACTGCGCGAGCCGCGTGTCGACATTACCGCTTCCCAGCCCGCGCATCAGTTTCTGCAGCAGGTACAATTCTTCGACCGTCTGATGCGCGGTAGCC
>DASSZW010000065.1:0-19602 GCA_035713285.1 Burkholderiales bacterium
CCGCCCCCCGCAATAATCGACTCGATTTGCAACGGAGTAATCTGCGGAAACAGCACCGAAGCCGTCAAAATCACCGACAACATGACCATGATCGCCACGACAATCCCGGTAAATATATTGACTGCCGTACCGTTTACCCACGGACCGAGTACCGCCTTATCGTTGCACAGCAACAGCAGAAATACCGTTGCGCTCGGCAACAGCACTCCCGCCAGCGTTTGCACGGCTGACGTCAACAGCCCCAACGGAACGTTCGGGGCAAGCACCAGGGCCGCCGAGATCGCAATCAACACAAAATAAATCGCATAAAATCCCTTGGCCTCCGACGGCTTGCGGTGCAGCGAATGCTTGAGCGACAACACATCGCCGATAGCATAAGCGGTGGAAAGCGATACGGCCGCCGCGCCGATGATGCAGGAATCGATCAGCGCTACGGTAAACATGATAGCGGGAATCCTGCCGAAATATTTTTGCATGCCGCCCGCTACGGCGGCGACATCGGTAAAATGGCCGAATTCCGGATGACCCGCGAACGCATAGGCTGCACACGAAATTATGACAATGGCGCCCAGTATGACGACGCCTATGCCGGCCACCAGGTCGATCCGTTCGTATTTCATGTAGCGCGGCGTAATCCGTTTGTCGATGACATAGCTTTGCTGGAAAAAAAGCTGCCAGGGTGCCACCGTCGTGCCGACGATGCCGATAATCAGCAGCATCACCTCGCTCAGCTTGGCGTTTGCGGGCAAGGAGGGAACCAGTGTATGGTGCAATACTTCGGCAAAGGGCGGATGCACGATCAGATACATAGGCAGCATGACCAGCGTACCCGCAACCAGAAACAGCGCAAAGCGCTCGAAACGGCGAAAATCGCCGGTGCTGACCGCAAACAGTATCACTGCTGCCGACAGCAGTACGCCCGGTACGCTGGGCAGCCCAAGATAACGCAACCCGAGGTCGATCCCGATGAATTCCGTTACGATGGTCAGCGCATTGAGCAGAAGCAGGTCGATCACACTGAATGCGCCCCAGAATTTTCCGAAACGCTCCAGGATCAGGCGAGCGTGCCCGACTCCCGTAACCGCGCCCAGCCGCAATACCATTTCCTGGTTGATATACAATACCGGGATCAGCATCACTAATGTCCACAGCAAGGTATAGCCGTAATTTTGGCCTGCCTGCGAATAAGTGCTGAATGCGCCCGCATCGTTATCGCCGACCATGACGATCAGTCCGGGACCGATAATTGCGAGCAAGGTACGCAGGCGGGCTCCCCACGAACTGCGGCTGGCCGTATCGCCGCGCCGTATCGTGCCGAGCGCTCCCCGGATATCGCCCACATGGGCTTCATCCAGCACTGCGCTTGGCGGCGTCGGAATGGATTCAGGTATCCTGGACATCGGTAATCCTTTTCAAAACTCATTAATTAAACGGTTATTAATGCGCAACCGGCCCTGGTACGAGCACCGGTCGTTCCGTTGCTAAAAATTCAAATGCGTGCGTACCGCAAATATGTTTACCGGCCCCCTGTCGGCGTTATAGGCCGGGTTGGCTACATACTGATAATCGAAACTCACCGCTATATGGCGCTGTACCTGCCATGAATAATACGTTTCGGCAATCGTTTCATAGCCGTAATGCGGCAATTGGCCGTCGCCTATCAATACGCCCAGCCCCCCCGCGGCAAAATAAGATTGCGCCGCACGGGAAATACCGTTCACGACACAAGCTACTCCCACCGTATCCTGCTCGCGGTTCCATGCCTTGCCCTGCAAAGAAAACCCGGTCGATACGGATCGATTGATATCCGTGAAATCATACGTTTCCAATGCCCCGTCATTCATGCTGGCGCGGCCGAAGACGCCCAGGCTGCCGTTTAATGCCTGTTCCATATTCAATTCAATGCCGGGCCGCCAGCTCATTTGCCGCACTGATGCGGTATTCGGGATACTGCCGGTCTCCCGGCCCAGCAACACGGCCTGGCCATAGCTGCCCATGGGCGCATGATTCGCAAACACCAGCACTTTAACTTTCCCCGGCAAATTGTGCCATGTATGCCGCGCTTCGAATTCCGTCACCAATTCAAACTCGCTCATGTTCTCGCTGAGTTTTTCACTGTTCGGCACCGTAGACAGGTCGAATATTCCGCTCCGCCAGGTCCACCACGAATGCGTCCATTCGGCACTCGCGCCGTAACTGTATCCCCATGAATCGGCAGCGTAATCGAATGCGCCTGCATCAACGACAGCCCAGTTAAAAAAATCCGCGCGCGGATCATGCGCGTACGTGTTGGTGTCGAACACATCGGTCACCGCAAATTTTCCAACCGTCAATATCAGGTTATCCGCGCTCCGCGTCTCGGCCATCTGGTTTGGCCCGGCATCGACGGATTGCATTTCGCCGCCGAAGTTATACACATGCCGCATAAATAAGCGCGGCGTGCGGTAATACGGATTATTCGCCCCCACCTTATACGATTCGCCGCTCGGAAAACCGGCGATTCCCAAGGTGTCGTTCAATCCGAAACCCTGATCGTATTCAGGGTTGATCCAGAATTCGGTAACGGAATCCCATCGATATCCCAAGTAAATCGTCGCATCGTTCGTCTGCTCTCCGTTATTCGTCGCTGACAGACTGTTGGGCCCCGAATACGGCGAGTTAAACGCAGGATGCCACTGGTAAACATTGGTGTACTGGCTGTATGCCGCCCATTGCGACAGGTCGCCAACCACCGGGATTGTTCCCGGCGACCAGTTTGCATCGGCGTTCGAAGCCCCGACATCCCGTGCAGCGGAATTGGCCGGTTCGGGCGTTTTGACAGCAGCATCCGTCGGATCCGCAAACGAAGCCTGAATCAGGCCCAGACAAAGCGCTCCGATCAGGCCTTGCAAAAAGCCGGGCGCAAGGGCAATCGTAAAAGTATCTGCGGCAATCCCTGCCTCTACATAAACAGTCTTTTCCACCGTGTCACTTCCTTGCTTATTCTGGCAAACCCTTGCCATTATCGTTAGTTCGCAGGCATACGCTTTACAGGTACCGATCGGTTTGTTCTGCAACAAACCGACGGCAGAAACGACCATTCTTCCGGCTGGATCCCGTCGCATGATCCGTTACGACCAAAATAACCGAAGCAGCGAGTCAGCCGGGTTTATTGTCACATTCCATGGCTTCTCCTTCGTACATCGTTACCGATGATTACGGACGACGGTATTGTTCGTGTGCCGATATAACCAGCAGACCGTACATCCCTCTGCCGTAAACCGGCGTCGCCCCGGATTGTATGCCGGTGTCCGACATATTATTATGGGATATGAACTGTTGCAGGGCGCAACGGCAATTTTCAACAATCGATGAAAATGCGGATTTATTTAAAAAGAAATGAATTTTCATGGTACTTACCTCGCATAAATTGCAATCCGCGCTGATGACAGCACGGAACTGCGTGTTAATGCCGAACCTGCCTGTTTCGTCGAGACCGGCGCAACGCCGGAACAAACAAAACAGACAGCCAAGTCATGCCCATCGCCAACAAGACGGGGATAACGTAATTCGACAATTTTATGGGGGTGCTCACCGGCATTGACATGCTGCCGGTTTTTGACGCACCGTCCCGCCTTTTCAGCGAGACGGCGGTATGAGAAAGGGCCGCGATCCCGCTGAATTATTGCGCGTAGACTAATCTACAAGAGCAACTGTCCAAGATGGACCTCCAACTAATAATGACCCGCGAATAATACTCCCGTATGCCGTTTCTGTCAATCGCCCGGACGTATTTCATCGAGCGGCATACCCATTTTTTGATTGACGCTCGATTCACGTCAACATACACTTGAATGTCAATCACTGTCTCGTTACGCCTGATGCGGCGATATCGCGACAGCATCCGTTCATGAAGAGAAGCCGGAATCGCTATGCAAATCCGAATTTCGACGCAATGAGGATAATAGAAATGACACCACTTTTTTCTCCCTGCACAATAGGCGACCTGACATTGAAAAACCGTATCGTCATCGCTCCTATGTGCCAGTATTCCGCACAAGACGGCAACGCCACCGACTGGCATACGATCCACCTGGGGCAGCTCGCCTTATCCGGCGCAGCATTGCTGATTCTCGAAGCCACCGCGGTAGAAGCCGCAGGCAGAATATCGCCTGACGATCTCGGATTATGGTCGGATGCGAACGAGCTTGCGCTGAAAAAAGTGCTCGACGCGATCCGCCCCTACTCTTCGATCCCTTTTGCGATCCAGCTCGCTCATGCGGGCCGCAAAGCCTCCTGCGCCAAACCCTGGGAAGGAGGCCGTCAAATTCCTCTCGACGCCGGCGGCTGGCAGACCGTCGCGCCCTCGGCTCTGCCCTATCTTCCGGACAACTCCGCCCCCGAACCGCTCGATGCAGACGGGCTGCGGAATATAGCTCAGGCGTTTGCGCTGGCCGCTCAGCGGGCGCATCGCATCGGCATGCAAGCGATCGAAATACACGCCGCGCACGGCTATCTTCTCCACCAGTTTCTTTCGCCGCTGTCTAACGACCGCAAAGATCAATTCGGCGGGTCGCTGGAAAACCGCATGCGCTTTCCGCTCGCCGTATTTGATGCGGTCCGGGCCGCCATCCCCGCAGACATCCCGGTAGGAGTACGTATTTCAGCCACCGACTGGGTGAGCGGAGGATGGGATATCGACCAGAGCGTCGCGTTGTCGCACGCCTTGCGTGAACATGGCTGCGCGTATATACACGTCTCCAGCGGCGGTCTGTCGCCCGATCAGAAAATTCCTGTAGCGCCGGGGTATCAGGTACCGTTTGCCGCAAAAATCCGCAGCGAAACCGGCATGCCGGTAATGGCGGTAGGTTTGATCACGGAGCCCGAACAGGCGGAAGCGATCATTGCCGGAAGTCAGGCCGACATGGTGTCGCTGGCGCGAGGAATGCTCTACGATCCGCGCTGGCCATGGCACGCCGCGGCGAAATTAGGCGCCGAAGTCGATGCTCCTCCGCAATACTGGCGTTCGCAGCCGCATGGTTTGAAAACCCTGTTCGGGGCAGCCGCAGCAGGCAGAACCTAGACGACGGGATATGAAATTCACCGCCCGCTGCGTCAGTCTCCCGCCACGGTCATTTCTGCGATAAGGATGGAACCGGTCTGCTTGGAGCCGCGCGTTTCGGTATCCGTTCCTATGGCGATGATATTTTTATACATCTGCCGCAAATTGCCGGCGACAGTAATTTCTTCCACCGGATATTGCAATTCACCATTTTCAACCCAGAACCCTGCCGCACCGCGCGAATAATCGCCCGTCACCATATTGATGCCGTGGCCGAGCAATTCGGTCACCAGCAGGCCGGTACCCATTTTTTTCAGCAATCCGGCAAAATCTTCCCCGCTATTCCCCACCAGCAGATTATGATTGCCGCCGGCATTGCCGGTCGTCTGCATGCCAAGCTTGCGCGCGCTGTAAGTCGACAGGAAATAGCCTTGCAATATGCCGTCGCGGATCACTTCGCGGTCGATCGTTGCAACGCCTTCATTATCAAAAGGGCTGCTGGCCAGACCGCGCAGCAAATGCGGACGCTCGCTGATATCTATCCATTCCGGAAAAACAGCTTGCCCCAGGCTGTCGAGCAAAAACGAGGATTTCCGGTACAAACTGCCGCCGCTGACCGCCGATACGAAATGCGACAGCAGTCCGGTCGCCACCGGCGCTTCGAACAATACCGGCACCTGACAGGTTTTGACCTTGCGGGCATTCAGACGGCGCGCCGTGCGCTGTCCCGCAATCCGGCCGACTTCATCGGCCGGCAACAGATCCTCTGCCCGCCGGGCCGAGCTATACCAGTAATCGCGTTGCATCCCCTGCTCCGATTCGGCGATCACGGCGCAGCTCAGACCCTGGCGCGAAGTGGGATATCCGGCCAGAAAACCCAGGCTGTTGCCGTAGACGAACAGCGAATTCTGGGTATTGACGCTGGCTCCTTCGGAATTATTGATGCGGCTGTCGACCGCCAGGGCGGCGGCTTCGCACGCGCCGGCCATTTCGATCGCTTCGTCGATGGTCTGGGTCCACGGATAAAACAGATCGAGCTCCGGCAAATGCTTCGCGAGCCGATCGGCATCGGGCAAACCGGAAAAGCGGTCCTCTGCGGTAAAACGGGCGATCGCCAGCGCCTTGTCCACGGTATCGACCAGCGCCTGCCGGGTAAAATCCGAGGTGGACGCGTTGCCGCGACGCTGGCCGAGATACACCGAAACCGAAATGCCCTTGTCCCGATTATATTCTATGGTCTCGACTTCGCCCTTGCGCACTGTGACCGACTGCCCCATGCCTTCGGACGCCTCGGCAGAACAGGCGGTAGCGCCCTGCGTTTTGGCATAATCCAACATTTGCTCCACCAGGGACTGCAATGCGCTTTGACTATGACTAAATTGATCAGACACAAAAACTCCAGACTAATAAAGGCTAAAAAACGTTATCATAGCAACATTTAGTACACCTAGCGCATCATGGCACAAATTGAAACTGAAACCGAAGACTCTGCCGTAAGCAAAAGCGAAATCAAACGCCAGATGACGGCGTTGCAAAAACTGGGCGAAGAATTGATCGGTTTATCCAAAGACAAACTGGACAAGCTCAATCTCCCGGAAAACCTGCGCGACGCCGTGGATCAGGCTAAACGCATCACCGCACACGGCGGCCTGCGCCGGCAAATGCAATATATAGGCAGATTGATGCGCATCATCGACGCCCGGCCTATCGCCGCGCAACTGGAACAATGGCGCAGCCGGCACAACAATGAAAATGCCGCATTCCACCGCATGGAGCACTGGCGCGACCGCCTGATCGGGAACGACGCCAGCATTACCGAATTCATCGACGAATATCCCGATACCGATCCGCAGCCATTACGGACGCTGATCCGGAACTGTCGCCGCGAAGCGGAATTGCAGCAGGCGCCGAAAAGCAATCGCGCGCTGTTCAAACTGATACGCTCCGTCATCGAGGCCCATGACGGCATAAACGATACGGCGGAAACCACCCAAGAAGACGCTGCAGATTAGACTCTTCCGGCATTGGCGCTGCGGAATTTAAAACCGGCGGTTTTGAACCCCGGCGTCATCTCATGCTAATATTCTGCTCATAATAAAGGCGGGACAGAAAACCCCACGCTGGCCCTCGCTCGCAGATGGCCATTTACCCTAAGCAAGGAATACAGAAAGATGACTCCGACGTTATATCCCGTAATCCTGTCAGGCGGGTCCGGCACCCGGCTGTGGCCTTTATCGCGGGCTGCGTTGCCCAAACAACTGCTGGCCTTGCTGACGGATCACTCCCTGTTTCAGGAAACGGTCAAACGCGTAGTCGACATCGCCCGAATCGCCCCGCCGCTGGTGGTCTGCAACCAGGAACACCGTTTCATGATAGCCGAACAATTGCGCGCCCTGAATGTCGAGCCTACGGCTATACTGCTGGAACCCGTCGGCCGCAATACCGCGCCCGCGATTGCGCTGGCTGCCCTGACGATCAGCCGGAAAGATCCGGATGCCTTGATGCTGGTTCTGCCGGCCGATCATCTGATCCGCAACCGGCAGGCATTTCATGCCGCGGTCGCCAAGGCGGTAGAAGTCGCCGGACAAGGATACCTGGCTACTTTCGGCATACCTGCCGCATCTCCCGATACCGGATTCGGCTATATTCGCCAGGGCGAAACCCTGGCAGACTTCCCCGATGTCTACTCGGTTCGCCAGTTCGTCGAAAAACCGGATTCCGCAACCGCTGCCGGCTATGTCGCCAGCGGAGAATATTTCTGGAACAGCGGCATGTTTTTGTTCTCGGCCGCAACCCTGCTCGCCGAAATGCGCGCGCTGCGGCCCGACATCCTGTCCGCCTGCGAACGTGCGCTGGATCAGGCGCATAACGACCTCGATTTCGTCCGTCTCGATACCGTCGCCTTTACCGCCTGTCCGTCCGAATCGATCGATTATGCGGTCATGGAACATACGGCAAAGGCTGCGGTCGTGCCGGCCGACATGGGATGGAACGATATCGGCGCCTGGGATTCCCTGTGGGAAGTCAGCGAAAAGGACGCGGCTCACAATGCGACGCGCGGCGATGTGATGGTGGAAGATTCCCATCACAATCTGATACGCGCCGAATCGCGCCTGGTCGTCGCGCTGGGAGTAGACAATCTGGTTGTGATAGAAACCGCCGATGCCGTTCTGATCGCCCGGAAAGACAGAGCGCAGGAAGTAAAACGCATCGTCGATAACCTCAAGGCGCAGAAACGCAACGAACACCTCTATCACGACCGGGTTTACCGGCCCTGGGGCTGGTACGAAGGAATAGACGCAGGCGACCGGTTCCAGGTCAAACGCATCATGGTCAATCCCGGGGCGAAACTGTCGCTGCAAATGCATCATCATCGGGCCGAACACTGGGTTGTGGTATCGGGAACCGCAATGGTGGTTCGCGGCGAAGAACAGGTCATGCTATGCGAAAACCAGTCGACCTACATTCCGCTGGGCAGCAAACACCGGCTGGAAAACCCCGGCAAAGTCCCTTTGCACCTGATCGAAGTTCAATCCGGGACTTATCTCGGCGAGGATGATATCGTGCGGTACGAAGACATATATCAGCGCAGTTGATCGCGGGACAGCCGCCTTCTCGCACAGACGATAAGGCAAATAGCATTCCGGACCTGCTTCGTCGTTGCAATTGAGGTAAAATCACATCTTCGAGTTATTCAGGCGCCAGATTTATATACATGCGTATCACTCACGGCTTACATCCCCGGCTCTCGCATGCCAGCGCCATAACAATAGGCAATTTCGACGGGTTGCATATCGGCCATCAAACCATGCTCAGGCAATTGGTGAGCGCGGCCTCGGAGCGTGATTTGACGCCTTGCGCGGTTACCTTCGAGCCCCACCCGCGCGAATTTTTCAATCCTGGCAATGCTCCCGCACGCCTTTCCAGTTTGCGCGACAAACTCGAAAATATGAAAAGCCTGGGCATCGAACATGTGCATATCTGCACTTTCAGCCAGGCGCTGGCAGAAATGCCCGCTCTACGCTTCATCGACCAGATCCTGCTGCAGGGCTTGCACATGAAATATCTGCTTATCGGCGACGATTTCCGTTTCGGTGTCCGACGCAGCGGCGATTTCGCCTTGTTGCAACAGCAAAGCTCAGAACGAAATTTCACTCTGGAAGCCATGTCCAGCATTAGCGCAGACGGATTGCGCATTTCGAGCACCGCTGTGCGCGAAGCGCTGGCGAACGGCCGCTTCGATGTGGCGCAGCGTTTGCTCGGTCGCCCCTATCAAATAAGCGGACGGGTGATACACGGTGAAAAACTCGGCCGTACGCTCGGCTTTCCTACCGCCAACATTTCGATCCGGCATGACAATTTACCCCTGACCGGGGTGTTCATCGTTCAGGTGCGCGGCTTGGGAGCCGAACCGCTGCCCGCTGTCGCCAGCCTGGGATTGCGCCCTACCGTCAACCCGGCCGCACGCCCTTTGCTCGAAATTCATTTGTTGAATTTCAGCGCTGAGATATACGGCCGTATCCTGCGGGTGGATTTTCTTGCTAAACTGCGGGATGAGGAAAAATATCCTACTCTTAACGCTTTAACGCAGCAAATTCAGCGCGATGTCGCATGCGCGCACGACTATTTCAATCATTTATCCGCCGTTTGAACCCATGCCCGATTATAAAGATACGCTAAATTTACCCGATACGCCGTTTCCCATGCGCGGAGATCTGGCCAAACGCGAGCCTGCGCAACTGGCGTTATGGCACCGGCAGAACCGCTACCGGCAAATCCGCCTCGCGGCGGCCGGCCGGCCGAAATTCATACTGCACGACGGCCCGCCGTATGCCAACGGCGATATCCATATCGGTCACGCGGTGAACAAAATCCTCAAGGACATCATCGTCAAGAGCAAAACCTTCGCCGGTTTCGACGCGCCGTACGTGCCGGGCTGGGACTGCCACGGATTGCCGATCGAGCTGCAAGTGGAAAAACAGCACGGCAAAGCCATTCCCGCCGCGCAATTCCGCGAACTTTGCCGCGATTACGCCGCCGGCCAGATAGAGCGGCAAAAAGCGGATTTTATTCGTCTGGGCGTGCTGGGCGACTGGGATAACCCGTACCGCACCATGGATTTCAGCTTCGAAGCCGGCATTATGCGCACATTGGGGAAAATCCTGGCGCAAGGCTATTTGTACCAGGGAGCGAAACCCGTGCACTGGTGCATGGATTGCGGCTCTGCGCTGGCGGAAGCCGAAGTGGAATACGAAGACAAAACCTCTGTCGCCATCGACGTCGCGTTTGCCGTCGCCGAACCGGCGACCCTGGCAAAAAAACTGGGTTTGCAGCAATGCTCCGAACCGATTTTTGCCGTGATCTGGACCACCACGCCGTGGACCTTGCCGGCCAACCAGGCGGTGGCGGTGCATCCGGAATTCATCTACGATCTGGTGCTGACGCCCAAAGGCATACTGATACTCGCGCGCGATCTGGCCGAGGCCGCGATACGGCGCTACGGCTACGAATCCGTCGAAGTCATCGGACAATGCACGGGACGCAGCCTGGAACATATTCTGCTGCGCCATCCGTTCCTCGACCGCAGCGTCCCGGTCGTCTGCGGCGAACATGTCACCGGCGCTGCCGGCACCGGACTGGTCCATACTGCGCCGGCGCACGGCGTCGACGACTACCAGATCGGCCTGAAATATAACTTGCCGGTGGACAACCCGGTCGGCGATGATGGAAAGTTTTTTCCCGGCATCCCTTTTGTCGGCGGCCAAAGCGTTTGGGGCGGCAACAAAACAGTGATTCAATTGCTGACCGACAACGAGACGCTGCTGGCCGGCAGCAAATTGCTGCATAGCTATCCGCATTGCTGGCGGCACAAAACCCCGATCATTTTTCGCGCTACGCATCAATGGTTTATCGGCATGGATCGCACCGATGCGCAGTCAGTCAGCCTGCGCGATCATGCCATGCGCGCCGTCGAACAAACCGAGTTCTTTCCCGCCTGGGGCCGCGCGCGCCTGGCCGGCATGATACAGAACCGGCCGGACTGGTGCGTCTCGCGCCAGCGCAACTGGGGCGTGCCCATGCCGTTGTTCATCCACAAGGAAAGCGGCGCCTTGCACCCGCGCACCGCGGAATTTATAGAAACCGTCGCGCAGCGAGTAGAAAAAACCGGCATCGAAGCCTGGTTTGCACTGGATGCCGGCGAACTGCTGGGTGCAGATATCGCAGACTACAAAAAAATCACCGATACGCTGGACGTTTGGTTCGATTCCGGCGTCACGCATGCCTGCGTACTGAAAACCCGCCCCGAACTGGCTTATCCGGCGGACTTGTATCTGGAAGGATCGGACCAGCATCGCGGCTGGTTCCAGTCCAGCCTGCTCACCAGTTGCGCCACCGATGCCAGGGCGCCCTATCGCGCCCTGCTGACGCACGGCTTTGTGGTCGACGGCAACGGCCACAAAATGAGCAAATCGCGCGGCAATGTCACCGCGCCGCAAAAAATCGTCGATACTTACGGCGCCGATATCTTACGGCTATGGACCGCCTCCACCGATTATTCGGGCGAACTGACCATTTCCGACGAAATCCTCAAGCGGGTGGTCGAGTCCTATCGCCGAATTCGCAATACCTTGCGCTTTCTGCTCGCCAGCGTCGCCGATTTCGATATGGCGCAAGCAGCGTTGCCGATCGACGAATGGCTGACGATAGATCGTTACGCCATGGTCATGCTGCGCGAGTTTCAGGATGAATCCATCGCGCATTACGAACGCTACGAATTTCACCATATCGTGCAGAAACTGCATCATTTCTGTTCGGAAGACCTGGGCGGTTTTTATCTCGACATACTGAAAGACCGCTTGTATACCACCGCTCCCGATTCGCATGCGCGGCGCTCGGCGCAAAATGCGCTTTATCACGTCGCGCACAGCCTGACGCGGATCATGGCGCCTTTTTTGAGCTTTACGGCGGAAGAAGTCTGGCGACAATTGAGCGGCGACGACAACGACAGCGTATTTCTCCAGCTCTGGCACGAGATTCCGGTCCCCGCAGACGCAGAACGACTCACCGAATACTGGCCGCTGATACGCGAAACCCTGACGGAAGTGCGCAAGCATCTGGAAGTATTGCGGGGCAACGGCGAAATCGGTTCGTCCCTGCAGGCGGAAGTCGCCATCCATGCCGATGCGGCGCATTATGCTGCGCTGGCAACCCTGGAAGACGATTTGCGTTACGCCATGATTACATCCGCTGCCAGTTTGCATGCCGACGACGTTGAACCGCGTATCGGCGCCCGAGCCAGCACGCATCCCAAATGCGACCGCTGCTGGCATTATCGCGCCGACGTCGGCAGCCATGCCGGTCATCCTGCGCTGTGCGCGCGCTGCTACAGCAACCTGTACGCTACCGGAGAGCGCAGACGCCATGTTTAATCTCAAACGCGGACTGGCCCTGGCCGCTCTGGTGGTCGTACTCGATCAAACCAGCAAGTACCTTATCTCCCACGCGTTCGGCTACGGCGACACGCGGACCGTTACCGGCTTCTTCGATCTGGTCTGCGCGCACAATACCGGCGCGGCGTTCAGCCTGTTCAACAATCAGCCCGGCTGGCAGCGCGAATTTTTTATTGCCGTTTCCGGCATTGCGAGCCTGATCATAATCACGCTCTTGCGCCGGGGCTACGGCAGTCCGCTGACCCGCTATGCGCTCAGCCTGATCCTGGGC
Source organism: Burkholderiales bacterium (assembly GCA_035713285.1). Lineage (GTDB taxonomy): Bacteria > Pseudomonadota > Gammaproteobacteria > Burkholderiales > Sulfuriferulaceae > Sulfuriferula. The sequence continues at coordinate 12,764 of DASSZW010000065.1, forward strand.
GGCGCGCTGGGCAATCTGATCGACCGCCTCAATCACGGTTACGTCGTCGATTTTCTGTCCTTTCATATCGGCGTTTACGCGTGGCCGGCCTTCAATATCGCCGATTCAGCCATTACGATAGGCGCGCTATTATTGCTATGGGACAACATGAAACAGAAAAAACATGACGCGCGTTCAAGCCAACGATAGGCTTACCCTGCATTTCGCCTTGCGCGAACACGGCAGCGGCAACGATATCGACAGCAGCTTCAACGATCAGCCGCTGACGCTGACGCTGGGCGACGGCACGCTCGAACCTGCTCTGGAATACTGGCTGCTCGGCCTTGTCCCGCATTCGCGCCAGGTCTTCATCCTCGAACCCGGACAAGCATTCGGCGATCGCGAACCGCTGGCGGTAGTAAGCTTACCGCAGGACCGGTTTTGCGTGCAGCCGCCCGAACCGGGGCAGCTGGTCGAATTCACCCTGGAAGACGGCAGCCAGCTGACCGGCATTATAACAAGCATCGAAACGGAAACCGTCACCGTAGATTTTAATCACATCCTGGCCGGAAAGAAGATAGAATTCGAGGTAGAAATCCTTAGCATCAACGGCGATCCTTCGTCCGCCACACCGGAAATCTTATGAGCACACAGATAATACTTGCCAATCCCCGCGGCTTTTGTGCCGGGGTAGACCGCGCCATAGGCATCGTGGAACGCGCGCTGGAACGTTTCGGCGCGCCGATTTATGTCCGCCACGAAGTCGTCCATAACAAATTCGTCGTCGAAAACCTTAAAGCCAAGGGCGCGATATTCATCGAAGACCTGAGCGACGTGCCGCCGGGCAATACGCTGATATACAGCGCTCACGGCGTCTCGCTGGCGGTCCGCCAGGAAGCCGACGCCCGCGGCTTGACGGTATTCGACGCGACGTGTCCGCTGGTTACCAAAGTTCATCTCGAAGTCGCCCGCATGCGCGACAAAGGCATGGAAATCATCATGATCGGTCATAAAGGCCACCCCGAAGTCGAGGGCACGATGGGGCAAAGCAACGACGGCATGTATCTGGTGGAAACCGCCGAAGACGTCATGAACCTGGAAGTGAAAAACGAATCGAAACTGGCTTTTGTCACCCAGACTACGTTATCGGTCGACGATGCCGCGCGCGTCATCGATGCACTGAAAAGCCGTTTTCCGGATATCGTCGGGCCCAAAAAAGATGACATCTGCTATGCGACGCAAAACCGTCAGGACGCCGTCAAATCGCTGGCTCAGCAATGCGATGTCGTCATTGTCGTCGGTTCGCCGAACAGCTCGAATTCCAACCGCTTACGCGAAGTCGCAGAAAACCTGGGGATCGCCTCGTATATGGTAGATAACGCCACCCAGCTGGAGGCCGGCTGGCTGCAGGGTAAGTCGCGCATCGGCGTTACCGCGGGCGCCTCCGCTCCCGAAGTTCTGGTACAGGCCGTCATCGACCAGCTCAAATTATTCGGCGCGGACGAAGTGAACGAATTAACCGGAATTACGGAAAACGTGACCTTCCCCATCCCAAAAACTCTGACCGACTAAACAGAACTGTCGTACCGGCAGCGTATGAATCAGCTGCATTTGAATAAAAAATTTGAATAAAAAATGCCGGCATCGCACCGGCACAGCGAGGCTGATCCCATCACCCCAGCCTTATTTCACAATTTGCAATCGGGCACGATTTGATTTGGGTGGCGTCGGATCATCGTCAGGCGGCACGGTATCCGACGCTGCGGCTGCATCGGCCGATGTTGGCGTAACTTCGAAACCCAGACCCTCCCCGTTTTCACGGGCGAATATTCCGGCCACGGCACCGATCGGCACTTCGATCTGCCTCGAAACCCCGTTGAATCGCGCCGCAAACCGGATCCATACATTATCCATCTGCATCCCGTGCGTAGCGCTGGGCGAAAGGTTGAGGACGATTTTACCTTCCTTGACGTATTCCATCGGAACGCGCGTAAACGAGTCGACGACGACAGAGAGATGCGGCGTGTACCCATGATCGATACACCACTCGAATATTGCCCGGATCAAATAAGGTTTGGTGGAAGTTTCAGTCATGTCGGAACCGGATTTATTTGCGCATCGCTTTTTCGTTCGGCGTCAAGGCGTCGATAAATGCCGTACGGCTGAACAAGCGTTCCGCGTATTTAAGAAGATTGACAGCCTGCTTGGGCAACTGGATATCGTAATGCTCCAATCGCCACAATAACGGGGCTATCGTTACGTCCAGCATGGAAAAATCGTCGTTCAGCATATATTTCTGCTTGGCGAATATCGGCGCTATTTGCGTCAGATGATCGCGAACGATGATTCGCGCCTTATCCGCCACATTTTTACTGCCCTGTTCGATCGCGTTGACATGGCTGAACAAGTCCTGCTCAAATGTAAACAGGAACAGACGCGCGCGGGCGCGCATGACGGGATCTGCCGGCATGAGTTGCGGGTGGGGAAAGCGTTCATCGATGTATTCGTTGATAATATTGGCTTCGTATAAAACCAGATCGCGCTCGATCAATACCGGAACGCGATTATAGGGGTTCATTAATGCCAGGTCTTCGGGTTTGTTTTGCAGATCCACATCGATCACTTCAAAATCCATCCCTTTTTCGAACAGAACGATACGGCAGCGTTGGCTGTATGGGCATGTATTGCCGGAATACAACGTCATCATAATGAATACCCTAAAATAATAGGCCGGCGGGTAATCCGTCGGCCGTAAAAAACATATCCCCAAGCCTTATTCAACAATAGCGTAACGGCTATTGCTCAGGCAGGAAAACTCGACCTACGCATTGTACACCGAGCTTTCCTGCACTACATCCCTATCTTTACGGGATGGCTGGACGGTTGATAATTCGAATCTCAGATAGCTGAAATCAGATTAATGGATATCTTTCCAGAATTCCTTCTTGAGATAATACGCCAGAATAAAGAACAGGCCCAGAAACAGCAAGACCATAACGCCCAGTTCCATGCGCTTGATCTTGCCGGGCTCACCCATCCATGCCAGATAATTGACCAGATCGCCCACCGTCGCATCGTACTCCGCTGCGCTCATTTTACCGGGTACAGCCAGCACCAGCTCGGACTTGTCGCCATTGCCAGCATCTTTCAATACCTGCTGGCCCTGAAGGCCATAGAGCACATCCGGCATGGCTACGTTAGGGAATACCGTATTATTCCAGCCGGTCGGACGTTTATCGTCGCGATAGAAACTGCGCAAATAGGTATAAATCCAGTCCGGCGTGCGGGATCGGGCTTCGACCGTCAGATCAGGCGGCGCCATGCCAAACCATTTCTTGGAATCTTCCGGCCTCATGGCTATCGTCATCCGGCTCCCTATGGCATCGGTGGCAAACATCAGATTGTGTTTGATCTGATCTTTAGTCAAGCCGATATCCTGCAGACGCGAGTAACGCATGTAGTTGGCGCTGTGACACGTCAGGCAATAATTGGTAAAAGTCCGGGCGCCGCGCTGTAGCGACGCGTAATCTTGCAAATTTACCGGAGCTTTGTCCAAATGCACATTTTCCGACGCTAAAACCGTCAACGGCGCAAATAACAACGCAATTAGTAATTTCTTCATTATTCTGGAATCCTTTCTGGCACAGGTTTGGTCTTGTCGATTGTGGTATACCAAGGCATCAATATAAAGAATGCAAAATACATTATGCTTAGCACACGAGCAATCAAGGTGAACGTAGGCGTAGGCTCTTTCGTACCCACATAGCCCAGTCCGATGAAGCTGATCACAAACAGCGTCAGAATAACTTTATACAACGTACCGCGGTAACGGATCGATTTGACTTTAGAACGATCCAGCCAAGGCAGGAAGAACATGATTACAACACTAGCGCCCATGCTCATCACACCCAGCAACTTATCGGGAATCGCACGTAAAATCGCATAAAACGGCGTGAAATACCATAATGGAGAAATATGTTCAGGCGTTTTAAACGGATTGGCAGGGATGAAGTTGTCGGGCTCGAGGAACCAGCCGCCCATTTCCGGAGCAAAGAAAATGATCGCCGAAAATACCATCAGGAACACGACCACGCCGACGATATCCTTAACGGTGTAATAGGGATGGAAAGGAATTCCGTCGAGAGGAATGTGCGTAACGGGATCCTTGTGTTTCTTGATCTCTATGCCTTCAGGATTATTCGAACCGACTTCGTGCAAGGCAATGATATGCGCAACCACCAGACCCAGCAGGACTAAAGGAAGGGCGATGACGTGAAAGGCGAAGAAACGGTTCAGGGTTGCATCCGAGACGACGAAATCGCCGCGTATCCATAACGACAGCGCATCGCCGACGTAGGGAATGGCGCCGAACAGGGAAATAATGACCTGAGCGCCCCAGAACGACATTTGACCCCAAGGCAACAGATAACCCATGAACGCTTCGGCCATCAAGGCAAGATAAATCATCATGCCGAAGATCCAGACCAGCTCTCTCGGTTTGCGATACGAACCGTAAATCAATCCGCGGAACATATGCAGATAGACCACGACAAAAAACATGGAAGCGCCTACCGAATGCATGTAGCGTATCAACCAGCCCCACTCTACGTCGCGCATGATGTATTCGACCGACGCAAAGGCGAGCTTGGCGTCGGGTTTATAATTCATGGTCAGGAAAATGCCGGTAACAATCTGGTTAACCAGGACCAGCAGCGCCAACGAACCGAAAAAATACCAGAAGTTGAAATTTTTAGGCGCGTAATATTCGGACAGATGCGCTTTCCAGTTTGATGTTAATGGAAAACGATCGTCTATCCAGCCGACCAATTTTTGCATTGCGCTCATTCGTTAAGCTCCTTTCTTGTCGTCGCCGACTAAAATACGTGTTGCACTCAAATATTTATAGGGCGGAACGACCATGTTTAGCGGAGCCGGCATATTCTTGAAAACGCGGGCTGATAAATCGTAACGTGAACCGTGGCAAGGGCAGAGCCAGCCGCCGGGCCAGTCCGCGCCCATGTCCGCAGCGCCCATTTCCGGCTTGTAATTAGGCGAGCAGCCGAGGTGGGTGCAGATTCCCACTACCACGAGATATTCCGGCTTGATCGAACGATCGACATTCTTGCAATATTCGGGCTGTTGCGGCTGGTCGCAGTTCGGGTCTGCAAGGCGGCTCGAAATGGTGGGCAATTTCGCCAGCATGGCCGGCGTACGGTTTACGACCCACACCGGTTTACCCTGCCAGGCAACCGCCAGCAACATACCGGGTTCTACCTTGCTGATATCGACTTCTACCGGAGCGCCCGCTGCCTTTGCACGTTCGCTCGGCATCATGCTCATCACAAAAGGCGTTAACACGGCTACTCCTGCTGCGCCGCCAACGACTGTAGTGGCTGCGACAAGAAAGCGGCGTTTGCTGCGATCCACTTGCTGATTAATCATAATTCATCCCTATTCAAGATTTACGCAAACTTAAAAACCTTTCTATTTTACCCAAGTTTTGCATAAAACAGAAAGCCAAATTTTGATATTATTTACTGACTGTTGACTGACAACTTCGCCGATCGGGTCTTATCCTATATAATTATTAATTATTAAGAATATTTCCGGCCTTAAATAATGCGTAAATTCTGGTTGTTGTTTGCACAAAGCACTACGGTGGCTCTGGGCGTTTTACTGGTCTTGACCCTGTTCCATCCGGAATGGCGTCCTGGTCAGTCACCCGTGCCGAAACCGGTCACATGTGCTGCGACCCAGGCCCCGGACTCTTACCGCAATGCCGCAAACAAGGCGATTCCATCGGTTGTCAATGTTTTTTCCAGCAAAAATATCCATGCCGTACGGGCGCCGCATGCATCGATATTTCAAAAATTTTTCGGCCGTCATGCGGAAACGCGCTCGCAACGCATGAACAGCCTGGGTTCGGGCGTCATAGTCAGCCCGGATGGGTATATTTTAACCAATCATCACGTAGTGGAAGCCGCCGACGAAATACAGGTCACCTTGCATGACGGAAGGACTTTGCTGGCCAAAGTGGTGGGGACGGATCCCGAAACGGACCTCGCCGTCCTCAAGATCAAGGCCGGAAATTTGCCCGCAATTACGTTCGGCCATTCCGATCAAGCCAGTATCGGAGATGTCGTGCTGGCAATCGGCGATCCGTTCGGAGTCGGCCAGACAGTCACGATGGGCATTATCAGCGCCCTGCAGCGATCGCATCTGGGTATCAATATATTTGAAGACTTCATCCAGACCGACGCCGCGATCAACCCCGGCAATTCGGGTGGCGCACTGATCGATACCCGGGGAAATCTCATCGGCATCAATAGCGCCATTTATTCCCGTACCGGCGGTTCGCAGGGCATAGGTTTTGCCATTCCGTCCAACCTTGCCGCCCATGTCATGCGTCAAATCATCGCTCACGGCGAAGTCATACGCGGCTGGATGGGTGTCGAAGTGGAGGATTTAACACCGGAACTGGCTGAGTCGTATAAATTGAATAACGCCAGCGGCGCGCTGATTGCTGGCGTATTGCGCGGCGGCCCCGCGGACCGCGCTGGAATCCGGCCTGGCGACATAGTACTGGCCGTCAATAACGAAACCATCGCCGATTCGGCTACCCTTCTCAATCTGATTGCTGCGTTAGCTCCGGGTAAAACCATTACGGTCAAAGTATTCCATCGCGGAACCATTACGAATCTCAAGGTAAAAATCGAGCGCCGGCCTAAATTCAAGGTAATGCATTGACCGTTGCGGCTGCGTAGCAAATCCGTACTGCCGATATCGCTGAGCATGTGCCGCTGCGGATTTACGCCGTCAAAACAGCTCCCGCAAACGTCTCAGAAGGGCGGTGGCAGCTT
>DASSZW010000066.1:0-14040 GCA_035713285.1 Burkholderiales bacterium
GGTACCGTCTATCCGCTTCGCCTCATGTCCGTACGCCATGGTTTGCGCTCCGCTCGCTTCGCGCCAGACGTCCGCGTCCCGGGCTCCGAGATAACTCGGATAAAAAATAAACTTGAGCGGCAGCACTGTTTCCAGCGATGCCAGCAATTCCGGCGAATAGCGCGGCGAATTGATCAGTATACCGCCGCCTTCCCTGTCCGCCAGAAAAAATACGGCGGGACTGCTGCCCGGCACAAAATAAACCGAGCGATCGTATGATTCGAACAATAATTGCATTTATTTATTTACCTGCAATGCATCTTTGCGCGCTTCGGGCGCAGCCTGACGCAAAGCCAGATCCCGGTCCAAATAATGCGACAGTTCCGACAAGGCGGCACGATACACTTCGCGCTTGAAATCCACCACCATTTCCATCGCTACCCAATAATCGTTCCAACGCCAGGCATCAAACTCCGGATGCGTCGATGCGCGCAAACAGACATCGCAATCCCTGCCGGTCAGTCGCAGCAAAAACCAGATCTGTTTTTGTCCGCGATAATGACCGCGACAATCCCGCCGCAACCAGTGTCTGGGCACATCGTAGCGCAACCAGTTGCGCGTACGGCCGAGTATCCGTACGTGCTGCGGTTCCAGGCCGACTTCTTCCATCAATTCCCGGTACATCGCCTGTTCCGGATTCTCGCCGTAATTGATGCCGCCTTGCGGAAACTGCCAGGAATGCTGTCGCATCCGCTTACCCCAAAATACCTCATTTCGGGCGTTACAAAGAATGATACCGACATTGGGGCGATACCCATCTTTATCGATCATATTCGCCACCCACGTCTAATCCGTTACAATTGCATACATTTTTTCATAGTTCGGTCATATTGGAAAGACAGGAATGAGAGAATGAGTGATTTAGAAAAGCAATACAAGGCGCTGCCGCTGGAAGAACGTCTGAATTTGGCGCTGAGCGAGGCATTGCCGCTGGCTTACCGCCCATTTATGGTACGGGAACAGTGGATGGTCATTAAATGCTATTTTGCCCGCCGCGCCGATCTCACTGCCGAGGAAATCGCCGCCCTGATCGCCGACCAGGACCACGTTATCCGTTTATGCATCGCAAAACGCCCCGACCTGACGCCGGAAATGGTCGCTGCCTGCGTCAACGACCGCGATCCCAACGTGCGTCATGCCATCTCGCGCAATCCGAATATCAGCCAGGCGCAGCGCGAACAACTGCAGCGGGATGTCGATCCGCTGGTCGCGCGGGCAGCCGCCAAAGGAGCCAAAAAAACGCAATACCGGCAACGTCCCGGGCAAGCTTTGTTAATAAAATGACCGCCCCGAAAATAGCAGGGTTGAGCGATGCAGCCGCCGAACGAGGCGAGGCCGAAGCTGAAAAAGATCAGAAAAATATCCGGCGGGAGGGAGTAACAGGCAGCGCCGTTGGCATATACCTTCATCCGGATGCCAAACTCCCGGCTCATCTTTGCTCGTTCGCCTCAAATATTGCATTGTAACGATCTGCTAGTGCAAGGTCAGCGACGATCAGCGCGACTCAACCAACCGCAGGAATCCGGATTTTCTGGCTGGCCACGGCAGCCGCACCCGTGCGCGTTTCCACTCCCAGCTTTTCGAATATGTGTTCAAGATGTTTGTTCACGGTACGGTGACTGCTGCCGAGAATGTCTCCGATATCGCGATTGGTTTTACCGTAAATGACCCAGTACAGCACTTCCGCTTCGCGACCGGTCAAATGGAACGCAGTAATCAATGCGTCTATTACGGAAGCGTAACTTTCTTCCCGTAATATGATCAGCCAATCCCCGCTGGAGGCCGAATCCCCCGAGTCGCCGGAATTATAAAAACTGCCCAGCACGCGGCGAGTATCCCTGACGATCACCAGCGGCGGTTCGCGCCCCTCAAAAACAGCTTGCCGGGCTTTGTTCAACCACGCAAGCAAGTAAGGGTATATGGGTTCTTTATCCGCATCGAAATAATCGCTGAGCAATTTACGCGCCTGCGGCGTTTGCCAAACGATACCACCGTCGTTCTCGCTTATGACGATCGTTGCCTGACCGGAAGCATCCAGGGCTATGCGTGCCTGCTTCATCTGTCGCGCATTTTGCATATGCGCCGCAATGCGTGCCAATACTTCCCGGGGTTTGATCGGTTTGGTGACATAATCCGCACCGCCGGTGGCAAAAGCAGCCAGCACATGTTCGGTCTCCGTCAGCCCGGTCATAAAAACAATGGGTATGTGCTGCGTCGCAAAATCCCCTTTCATTCTTTGCGCAACTTCGAAACCGTCCATCCCCGGCATCAGCGCATCCAGAAGAATGACGTCAGGCCGGCTTTTGCGCGCCCGCAGCAAGGCATCTTCGCCGTTGGTAGCGACCAGTACCGTATAACCCGCCTCATCCAGGGCATCGTGCAACAACGAAAGATTTTCCGGCACATCGTCGACAATCAATACGACATCGGTATTTATATGGTCAAGGCTCGCCATCATTTTCCTCGCTCAATCCCCGACGCAGGATTTCCTGCATGGCACCGAACTGAAATTGCGCCGTCAACTGACGCATCCGTACCACGAAATCGGTATAAAGCCGGTTAATTTCATTGATCTCGTCCAATACATTCAATATACCCTTTATATACCCGAGTTCGATTTGCTGGCCCAGACGGTGCAAATAGTCAACAGGCGGATACGGCGACTGCACGCAAACCGTCGAACTGTCCGGCAAATTTAACAAAGTGTCGGCGGTCACCCATTCCAATCCCAGTTTCCGCCCAATCCAGTCCAGAAGTTCATGCACATTGACGGGTTTGGTAAAAAAATTTTCCAGCGTGATACCTGAATCATCAGGCATATTTTTTTCAAACGCATTAGCGGAAATGATGGCTATTTCACATTGCATCAATTTAATTGCTCGTATTCGTCTTATCGTCTCCCAGCCGTCTATCCCGGGCATGGTAAGATCCATGAACACCAGATGCGGAATAAACCCCGGCATGACATCCAGGCATTCCTGACCGGAAGCGGCCTGTGCCAGTTGAAAGCCCAGCGGTTCCAAAATACTAGCCAACAGTTCGCGGTCCGATTTTTCGTTGTCGACGATCAAAATCCGGCGCCGGATTCCCACATAACCGATACACTGCGCGCGCGGGAACTCCTGTTCGATCTGCGTCGACGGGATATGCGGCAAAAACAGCCTTACCTTGAAATTAGACCCTTTCCCAAGTGCGCTCTCAACGGTCAGTTCGCCACCCATCAGATCGGTCAGCATTTTAGCGATAGTAAGTCCGAGGCCGGTTCCGCCAGTTGCGCCGACATGCGTCGCACTGCCGCGTGAAAAAGGTTCGAAGATATGTCCCAGCTCTTCCATTGCAATACCCGGCCCGCTATCTTCGATCTCGAATGTTGCTAGTTCGCTCTGATACCTAAGATGAAAAACAACTCCGCCACGAGTGGTAAATTTTACCGCATTGCCCAGAATATTGATCAGAATCTGACGCAACCTCCCGGCATCCGCGCGTACCAATACAGGTAGTTCGCCGAAAGGCCGGCAACAAAAATCGATACCCTTATTTCGCGCCTGTAGTTCGAACATACTGACAATTTGCTGGACAAAATCGAGAAAATACAACGGCCGGATATTCAAGCTCACTTTGCCGGATTCTATCCGCGCAATATCGAGCGTACCTTCGATCAGCGACAGCAAATGATCGCCACTTCGTCGAATCACGCTGATCGCCTGACGGCGGTTAAGAGGAATCGTATTGTCGGTATCGAGAATCTGCGCATAACCCAGGATGCTGTTCAAGGGCGTACGCAATTCATGGCTGATCGCCATAATATAACGGCTTTTAGCCTGATTGGCCTGATCCGCGCTTAATTTCGCCCTTTGCAACAGTTCGTCGGTACGGCTATGAGAATTAATCTCCTGCAACAAGAGCTGAGTTTGATGATTGGCTTCGGCTTGCGCTACCTGCCGGCTTTTGTTGGTAAGCACCATCCACCAAGTAATAATGCCCGATACCAGCAACAAGGCTGCCGATATTCTGATGAATATATTACGCAAATGATGCAACAGAACGGCATCGTTATCGTTGAGAGCCAGACTCTCCTGATAATACAATAAACCCATCAGCAAACCCAGCAGCACGACAAATCCCGTCATCAGCAGCAGATAATAGCCCAATCCGGCTTCCAGATAAGGTCGCGCACTCGCAGGGAGTAAAGCAGCCCACTGTTCCGCCAGACGTGCCTTAGGTTTACACAAATCGTGACACCGAGCATCCAGCGTACAACATAAGGAGCAGATATTTCCCTTGTACGCAGGACAGCCGGCCATATCGCTGCCTTCGAAGTTAGTCCCGCAAATGCAGCAGGTATGCGTTGGCGCATTAGGTTCCTCGCCAAATAGTCCGGGCTGGCGCGCAATGTAATACCGTCCCCGGGTGATCCAGGCAATCAGCGGCGCGAGTATGAGCGGTAAAACGATGGAAATAAAAATAGCGAAAGGTTGGGCTGTGCGCCCGAATAAACCCAGATTAGTCGATATCGCCAAAACGGAGGCCACCCCCATCGCGCCCGTTCCCACTGGATTGATATCGTAAAGATAAGCCCGCCGAAACTCGATTCCGGACGGAGACAAACCCAATGATTTGTTGATTACCAGATCCGCCACCACCGACATTACCCAGGCTGTGGCCACATTGGCGTAAAGACCCAGGACGCGGCCCATGGCCTGAAACAGATCCATCTCCATCAGCGCCAGCGCGATCAATACATTGAAAACCACCCATACAACCCGTCCGGGATGACTGTGAGTGAGACGGGAAAAAAAATTTGACCACGCCAGCGATCCGGCATAAGCATTGGTCACATTGATTTTCAATTGCGAAATAACGACAAATACCGCTGTTGCCGCTACCGCCCAGCCAACATCGGAAAACACGTAACCGTAAGCGGTCAGATACATCTGGTTAGGATTGATCGCCAGTTCTTCCGGTATGTCGTGACGAATGGCGAGAAATGCCAGCAAAGATCCGCCCAGCATTTTCACTGTACTGAAAATCAGCCATCCGGTGCCGCCGACCAGCACGGCAAACAGCCAGCGATGACGGTTCTTCGACGATCGCTCCGGCATAAAACGCAAATAATCCGCCTGCTCGCCCATCTGGGCAATGATAGCCATCACCACCGTCATCGCCGCGCTGAACAGTCGGATGTCAAAACCCGGAGCAACGCCATCGCGACCGCCGTATCCGATCAAGCCGGAAATTTCCTGCGGTTTGTGCCACAACAGAAAAACATACGGCAGCAGCAACAGAGCGAGCCAGACCGGCTGAGTAAACGTCTGCAGGCGAGTGATCGCGGTAATGCCCCGCGTTACCAGCGGAATGACTACCAGTGCACAGATCAGGTAACCCCACGCCAGAGGAATATCGAAAGCGAGTTGCAGCGCCGACGCCATGATCGCTGCTTCGAGCGCAAAAAAAATAAAAGTGAATGCAGCATAAATCAACGACGTGATCGTAGACCCGAGATAACCGAAACCGGAGCCGCGCGTCAGAAGATCCATATCCAGGCCGTAGACAGCCGAATAGCGCCCGATCGGAATACTGACCAGAAATATGATAATGCCGGCGACGAGTATAGCCAGCGCAGCATTGACGAAACCGTAATTGACGAGCAATGTTGCGCCGATCGCTTCGAGCACCAGAAAGGAGGCGGAACTGAACGCCGTGTTGGCAACCTGAAATTCCGTCCATTTGCGGTAGCTGCGCGGCGTAAAACGTAACGCGTAATCCTCCAGCGTTTCATTCGCCACCCACGTATTGTAGTCGCGACGTACTTTGAACACATGCTGTATGGCTTTGTCTTTACCCGCCAAGCTGTCGTCTATCGCGCTCATGATTATAGGAATAAATAAATAATACGGGCAAGCTCACAGCATACCCTGAATTTTTATAAAACAGACTATCTCCTCCAGCCCCACTGAAGTCTTCATATTGGAAAAAACGAACGGACGTTCGCCACGCATTCTTTTCGCGTCCTGCGCCATGATTTCCAGCGATGCGCCGACCATGGGCGCCAGATCGATCTTGTTGATCACCAGCAGGTCCGATTTGGTAATGCCCGGGCCGCCTTTGCGCGGAATTTTTTCGCCGGCGGCCACATCGATGACATACAAGGTTAGATCGGACAATTCCGGACTGAAGGTCGCCGCCAGATTATCGCCGCCGCTTTCGACGAAAATCACGTCCAGTGCAGGAAATCGCTTGTTTAAGCGATCCACCGCTTCCAGGTTGATACTGGCATCCTCGCGGATGGCGGTATGCGGGCAACCGCCGGTCTCGACGCCGATGATGCGCTCCGGCGCCAGCGCCTCGTTGTCGACCAGAAAGCGGGCGTCCTCTTCCGTATAAATATCGTTGGTTATTACGGCGATATCGTAGCGATCGCGTAACGCCAGACACAGCGCGAGCGTCAGGGCGGTTTTGCCCGACCCGACGGGGCCGCCGATACCAACCCGTAATGGTTGCGAATCGCGTGTCATGATCGGAATAACCTCGTGTATTGAGTTTCGTGACAACTGCTGGCGATAGCGAACGCCGGCAAATAATTTCGGCTTTGTTCGATCGGGATGTGCAACGCCTCGCGACCGGAATGCGGCAGCCTGCCGCCCAGCTCCAGCAGCAGGCGTTGCCCCGCCGTCTGCCCCAGCGGTATCGCCTTGACCGCGGCGATGACCTGATTCTCCGTCCAGGCCCAAAGATAGCCGGTAACGGCAGCTTCGTCATCGATGTCCCAGGCCACGGCCGCGCAACTCCAGACCAGCGGAAAGCTGGGCTCGATAAAATGCTGTATGCCGGTGCCGGGAAAATCGCTCAGGTCGGATAGCAGACGCGCCAGCGAGTAGCCCATTTGCAATGTTTCAGCGCGTAATTCCGCACTTTCCCGGCTGGCTGTAAAATCGGCGTCGAGCTCGGCCAGCCGCGCCCTATTTCCGTCTCGCCATGCTTCGAGCATGCGCGCAAGATAGACGGCCTCGAACCGGGCGTTGCCGAAAGCCAGACAATCGCCGATCCAGGCCAGCGCCCCTGCTTCATCTTTTACCTGGCCGGTTTCAACCGCCCATTCCAGCCCTTGAGAATACGTGTACGCGCCCACCGGCAGGGTCGGGCTGACCAGTTGCAGCAGACGCACCAGCGCGAGGCTCACGACACCCGCCTTTTCATGTCATGTATTCTGGGGCCGCGTCCCTCACCGTCGGCGCTGTGGCCCGAAGGATGGGCATGGCCTCCCTGACCGCCGTAAGCGCCCCCCTCCGGCTCGAACGGCGCCACGGTTTCGACCACACTCAGCCCCAGTCCATCCATCATCCCTCCCAGCACATGATCTTTCGCAAAGCGCAACAAACCCGGCTGCAATTGCACCGCCACATGCCGGTTACCCAGATGATACGCGGCGCGGGCCAGCGCCAGCGGATCGGCGCTGTAAACTTCCATTACCGCTTCCGCTGCCGCAACGACTTCGACGATTCGTCCGTCGTTCGCCTCGAGCAAGTCGCCACCGCGCACGATCGTGCCCCTTTCCAGAAAGACACCCACCGCTTCGCCGCTTTCCAGGCAAGTGCGCAAGCGGCTTTTGCAGCGCAATTCAAAAGGCAAAATCAATTGCTCTGAGGCTTTGGCGGCATTAATAGCCTGTTTTTCTATTACTAACATAATTAAAATAAAAAGTAGCGTTGCGCCATCGGCAACACGGTAGCCGGTTCGCAGACCAGCAATTCTCCGTCCGCGCGCACCACGTAGGTTTCGGGATCGACGTCGATATGCGGCATGGCATTATTGTGCACCATATCCAGCTTCGTCACTTTACGGGTATTCTTTACTGCAATCAGCGGCTTGGACAGAGCCAATTCCCTTACCGCGTCATTACCCAACGCCGCCGCCGATACAAACGTCACGGACTTCTTGATCCCGCCGCCGTAACTGCCGAACATCGGACGATAATGCACCGGCTGCGGCGTGGGAATAGACGCATTGGGATCGCCCATCGCGGCAGCGGCGATCATTCCCCCTTTGAGAATAAGACTGGGTTTGACGCCGAAAAACGCCGGCTTCCACAACACCAGATCGGCCAGCTTGCCCACTTCCAGCGACCCGACCACATGACTGATGCCGTGGGTAATCGCAGGGTTAATCGTGTATTTGGCGATATAACGCTTCACCCGAAAGTTATCGTTACGCGCCGTGTCGCCGGCAAGCGCACCGCGTTGCAGTTTCATTTTATGCGCCGTCTGCCAGGTACGGATAATGACTTCGCCGACGCGACCCATCGCCTGCGAATCCGACGACATCATGGAAAATGCGCCCAAATCCTGCAGAATATCCTCGGCGGCGATGGTCTCTCGCCGGATACGCGATTCCGCGAACGCGACATCTTCGGCAATCGACGCATCCAGATGATGGCAAACCATCAGCATGTCCAGATGCTCGTCGATCGTATTCACCGTATAAGGGCGGGTCGGATTGGTGGAGGACGGCAGCACGTTGAGTTGGCCGACCGCCTTGATAATATCCGGCGCGTGACCGCCGCCTGCGCCTTCGGTATGAAACGTATGGATAGTCCGACCCTTGATAGCGGCCAGCGTGGCTTCGACAAAGCCGGATTCGTTCAGCGTGTCGGTGTGTATCGCCACCTGCACGTCCATCTCGTCAGCAACGGCGAGGCAATTGTCGATCGCCGCAGGCGTGCTGCCCCAATCCTCGTGCAGTTTGAGACCGATCGCTCCCGCTTCGATCTGTTCCCGCGCCGGTTCCGGCTGCGAGACGTTGCCTTTGCCCAGAAATCCCAGATTCATCGCGAACGCGTCTGCCGCCTGCAGCATGGAATGAATATGCCACGGCCCGGGCGTACAGGTAGTCGCGAACGTCCCCGTTGCCGGTCCGGTGCCGCCGCCGAGCATGGTAGTAACGCCCGACATCAAAGCTTCTTCAATTTGTTGCGGGCAGATAAAATGAATATGGCTATCTATGCCGCCCGTCGTGACGATCATCCCCTCGCCAGCGATAATCTCGGTGGCGGCGCCGATAGCGATGGTCACGCCAGACTGCACATCCGGATTGCCGGCTTTACCGATCGCGCTTATATATCCGTTTTTAAGCCCTATATCCGCTTTAACGATGCCGGTCATCGCATCGACGATCAGGGCGTTGGTAATGACCGTATCGGCGACTTCGGCCGCGCAGCGCTGGCTTTGGCCCATGCCGTCGCGTATCACCTTGCCGCCGCCGAACTTCACCTCCTCGCCGTACACGGTGTAATCTTTTTCCACTTCGATCCATAGCTCGGTATCGGCCAGGCGCACGCGGTCGCCCAGAGTAGGACCAAACATTTCCGCATACGCCTGACGGGCAATTTTTACCGCCATGATGCCCCCTCGCTCGTACTCACAGCCAGAAAAGCGGTACGGCTAATGCCAGCATACCCGCCCCCAGCCAGCGATCGCGATTGTGCCGTTGCAACTGCCTGCCCAGAATCAAGCCGCTGGCCAGCAACACTGCCGTCGCGGCGATAAACCCGCAGGCATAACTGATCGGCGCCGACATCGCAGGCAGTTCCGCTCCATGCGCAATGCCGTGCCATATTGCAAAAAAAAGGGCAACGCCACCCTGCGCCAGCAGTGGCATGCGTACCGCCAGTACCACCAGCAAAGCCGCGGCCACTACGCTGGCCGCGACCGCCGACTCAATAAATCCGGGGACCATTCCGCCCAGTCCCATTACGCCACCCGCCAGCATGCCGCCGAGAAAGGCAGCCGGCGCGAACCAGCGCCGGTAACCGCTATTGCGCGAGGCCCACACGCCCACCGCCAGCATCCCCAGCACGTGATCCAGCCCGCTAAAAGGATGCATCACCCCATTAACAAAACCGCTTTCACCGTGACCGGGATGCGCCCAGGCTGCAATCGGCAACAGCGCTATCCAAAGTGCCAAGAGTAGTGATCGTTTCATTGTTGAACTCCTTCCGTTAAAAAACTTTCAAAGATCGCCCATAATCCGGCCTTGAAACCCGTAAACCTTCCGCTCGCCGGCAAAATCGATCAATACTATCGTACGGGTTTGCCCCGGCTCAAAACGCACGGCGGTCCCTGCCGCGATATCGAGCCTCATCCCTCGCGCCTGATCGCGGTCAAAATCGAGCGCGGCGTTCGTCTCGAAAAAATGATAATGCGATCCCACCTGTATGGGTCTGTCGCCGGTATTGGCGACCACCAGCGTCACACTTCTGCGGCCTGCGTTCAATTCGATCTCGCCTGCACAGATTTTGTATTCCCCAGGGATCATTCGAAACCTTCTACACGATAGGATTATGGACGGTAACCAGCTTGGTGCCGTCTGGAAAAGTGGCCTCGACCTGAATATCGGGGATCATCTCCGGTACGCCTTCCATCACTTCGTCCCGGTTTAACAAAGTATTGCCGTAACTCATCAGTTCAGCCACCGACCGACCATCCCGGGCGCCTTCCATAATAGCGGCGGCAATCAGCGCCACCGCTTCGGGATAGTTAAGCTTCAAACCGCGTGCCTTGCGCCGTTCGGCAAGCAGACCGGCGGTAAAAATGAGCAGCTTATCTTTCTCCCTGGGTGTCAGTTCCATTTTTTCTCCATTACATCCATTCACGTATTCCAGATTCGCGGCATATGCGCTTCGCGAGCCAGCATGGCCGGTCGCAGCAAGCCCCACAGAGCGACAAACCAGGCGCGGGCCGCTTCCGACGAATGGCCGAGATAACGCGCGACCAGCACATCCGGCAACAAAGTCAGGCCATGCAATCCGCCACTCTCTGTCGGAACAAGCTCCCGACATGCCGCCAGCAGCGAGGGTGTCAGGTTTTTACCGGTGGCCAATAACGTAGCGCTGACGCTGAAACCGGCCAGTCCGGCAGGGGAATACAGCAGCGCCGAACTCCCCTCTAGGCCGCCGCGTTCCAGCCAGAGCGGTCTGCCACCACGCTCAAACCGGGTAGTCATGGTCAGCGCACCCGAATCGAATCGCTCGCCCGACGCACGCCGTCCCAGGCACAGCACTTCCCAGCCGATGAAACTAGCGGTGGCGGCAAGCGCGATCGTGGTTTGCATCGCCGCCCGAGCACCATCGAAAATGATGCTTTCCTGCGGCAGCCACTCTAGCGCGGCATCATTCCCTACCGCAAACTTCAGTTGCTGCGTCGCCCACGGCGCAGCGCTGCGATACCATTTGGCCGCCCCGGGCATAGTCAGCAAAGCGTGCGCATTGTCGCCGACCGATACGGTAATCGCCAGTTCGTCGCCCCCGACGATACCCGCAGGCGGATGCAGCAATACGCTATGGCAAACCTTACCGCCTTCGGGGTAAAAGGCCTTTTGCACCCGTAACGGGCCGACGTGATCGCGTCGCGTCAACGCAGTAAGATCGCCGCGTTGCTCGTATTGCAGACTCAATCTGGCGCGCCAGCCGGAAAACTTGGCAGGCTGCGTTAACCGCGATTCATCCTGGCATAATGGATCGTCAATTACGCCTGTCCGTCCGATTTCTCGCCGTGCAAAACATATTTCAGGCTCCTTTAAAATAACCATTTATTGTCAATGGCTTATCATCCACGGCCGCTTGTTTGCGAACATCTTCATCGCCGACGGCGATGAAGATGTCTTAGGCGGCGATTTACAGCAACTGCAGCCCTGCGGATGACGGTATGACGCCGACGATGCAGGTTCGTGGCTGGCGCGTTCGTTGGTGGCCATCGCCCGCCGCACTTCGGCGGATACGGCGGCCAGACCGGGTGCGGCAATGAAAATACGTTCCGCTAGAGCGCCACACTGAGGACACAATGCGCGGCTATCGCGCTCGGCAATATGCCGTATGAGTTCGAACGCCCCGCAATCGGCGCAATGATAATCGTAAGTAGGCATCGTCAGCTCGCATCGGGTGACATGGGAATATCCTTGCCGCCGGAAATATGCTGTACAGGCCCCGTCGAGTTGGGCCGAATATCGAATTCGAATATCTGCGTCGGCAACCACAGCGTAGCGCAGGAATTGGGAATGTCCACGACGCCGCTGATATGCCCCTGCACCGGCGCAGTTCCCAGTATCGAATAAGCCTGGGCTTTGGTATAACCGAATTTGGTCAGATACTCGATCGCATTCAGGCACGCCTGACGATACGCCACATTAACGTCGAGATAATATTGTTTACCCGCCTCGTCGACCGAAATACCTTCGAAAATCAGATAATCGTTGTAGTGTGGAGTGATAGCGCTCGGCTTGAAAATCGGGTTTTTAATGCCGTACATGGCCATGCCGCCCTTGATCAGCTCGACCTTCATATGCACCCATCCCGCCATCTCGATCGCGCCGCAGAACGTAATTTCGCCGTCACCCTGACTGAAGTGCAGGTCGCCGACCGACAAACCCGCACCGTCAACGTAGACCGGAAAGTAAATTTTCGAGCCGCGCGACAAATCCTTGATGTCGCAATTGCCGCCGTGTTCGCGCGGCGGTATCGTGCGGGCGCCTTCCGCTCCCGCCTTGGCTCTGGCCTCACCGGCAAGTTTTCCCATGTGAGCGCCCGTGGCAAATGGCGGATTAGCCAGAGGTGGCACACGGCCCGGATCGGTTGCGATCAGACCGGTTTCCCGCTCGTTCCATTTGGCCAGCAAACCTGCATCGGGCAGGCAGCCGATCAGTCCAGGATGGATCAGACCGGCGTAATTGACTCCGGGCACGTGACGACTTTTGGTAAACATACCCTGAATATCCCAAATGGATTTCTGCGCCAGAGGGAAATGGTCGGTTAAAAATCCGCCGCCATTTTTTTTGGAAAAAATACCATTAAATCCCCACAGGCTTTCGGGTTTTGCGCCAATATCCAGCAGATCGACCACCAGCAGGTCGCCCGGCTCCGCACCGTGTACGCCGACCGGACCGGAAAGAAAATGCACGATGGACAGATCGATATCGCGTACGTCATCGGCACTATCATCGTTTTTAATCGAACCGCCGGTCCAGTCGTAGGTTTCCAGTATAAAATCATCGCCGGGTTTGACCCAGCAAGCCATGGGAATATCGGGATGCCAACGATTGTGGATCATTTCGTTCTGATATGGCGACTGTTGCAAGTCTACCTTGATAAGCGTTTCAGCCATCACACTCCTCCTTCGATAAGGTTAAACAGTACTGCGTGAATCGGTAACCGGTAATAGTTTCTAAATCGCCAGATATTGGCTGATAATTTTTTCATTGACATTGGCACGCTCATCCTCATAAACGAATTTTCCTTTATCGATAACAAAAAAGCGGTCGGCAATATCCAGAGTAAAACTCAGCACTTGCTCCGACACCAAAATGGTAAGCTGACGCAGATTCCTGATTTCTTTTAAACTTTTCGCTATGTCTTTGATAATTGAAGGCTGGATACCCTCGGTCGGCTCATCGAGCAGCAACACCTTGGGATTAGTGGCCAGCGCTCGCGCGATGGCAAGTTGCTGCTGCTGGCCGCCGGACAGATTGCCGCCTTTACGCGCACGCATATCGTACAAAACCGGAAACAGCACGTATAACTCCTCCGGCACCGCTCCGCGCGCGGCGGCAGGCAGACCGGTCTGTATATTCTCCTGGACCGTCATATTGGGGAAAATCATCCGGCCTTGCGGCACGTACGCCAGGCCTTGCTGGACACGCTGATACGAATCGAGACTTTCCAGTCGATTCCCGTCCAGGACAATATGCCCTCGGCTAGATGGAATAATCCCCATCAAGGTCTTGAACAAGGTCGTTTTCCCCATTCCGTTTCGCCCCATGACCGCAACGATTTCCTGCTTGCCCAGGTTCAGGTTCAAATCGTGTATGACCTGGCTCTGCCCGTAACCCGATTCGAGCCCGCTGACGCTAAATGTATAATCCGACATACCGTCTCCTCAATGCCCAAGGTACACTTCGATGACTTTGGGATTATTTTGCACGGCGGCCATATTGCCTTCCGCCAGTACTTTGCCT
>DASSZW010000067.1:0-16927 GCA_035713285.1 Burkholderiales bacterium
TTGCCCGAACCGGTCGAGCCAGTGACCAATATCAGTCCTGTAGGCCGGTCTATCTGCTCGATGAGCGATTGCGGCAAGCCGATCTCTTCTACCAGTGGCGTTCTGCCATTCAGCTTGCGCATGACCAGCGACAGCCTGCGGTTATTGGCGTAAACCAGATCGACGCGCAGACGGAATGAGTCGAAAGTCACCGCGAAGCCTTCGCCGTCCTTTCCCGACAGGCGCGGTACGGCTAATTTATCGGCCGGAGTATTGATGCTGAATTCGCGCAACAATACGGCGATTTCCGAATCGGAAATCAGGGAGTCGCCGTCCCGCTGCATCACTCCCATCGCCCGATACCAAATCGTCTCGCCCACGGTCAGATGCACGTCCGAGACAAAGGATATTTGCAGGATGGCGGTCAGGCGTTGAGTGATATCTATCATTATTTTCCCTTAATTGGATACAGCAACAACGGTTAGATTGTCGCCCCAAGGCAACACTGTGTTTAATGTCACGGTATAAGGCGGCAAAGTTGTAGTAGCAGGCGGTACAGGTGGCGGTGCGTAACTGTTTACCGTAATGACGGTATCGGGATCCCACGCTGTGATCGTGTCTGTGGCAGACAGACCTATCATGGACGGACTACCTGTCCCGGGCTGCAACACGGTTGTATTAATCGACACGCCAATACCCGGAGGCGTACCGGTCTGGCTGTTCGTGCCGTAACAAGGTAACGCCATTGTATTGTTTGGGTCACAAAACCAGTTGGTATCCACGCCGGCATCGGCGTCGTTGGCATTCTGGTCGTCGAAATAGTTCACCAGCAAATCGGCGATGCGGTACATATTGGTCCGCGTCTGCTGCACATAGAGCGATTCGACAGAAAACCCCGAAGCGAGGATATAAGGCGTATTGGCAGGCATCCCATTAAGCGTGCCCGGGTTGAATGTGACCGAAGCGCATATCGAGTTTTGCCAGCTTTGGCAGACGAGCCCGGTGCCGGTTGCGCCGGGCACGGGAAACCAGATTGCAAAAACGTGGTAGCCTACGCCATTGTTCTCGACCAGATCGCTTACGCCGGCAGTTGCGCCATCCAGTTGAATATCGGCCTCGCTCAATATCTGAGCCAGATTTGGCTGACCAGGATTGCTGTCCAGAGCATATGCATAAGCGGGGGTTTTATACCAATCCAGCAAGCGTTGCTGATCTGCGATCAGTTCATTCTGCTGCGCATTGTTTTCGTCTGGCGCAAGCGAGCGATTCAGCGCACCGATTTTTTGCAGATGCGCGACCAGGGTACCGATCGTCAGCGCCAGCCCGAGCGACAAAAAAGCCGCGAACAGGACTGCTATGTAACCGGACTGATCATTGCGGAACGGCATCATTATTCCTGTTTGTTTATAAGCATGACGACATCCGTATTGCCGCCCGCCACACAGGGATTGGTCGCAATGGCGGCGCCCGTGGGCATGGTCGTACCAGTGGTATAGTCGACACCGTCGCATTTGCTTATCAATAACTGCTGATCGCTCACGGGTAAGCCGCTGATCACCAGTTCATAACCCTGTACACCATAATTCTGCGTAATCCACATAAACGCATTGGGAAATCCGACCTTGGTCAAGTCAAGAGGCCCCGTTGAACCCGCCGCTATGCCCGCAGCAGATATCGGCAGAGCCGAAATATAATCCTCGCTGCCATACAGCGCGGTAGTATCCTGGCCGCAAAAATTGCCCGTGGCAGTCGCCAGAGCTTTATTGAAAAGCACATCCAGCCGGCTGGGCGCACAGCCGGTTTTTGCCTCGTACAACGAAACCGCCTTGGCGATATCCTGCGCTTTGGCAAACAATGCCGTCACTTTTGAATCGTTGCCGCTGGACAATGCGGTCATCAATCCCGCCGTCAAAATGCCTATGATGGCTATCGTGATAATGACCTCGACCAGGCTGAAACCGCTTTGTCTGGTTTTGCCGCTTTTATTGTACGTATTCATGCTGCTGCCCCTTTTCATTCAAAAATTAATACCGGCTGATCAACATCCCTACGCTGTTTCCGGCGGTGACGTAAACGCAGGCGTTTCCAGAACTAAAATCGTGCGGCAATCCGCTGACGGGCACATTGGTATAATCCACCCCGTTGCATTTTCCTATTACGGAATTAATGCCATCCCCCAGGCCGTAAACCTCCAGCGCGTAATTATTGGGCGTAGTGCCGGACAAATTCTGCCGGATCCAGATATCACCGCCAGCAATCCCGACCTGGCTTAAAAGCACTCCTCCGCTTCCATCGCCCGGCATTGCCGCCATATAATCCTGAGTGCCGTAATTCGCCGTGGTATCCACGCCGCAAAAATTATTGGCCGCGGTTGCCAGCGATTTGTTGAACAGTACGGACACGTTATTCGGCACGCAGCCTGTGTTTTTTTTATACATAGCTACGGCATTGGCGATTTCTTCCATTTTGCTGATAACCGCAGCCGTTTTCGTTTCTGCGCTGCCGCTGAAAGACGACATGGCCGCCGCCGTAATGATCCCGATGATCGCTACTGCAATGATCAGTTCGACCAGACTGAATCCGGCCTGTGATCCTGAGAGGCGCAAGAAGGTAAAGGGAATAAGCCCGGTCATAGTTTTTGTCCGATCTGTATGTACATCGGATACAGCGTTACGTAGAAAAACCCGCTGACTATCAAACCGCCGAATATTTGCGATAAATAGGTGATTTTGATTTTGAGTATGTCGGTCATGACTTCGACGTCCTGTTCGAGATCCGAAACCATGCTCAACAAACCTTCCGCCAGGCTGGCGCCACCCTCTTCGGCGGATTTGACGCCGTTGATTACATACAGCGGGAAGCCGGCTCGGGCTACCGCCACGGAAATGGGAACACCCAGACGCAAAATCTTGTCCATGCGGTTGAACATGCCCTGAGAATCCGGTCGCACGCAGCTTTTTCTGACGACGGCTGCCGATTCGTAAGCCGATATGCCGCCGGCATCGTAGAGCAATCCAAAGGAGGTCCATGCGGAAGAATGATCGGATTTTTCCGAAATCATCCGCCAATTGTTCCAGTAATCGGCCGACTGCCGAACCCAGCGGCTTTTCAATAATGCATTGCCTGCAAAAATCGAAACTGCCGCTAATGCTGCCCCAGCAATTTTATGTGCTGCCATCCATACGGCAACGACGTTATAAAAAATGATGACAGGCGGCAAATGAGGTGTATTGCCGTTGGACCATTGCGCAAAAAACCGGATCATGGTCGGCGAAAGCCAGCCCATCGCCACGTAAACACCGATCACGCCGACGATAGCCAATACTTTCATGGGCAGAAACGTTGAATTGATTGCCGAGCGCAGGCGTTCGGAACGTTCCACGTCTTCGGATAACCTGATAAAAGCCTGACCCTGCTTGCCGGAAGCATCGGCAGCGCGTATCACATTTAAATCGCGTTCAGGAAAACCCGCGGAATTCATGGCGTCGGCGATCTTTGCGCCATCCATCAGGCGCTGTTGCATGAGTCGCAAGGCGTTGACAAGCAACGGGTCGGTAGTAAACGAGATAGCGGCTTCCATTCCGCTGATCATCGGTTTTCCCGCTTCCAGCCGTTTACCCATGGTGCGATAAAATCGTACCAGTTCGCGGATATCGAATTTACCGGACAAACCGTTTAGCGTACCCAGCATGTCGAAATGCAGGATCGCTACGCGCAAACCGGCGCGCTTCAATTTTGCATAAGCGGAATCGGAAGTTTCGGCGTAAACAAGACCGGTTATCGCTTTGGATGCCTGATTGTGCGCGTTGTATCGATAGGCGAAATTCATGTCATCCCCGATCCGCTCTAATCATCAGCTCGTCCATGGAAGTAACGCCCTCTGCCACGAGATTCAAGCCGCGATACCAGATCGTATCGGTTTTAGGTACCCCTTCCTGTTCGATTTTGGATATCGACGCGCCTTCTTCTATGAGCTGTCGTACATTGTTGGCGGGCATGATTTCATAAATCATTTGCCGTCCGCGATAGCCGAAATCGCCGCAATGCGGACAACCGACCGCAATAAAAGGCATAAATTGATGTATGTGATGTTCCTTGAAGCTTCGTGCTGTTTCTGCTCTGGTATCGGGAATTTTGCAGTAATCGCATAACTTTGCCACCAGCCGCTGCGCGATAACGAGTCGCAACACAGAGGCCAGCGCATCGCGATTCGCGCCTAATTCAAGCAAACGCAATACGGCTTTGGGCGCAGAATTAGTATGCAGCGAAGTAAATACCAGATGGCCGGTATTGGCTGCCGCCAGCAAGGTTTTAACCAGCTCATGATCGTCGCGCACCTCGCCCCACAGAATGACATCGGGCGCTTCTCGCAACAGTGCTTTCAAATATTCTCGTCCTACATCGCCCTCAGTCTGCCGCTTGTTGCCGTCCATTTTCGGCCTCGGCAATTCATGCTGTATCCACATGCCGTTATGGTATTCGACAGGATTCTCAACAGTAAAAACCCGACGCTGTATGGGATTTATTTCACGAAGAATAGAGTACATCGTAGTTGTTTTACCCGATCCGGTAGGTCCGGTTATAAGTACCAGCCCGGTTGGTGCATGTACGTTTTTTAATATGATTTCGCGGGAAGGGGCATCGAAAGGCAAAGACGAAAAGTCGGTTTCAGTGGACTGTCCGTCATTGATGCGGATGACCACATTTTTCTTCCCGGCCGGGCTCATGACGGCTTCCATGCGAAAATGAAAGCGGCCGAATATGTCATCGAATTCCGCTCTGATATCGGGAGGAGATCCGGTAAACTCGACTTTTGTTTCCTGGGGTCCTTGCTTGATCGTCTCGGTAAGGCCGCATGAACTGATCAATAATTCCATGGTGGAATCAAAAGTTTCGTTTTTCAATACGGTAAAAATCGAACCTTTGCCGTCGATCTTCAGTCCGATCTGGCCGACTTTGCGAGTAGACCAGATAAATACATCCGACGCCCCCGCATAACATGCATGTCTCAACAGCGTGCCGATGACACGGAACACCAGACCCGGTTCGTCTGTTAACGTACCTCGTTGCAATGCCAGGTGATAAGCCGTTACCGCAGCTTTGAACGCCGATTCCGTATTGGCAAAATGCTTGCGATATATTTTAAGTATCGTCTGACCCGAAGCGATCACGATAGAGGGTTGATAATCGAAAAACAGGTTGCGCGCTTCGTTGACGCGTTCTTGCGTATCGACAGCGATCTGGACGCCGCCTTTATTGTTCAAGCCTACCAGAATGTACCCGCTGTAATGAAATTTTACTATGTTATCAATAATTTCCTGTAATTTTTTGACTACGGTCAAATCCATGGCGTCAGCATCGGCCAAGCTGAAATATTCATAACCTGTGTGATAGGCAATAGCCTTTGCAACCATTTCCTGCGAGACCAGCCCCATGTCGCGGACGATAACAGGCAAAGGTTCATGGGTTTCAGCCTTACGTTTGAGCGCTTCGCGTACATATTCCCTTTTTGCGCCCAAAGCTATCAAAATGTTTTCCAGCGGCTCGCCGGCATATTTTTTTAGCTCATCGGTTTGTTTTTCCCGGGCTGTGCGCAGGGATACCGCCGGTACACTGCTATTCGCTGCCGGGATATCCCGGACCGAAGCAGTTTCTAACATCGATTTCCCGGACAAATTAAGTTCAATTGCAGGGTTACCCGTATCGCCGCAGGACAGGCATTGACGCTCGTCTCCCGGATGACCAGCAGATGATAGGGTTAAAGCAGGCTCGGACATTTGCGGCAGACCTGCTCCTTCGAATCCCTGCTCTTCCGGTACATTATTTTTTTTACCGAGAAAAATAGCCATGTTTTTCCTAAACCCCTATGAAATTTATGGTTAATGCGGCTTCGTTATTCTTGATTTTTATGTTGCTAAGATAGCCTCCGGTATCAGGTATTTTTAAAATGAAATCGGACAGATCGGTTAAACTGTTGAAATTTATTTTCAGCAAGAAGCCTATGCGTTTAATCGTCTCGTTGGTCATCGGCAACGATTTTTCGACTGCGGCCAAACGTATGTCGCCCTGGGCTGCACTATTTATCGTCAAGGTGCTCACAATCAAATGGCAAGCAATGGCCCATTGATAAAGAGCCACTCCGCCCTGCGCCAATTCAAGCCTCAAATCATCGGCATGTCCGTTCCCGACCGGAATGGTCGCAAATACCATTTTCTGGATGGTGCGCGCGTTTTCCATCCCCGCCTTGGCGATTGACAGCTTGCGTTGCGCATCGGTTAACCTGTGCTGCCACCCTTGACTGATCAAAACGATCTTGATCGCGGCACCCGAAAGCAGGATGGCCGCCAATATCAGCCAGGTATTTTTATTTAATTTCATCGTCGCCCCCGAATACTTGCAAAAGGCTGCTTGCAGGGATGCAGTCGTAATTCGCCTTGATCGCATTCATTGCCCGGGCTATCGTAAATCCGGTAAACTGGCAGGTTTCAGGAAGATTTCGTTTTTGTATCATCTGACTGATTTGCGCATTGGAAACAACCGAATTTTTTTCGCGCAAAGGCAATATCACTACGTGATGTTCGCGATCTCGAATCGCGCTGCTTTCGACTGTCGCTCCTTTTTCCCATAATTCGGTAGCGTGCTGTACGAACAACGGATAATTTACGGCTAAGGCCGACGTTAAAGCGGAAGGGTTGGAACGGATTCTCGCCAGCATATTCGCCTGGACCGACTGGCTGTCCCGGGTCAGTAAACGCGTGGTCAAATCGGTTGCCTGAGTTTGCCGATACAGATAAAAGTACATTCCAGACGCCGCAAGCAATGACATCGCCGATAGCGCCAATACGCCTTTGATTGCCGACGACAGCGGCAGGCCCATCACATCCGTATCGTAGGGGTAGGATGGTATATTCGTTAGCGCATTTATAAATTCGAGGCCCGTATACAGAGGAACCGCTTCGATATTCACATTGATACTGTTTGCCGCAGCGAACGAAGTAATGATTTCGGCGAGATTGTCGGGAGAAACGGAAGTTTGTACGAATACTCGTCCATTACCGGGATACGCCATCAGGATCAGCAAATCCGATTCGCCGAACAATACTCCGGTTACACATGGCGGAATCAGCTTATCGCCGGTCATAAGATATTCCAGCGGCAACGAAAACGGCAATATTTTGTCTTTGGGCGGTACCTTTTCTTCGATCACCGAATAGGCAACACTACCGGGAGACTGAACGACGATGGAGCGTAATTTGTGAAACAGACCCAATTCCCGCTGAACATGACTGGATGCCTGCGAGGCAGACATTTTTTTGGGCAGATTGTAACGATAATCGTCTGCCGTATCGTCATCAGGCTTTCCTGGCGGCGCATAAATTGCTGATACCAGCGGCAATCCTTTAACCGGTTCGGCAATATGTTCGACGCTACCGTCACGAAAGATTTCATAGTACAAATGCACCCCGGATTCGATCCGGCAATCGAGCACATAGCCTTTCGGCGCTATGTCCAAAGAAAGTGGAATAACCGTCCTTTTTGGCCGCCGACGAAGAAATTCCGGCATTCGCATCACAGACTCTCCGCCACCAGAGTGTCGGTGTGCTGCGGTACGATAACCGTACTCTGCAATAACAGCACGAGTTCCGAAGCCGATTTATCGGCATTTTCGCCAAACGGCAAACCCACTACCGGCAGGGCCGTTTTGGCATTATTATTGGTGTTTATCCGGATACCGCCCAGAATAACCGTCTCGCCGTTATGGACGATGGTTTGCATGAGTATGCGTTTTTCGGCGGTTTCGGGCGCTGTGACGGTACCGACGCCGCTGATATTAAAGGTTTGCATGGAAGTAATATCGGTAATGATGGGCGCCAGAGTAATCTGCGCTTCATTGTCGCTCAAAATATCCGGCATGACCGACAAGCTCACGCCACTTGCCGCAAAGCTCGCCATCGCTCCGGCAGTAGCGACACCCAGTCCGGCCGACTGACTGGTAACACTGCCTACATATGGAACGCTGTTACCGTCAAAAATCGCTACCGGCGAGCGGTTCATGGCGGTAATGGAAGGTTGCGTGATTACGGCGACATCTGCGTAGGTCTGGAGCGCATTGATCACGCTAGTGATGGAGGCGGTAGTGAAATTGAGCGTCAACGAAGGATTGACCACACTCGTTGCTCCCCCGCTCATACTGAGTGTCGCAGAGGAATTTTGTAATGGGCTGAGTACCCGGGACCAGTCTATGCCGTAGCTCATGCTGTCGTCGAGTGAGACTTCAATGACTGATACTTTTATTTCAACCCGCCGGTCATTATCGTAGACGAACTGATTCATGAACCGATGCATGCGATTCAATGCCGCTCCGTTACCGCGCACCGTGATATAACCCGTATCTTTTGAAACTGAGACCACTGCATTCTGGCCGGCTATGGACCTAAAAAATTCGTCTATGCCGCCTCTTATGACGATATTGCTGACGGCTGCCAGTGTGGACGTTGCATCGAAATTAGCCGAAACGCCGCTTGAAGCCCCTCCGGGCACACTACCGGGGCCGGTGCTCATAGCGCCGCCCTGCGCCCCGGCCGCGCCTTGCGCTCCTCCGCCAGGCATCCCGCCTGCGGCCCCGCCGGGACTGCCTGCGCTACCGGATCCGCCTGCGCTACCGGATCCGCCTACGGAATAATCGGAATTCAACCGTTCCATCAACCGGATGGGAATCCTGAACGTCCACGCGGCCTGTTCTGCTATCGTTATGCTGTGGGCTACGTCATCGGTAATGGCAACATAACCGGCATTCGCTGCGACCTGCCGGATAGCGGCTTCTATACTCATATTCCTTACCGAGACCGAAGCAACTTTATCTTTATCGACGCCGTCCACAAAGGAGACCGCATATTTGTTATCGGCGATGGCATCCAATATGCCAGACATTTTTCCGCTAGCCGTAATCGACACATCGCCCCGCCCGCTACCCGGCGCGGCTTTTTCTACAAAACCCCCTGGCAAATCGGCGACCGACTCAATTTTTTTCAAGCCGTAAACAGGCTTCGGTGCCGAAAATTCCGCGATCGCATTCTGTGTCTTATCGTGTACCTGCCTGGTCTGGGATACGGTCGCGCAACCGGCAAGCTCCGCCGCAAGCAGTACTGCCCCACTTGCCAGCATCACGATTTTTACCGGCGGTATAAGCTTTTCTGTACGCTTACTACTGGACGAATACATTCAGCATTCTCCCTTCATCTTTGGTGATGTAACCAGTAATTTTCGTAGCGATAAAAAACTTGTTGATCACATCCTCAAAGTTATCGCCCGTGAAACTGGCGTCCTTTTTTGCGAACAGATCGTCGCCGGTCCAACTGACCTGGTACTGGTTCGCTTTGGCGAACTGTGTCAATCTTGCGCGTATGCTGTCTCCCGAACTGATTTTGATCGACGATATGGCAGGCCGGGCCTTAGGAGCGGAAAGCTGTGGTAACGGGGCGGTTGCGGCGACAGGCGACACCAGTTCGGGAAGCGCAACGTTTGACGGACGCGGCTTCTGCGAAACCCGCATTACTCCGTT
Source organism: Burkholderiales bacterium (assembly GCA_035713285.1). Classification (GTDB taxonomy): domain Bacteria; phylum Pseudomonadota; class Gammaproteobacteria; order Burkholderiales; family Sulfuriferulaceae; genus Sulfuriferula. The sequence goes on from DASSZW010000067.1 coordinate 9,542, forward strand.
ATTACAGGTGTAACTCAAATTCGTGCCTTCGGCGAGACGCTGCACTGCTTCGCCTACCGTACCGGAAACGTTCCGGGCGGAAATCGTGCCGGCGTCGAATTCGCCGGACTCTATCAATGAAATTCCTGTGCCTTTCAATATTTGCCTTAAAGCGGCGACAGGCCTTTCGTTGTCGAACGTCACCGGGCCGAAATGCGCTCCTAGCCGGCACTCATCTGCATCTGCGAAATGCGACACCTGTACCAGCACCGTGAGAACAAGATATTTAATTAAATTACTCACGCTCAATCCTTATTTGTAAAAACGATATCGACGATTCCGTCATCAGGTTCGGCATCGTACTGCCGCTTGATTACATGAATTTTGGCCGGATCAATGCCGGATCTCGTCAAGGCCGCGCGGCGTGCATCGATAGCCGCCTCGGTCCCGCGTAAATAAATTGCATGCGACAATTCGGCTCTGGTTCTGATTTCCGCCAGGGAACTGATTTTCTTGACGACCACTTCACCCCCTTTCTGTTTTTCATAAAGACGGAATTGAGGAAGCCGGTTAACCCGGATGTTGTGGCGCCCTATGCGTAATGCTGGCTGAACGGAAAGCACCGCACCCGTCTCGATGATTTTCGGTTTGCCCTTCAACCCGGCAGGCAATAGCAATTTTTGTCCTGCATAAATCAAATCGGCATTGCTCAAATTATTCGCAATGGCGATTTGATGTGCGGATGTGTGATATTTTTGCGCGATAATGGATAACGATTCCCCGGGGCTAACGATATGAATATTTGATTTGGTTAGCGCAATCCTGCTTGAAAGCGAAGTGATTGAATTTACTGGCAATATCCTGACCGGATCCGTAGAATGGACTTCCGTTTTAGTTTCTGATTTTATTTCCGCGGGAGTGTGATTGAAAATCAGTTCGCCCGAAAATGGTTCCGGACTTTCGGAACGCATAAACGGCGTAGCAGAAGCTACTTGCTGTTCCCGGGGAATACTCGCCGCTGAGGCAGTGGCTAGAGGTTCGGAAGAGCCGGTCATCGATCCGTTATCGGTTAAGGATCGCCCCCCGTCATAACGGACGACCGCCTGCAGTTCACCGAATTTAATAAGGAGCTCCGGACTGAGGCTATCGGCGACAATATAAGGAAACTCCTGATGGACTGGCAATCGTACTACGCCATTTACAGTATCGACGAATACGGCAGGAATCATGTCAGGGTCGCGAAACTGCAAATAAAGGTGCGTACCGTCGTCGAATATCTGCACGGGTTTTATCATGCCGTCTCCTGCGGCACTGTAATGAAAGTCGTATCCCGGCAATTCCGAAGCTCGCGACATTGAAAGAAAAGCCGTCGATAACATGAGCAATAACGTTTTTTTCAATTCTCACTCCTTGCCACTTTAGCCATATCCGGAATTTCTATATCGCTCAGGACGATCAATGAAATTTTCGCACCGGCATCTATGGTCAATTTCGGTTTCATATTCAGGTATTTGCCAAGAATTCCGGTGGCTGTGGAATCGACTATTTGACCAGCGGCATCACCAAGAGAGCCACTACTGCCCGGCGTAGCGTTCAAAATGATGTTTCCTGATGAATTGGGGGGCTCCAGAGCCCAGGCCAGTACGGCGAGGAAAATCCCCGTGCCCAGCTGGGGCAATAAATGGTTGTTGACGATCCCCTGAGCGCCGGACCGACCGAGGGTATCGGTGCCGTTCCAGGCCGAAAGCCGGATGGATGCGCCGGACGGCAGAATGATGCGCTTGAAACCGAACATCATCCGGTCCTGTCCGAACAGCGTGGACTGGTTATAGTCCCCTTCCAGCCGCGATCCGGCCGGGATGAGCAGACGGTCGCCGCGGATGGAATCATAAATGTTCTGGGTTACCCTGGCCGAAACATGTCCGGGCAAAGTATTATCGATAGCGGTCAGCAGAACCAATTGCATGACGGAGCCTTCCTGCAATAAATTGCTTGAAGGCGCCATATCGGGCAACAAGCGTTTCGATTGCTGTAACAGGCTGTTTTTTTGCTGTTTTTCTTGCCAAAGCTCGTTAGGGTCGCGGCTTTCCTTTTCCTTCACGGCCTGTTGCGCGGCAAGAGCAAGTTGTGCCTGCTTTCCAGCGCTGTCGTCCATCGATTTAATTTGTTGCGCCGCATCGACTGGGTTGGCACTTGGCCCGGATTTTATTCCTGCTGAAGGGGCGGCAGTCGTTTCATCAGGTCTTGCCTCATCAAAATTGGCAGGGAGGCCATTACCCTTGAACAAGCTTTGTTTAAGGGCATCGAAATTATAATTAAGCGCGTTCTTGGCAGCTTGATAGTTGTCGATCTGTTCTGGCGTGACGATGCCGGTTTCAAACGGCAGCTTACTGTCGGGATACCGAACCGCTGACGGGATTTTTGCCTTTTCCGCGGCTTCTCTGGCAGATTTGGCTTCGGCTGCAAGCTTTTCTTTGGCAAGCTTGTCGCGCTCTGCTATGTCCGCTTTGGCACTGGATTCCGATTCAGGCTGATCGTTGCCGATCTGTGCAGCGATCGTTTCAGCACGCTTCTGCTCGACCATGCGTTTTTGCGGCTCGTCGCCCGAAACGCTGAACTTGAGCATGAAAGCGATAATCAGGCCGCCCACCATTATCAAAGCGACGACCAGCACGACATGCTTGCTGATTTTACCTTTACCCTTCACTTTATCTGTGCCGGCCATTAGTCAAACCACCCGAAAAAAGACTTGGAAACCGGCTTGCGCCCCTTGACCGTGACTTTGACTTCCTGATCCCCCAGTTTGAGCAACCATGCGTCCGACACCCGCTGGGCCTTGAACATGCCGTCAGGCTGTATCGTATAATTGACCAGCTCAGGACGGTCTTTATCGTCGAGAACGAATAGCGCGGGCAATTCCTGCACGTCACGCGGCATCCTGAACCAGGTGAATTTTCCGTTATCGGCCACCAGAGACGGCACAAAACCGGCTTCGCCGCTAATGTCGTAATTGACAAACATATCCGACAGCGACGGCGTAACCGGTACTTCTTTATCGCTTGTTTCCGGCGCCGGCTCTTCATATTGAACGGGCAGTTCATTTACATCCGCAGAAGGAACTATCCAGCGCACCCTTTGAAACCATGGGCCGCTGGCAGAAGCCTCGAATGTAAGCAGATACGAACGCTGGTTGGTCATCAGCGTAGCGGTATTGACGCTGCCGGCGATTTTCGGCATCACAAATACATGACGCTTGTCTCCGGATATCGTATAAGGCCAGCCCCGCTTATCGTCAGCAGACGGATAGTAAGCGGTTATTTTTTCGTCGGCCGGCACGACGATTTCGGTATAAACCTTGACGCGAGTCTTGACCGGATAAGTTCGGTTCGGGTCGTATTCATACGACACCAGCTTCGTCTCCTCGAACAAATCCGGAGCCACGATCGCATTGTTCTTGTCGGCAAGAGATGGAAGCGATATGGGCTCGGCTGCTGCATTCCTGACACATAGCAGCGAGACCGCAAGGAAAACCATCGCTTTCATTGCCCCATTTCCTCGTCGATCGTGAACTGGGTCACATAAAAACCGATGGGATTACGCAACGCTTCCTCATCGCTCTTGACCGGTTCAAGCACATAATGGAGCGTAATCGCTTTGGTAACTGTAGTCGCTATCCTGTTGCCGCTGAGCGTCGTCAGTTTGACAATGGCGGTAATGACATTTTCTGCGCTCGGCAATATCGTGATGCGTTGCAACGTAACATTGCGGGCTAGTGACGGATCCTTTTCCATACGCTCGAGCGTATCGTCGACAGTCAGAAAATTTTCTACCTGGGTTTTTGCCTTGCTTAATACGACAGTTTTTGCGGAAGGCAGGAATTCGTTTCTGGTTCGGTAAGGATCGATTGTTAATAATTCCCTGACGAATTTCGCCGCGAAATATTTAATGTTCTGCTCATTGGGTGAAAACTGTTTTGCAGCCAGCGTCGATACCTGAACCAAACCCGTATCCTTATCCGATGTAACGAAATAAGGAATGCGTTCCTTTAACGGTATCAAAACGGCGAGCGCAATTCCCACAGCTATATTGACGCCGAACGATCCCAATAACAGCACGGTCAGCCGGTTCGCTTCCAGCCTGGGGCGCAGGTTCCTTCGTAATTGAATTTCTATGGGATTTTCCACGGCACACTTCTTTTAGTAGTAAATTTTATTTATGAATTATTTACAACTAAAATATACCATTAGTTTATTACTAATAAATGAATTATTAATGGCAAAAAAATTTAAGCCGGCGATTACGCCTCGAAACATTGTCGCTTAATTAGGAAGATGATTTAGTTTGCTTTGGGGAAACGCACAATCATACGCGTACCCATCCCGGCGTCCGGATCTGAAATCTGCAATTCAGCGTTATGCTGGCGGACGATTTCCTTCACGATGGCGAGGCCGAGGCCGCAGCCATTGCCGGGGCTGCCGTCGACGCGATAAAAGCGCTCCAGCACTTTTTCGCGCTGGCTTTGGGGGATGCCGATGCCGTTGTCTTCCACTTCCAGCACGGCGCCGCCGTCCTGATAGCAGCGCACGGTAATGTAACCGTTTTCGCCGGTATAGCGGATGGCGTTATCGACCAGATTGGCGATCAGCTCGCCGATCAGCAGCGAGTCGCCTCGCAGCGGGGCGGACGAGATCTCGAATCCAAGGTCGATATTTTTAATGGCGGCCCTGTGCAGCCAGAACGCGATATTGCTCTCTATCAGCTGAGCGAGATCGAGGTTTTGCTGGTTGACCAGATACTGCGAGCCCGGTTCGGCGCGCGCCAGCGCCAAGAGCTGATTGGCGATGTGCGCCGCGCGCTGGGTCGCATCGAGCAATTGCTCGAGCATGCCGCGCAATTCGACGGGCATTTCGTTGCGCAACGCGATTTCCAGCTGCGTCTGCAAGCCCGCCAGCGGCGTTCTCAACTGGTGCGCGGCATTCGCCAGAAAACGTTGCTGCCCGTCGATGGAGGCGGATAGCCCGCGCAACAGGTTATTGAGCGCGCCGATCACCAGCCTGACTTCTATCGGCGCGTGCTCTTCGGGAACGGGGCTTAGATCCAGCAACGAGCGAGCCGCGATTTCAGCCTGTAGATCCCGCAACGGCGTCAGTCCCCGGCCGATGCCGAACCAGACCAGCAGAATTGCTGCGAACGCGATGATCAGCGCCGGAGCAATCATGACTGCAAGCAGCTCGTACAGATTGCGGTCGCGGCGTATCAGGGTTTCCGCAATCTGAATCACGACGAAATGCGGGACATTGTCAAACCGGGCGCCATTATCCAGCGGAACCCGCAGCACGCCCACCCGCACTTTGCGTCCGCTGTAGCGCGTCGTGTAAAATATCGGCTTGGCCCCCAGATACGCCGGGAGCGGCAGATGCAGGTCGCCGGCAAAAATTTTTCCGTCTTCATTGGCGATCTGGTAATAGACGCTGTCGTAAGCGTGCGTAAAGAGCGAGCGCAACGATTCCGGCGACATGACCAGAACCGGGTGCTCGTTTTTGATTTCGATGTGCTGGCTTAATGCCTGAATGGGATCGAGCAAGGCTTTATCGTAAGCATCGGTGACCGATACCCGGGCGATATAGAATGCGCCGCCGGTCGCTATCGCGAGCAAGAACAGCAAGGGAATCAGCACCCACGCCAGCAGCAAGCTGCGCAGGCTGTGATTGCGTATGCTAGGCGGCATCGCCTGCTTCAAGCAGATACCCGAAGCCGCGTATGGTGCGGATATGAACTCCCGCCGGTTCCAGCTTGCTGCGCAGCCGTGACATATAGACTTCGATGGCGTTCGGGCTGATGCTCTCGTCCCAGTTGCAGACGGCCTGCAATATCTTGTCTTTGCTCAGAACCTGCCCCTGCCGCATGAGCAGATATTCCAGCACGCCCCATTCGCGAGCCGTCAGATTCAGCGGCGACTGCTTGATCCAGGCGCGATGCGACATCGTGTCGAGTTGCAGGTCGCCGCACGTGAGCTGAGAGCTGTTCATCTGCGTGCCCCGCCGTACCAGAGCCCGGATGCGCGCTTCGAATTCATTGAGCTCGAACGGTTTGACCAGATAATCGTCCGCACCGGAATCCAGCCCGCGCACCTTGTCGGCCACGTCGTCGCGCGCCGTCAATATCATTACCGGACAGGACTGGCCGCGAGCACGAAGGCGTTTCAGCACGGTGAAGCCGTCGATCCCGGGCAAACCCAGGTCGAGCACGACGAGATCGTAGGATTCGGAACTCAGGGCAAGATCCGCCCGTTCGCCGCTATTGACCCGGTCCACGGCATAACCGGTCTGGTCCAGTATGCGCACGAGACCCGCGGCCAGCAATTCATCGTCTTCTACTATCAGAACTCGCATTTAATCATCTTTCATCAGCATTTTGCGGCATAGCTTCCTAAAAGCAATGTCATTATAGCCAAGATGCGGAGGTACGGCATTGAATATCAGGCGTACAGCCATCGACTCCGAAGTGAAGCAATGGCAGATGCGCAAACGAAAATGGCGGCACCGGAATGCCGGGCCGAAAGATGAGTGAAGCTGATCGATAAGCCGGGTTTTGTCGTGGGCAATCATTCCTCTAGGCGATTAATTGCTTAATCGCTCAAGCAGCCTACCCGCAGACTCAGCGAGCCGCTTCATCGCCTGCCTATTTGGCCTTGCTCCGGATGGAGGTTACCGCGTTTCACGTCCGCCTTGCGGCATACTCGTCTCTGTGGCCCTGTTCCTCGCCTCGCGGCGGCCGGCCATTAACCGGCATCCTGCTCTATGGAGCCCGGACTTTCCTCCCCCTTGATTGCTCAAGGCAGCGATTGCCTGACCAGCTTCATATGCATTTTAACCCAGAACACACCTTTAAAGGCCATCCTCGAATAATTCAGGATAAACCATGCCCCGAATTCGCCAACAAAAGTATACAGTGCCCGACATTCGAGCCACGGCTTTGCTATTTCATCTGATACCTGACTTTGATTTCTATCAACGAATTCACCGCACGTCCCGCTTTTTGCGCCGGTTCGAATTTCACCTGCCGAAAAGCGTCGAGCGATGCCTGATCGAATACGCCAGGCGGGTCGGCGGCCTGAACCTCGATTGATTGCACCCGTCCTAGATAATCGATTTTCATTTTCAGGACCACCCATCCCTGCAAATTTTCTCGAACGGCTTGAGCCGGGTAGGCCGGATTGACCTTGATCGAGGGTTGCGGCAGGACATCGAGCTCTCTGGTTGGATAATAGGTGTCGTCTAGCTGTACCGGCACTTTTACTGCCATCGCGTCAGGGATTTGCGCCGGATTATTCTCTGTTGCGGAATCTGTAGAAGGTGGCTTCGCAACCGCAACCGCAACTGGAGCCGGAGCCGGAGCCGGAGCCGG
>DASSZW010000068.1:0-5489 GCA_035713285.1 Burkholderiales bacterium
GCGAGCGCGGCCTGACCGGTTTCTGCCTGACCGCTAATCCTGGAACTGCCGGCGCTGCGTACGGATTCGCCGGAATGGGGCCTTATAGCGGCGGTCAGGCGGAATATCTGCGCGTTCCTTACGCCGATTTCAATTGTTTGAAATTACCGGAAGACGCGGAGGAAAAGGAAAACGATTATGTCATGCTGGCCGATATTTTCCCCACCGGATATCATGCGACCGAACTTGCGCAATTGCGTCCCGGACAGTCGGTAGTAATTTACGGCGCCGGGCCGGTAGGGCTGATGGCCGCACATTCGGCCGCGATCAAAGGCGCCAGTAAAATCATGGTAGTAGACACCCATCAGGACAGACTGGCCCTGGCCGAACAGGCTGGAGCAATCGCCATTGACGACTCCAACGGCGATTGCGTCGAACAGATCCTGGAATTGACCAAAGGCGAGGGTGCGGATTGCGGTTGCGAATGTGTAGGATACCAGTGCTGCGATCATCACAATCATGAGGTGCCGAATCTCACCATGAACAATCTGGTTAAAACCGTGCGCGCGACCGGCACGCTGGGTGTGGTAGGGGTGTTTATTGCCGACGATCCGGGCGCGCACGACAAATTGGCAAAAAAGGGTCAATTAGCGTTCGATTTTGGCGAATTCTGGATGAAAGGTCAACGTATCGCCACCGGCCAGGCGAATGTCAAAGCTTATAACCGGCAACTGCGCGATCTGATCGAGGTTGGCAAAGCGAATCCGTCCTTTGTCATTTCGCATGAACTATCGCTGGAACAAGCCCCGGAGGGGTATAAAAACTTTGACGAGCGCAATGACGGCTGGACAAAAGTGATCATGAAGCCGGGCAAACGATAGCGTGGCGCGATGGCTCGTTAAAATCCCGCCCGATTGTCCTTGGGTAGGGATTTTTTATTGCGCCCGCTATTTGTTCCCGGACTGTCCGCCACCCGGCAATGACGGTGTATTTGTCGCCGGAGCCGCAGCTTTGCCGGTTGCGGACTGGTCGATCCGGCCGCGAGAGGTTTGCGCCTGTTCGATCAGTTTGCCGCATTCGCTGTGTTTTCCGGGTCCCGTCTCGATTAAAGGAAGGATGGCGAGCAAGGGATTGATGGCCCCCAGCGCGACTGCGCCGGCGCCTTGCAGTGCCAGATCGGTTTTATTGACTGTGATATCCGGTTTGGCAAAGGTCCCCCGGATATAGATGGGCGTGCGCAAAGCGACCGGGCTCATGACTTTGGTATGCGGTTTCAGGTCGATATGCAGGCTTTCCTGCTTCATATCGATATCGCCGCTACCGATGACAGTGGTTATTCCCGTATCGAGCAATAAGGTCTGGGTCTGGAAAATGCCGTTATCGACATTGAAATTGGCGATCGCGCAATTGATTTTAATGTTTTTATCGCCGAATAGTTTTGTCTCCAGCATTTCCCATAAATGCAGCTGGGCGGTTTCCAGCATCATCTTGCTGATTTCACCGCTATCGATCAGCAGGACGAATTTACCGTTGGCGCTGCCCAGCATCTGCTTGACGGCATTTCCGTTACCGCTCAGGTCGAAGTCGCCGTTGACCTGACCGATACTGGTTTTGGAAAGTTTCACGGTCGGAAATAATTTTTTAAGCAGCAATTTGCGCGCATGAACCAGAATGGCGGCATGGATAGGGTTGCGTTGCCCGTCCAGCGTAATCGCTCCCTCCAGCTTGCCGCCCGCGACACCGAAATCCAGCGGATTGAGCGTCAGGATGGAATCGTGAAGTTGTATGCGCGTGGTCAGATTGTCGATAGGCAGAGCTTTGGCGCGCTCGATGCGCGTAGCGTGAACCGTGACGTCGGCATTCATTTTCCCCCATCGTTGAGTCCTGAAGGGCATGTCGGGCAAGACGTCCTTTTTTACGGAGGTTGCGGCGGCAGATCGTTCCTCGCCGTTTGTCTTGGCGGTAATCTTCGGTGTCGGTTTTTTGCCGATAAGAGGTCCGAGATCGGCGAGATCGAGTAATCTGGACGTCATGTTTCCGCTTAAAAATGGACGTTGGCCGTTTTGGTCTATCGCAAAATTTCCCTCGATATCGCTTTTGCCGATACGGCCGATAAAATTCTCATATTGCCATTTTTTGTCGTTATGCAGCAAATGACCTTTGGTGGCGTATTCGGGAGTGCTAGGCAAGGTTATGCCGATGAGCGGATAAAGCTGATCCAGGCTTTCGCCGCTGAGTGCGACCTCGAGATCGGCAGCACTGAAATGCGCGAGATTGGTAATCGTTCCCGTGGCGTTGACTTTGGTCTGTCCCAGTTGCGCCGCAATATTCAGATGATAGGGCCGGGTTTTGTCGTTCAGCGATAAGATGCGGCCACCGTTGCCGTGCGCTTTTAGCGATAGACCCTTTAATTTTCCCGACGCGCTGAATACAATGTCGCCAGCCGAGCGGCCCGGTGCGATTTGCCTGGTCGACAACAATGCGACAATATCGGTATGCTGGGCCGGTTGCAGAAAAGTAATCTGTCCGCTATCCAGTAAAATATTGCCGATGGTCGGCGTAGCGCTCGATTTCTTCTGATTGCGGTCCAGAAGCCAGTTTTTGCGGCCGTCCGGAGAAATTTCAAGAAAAATAAGCGGCTGCTCCAGACGGACATCAGGGATCAGCACTTCGTGATCGAATAAACGCGCCAGATCGATGCCGCTATCGATGCGTTTTACCGACAACATCAGCGGCTGTGCGGCCCAGCCCGGATTGGCAAATGTTACGTCGCCAAGCTGAAAATGAATGATGGGCCAGCCGAGCTGGACGGAAAGATTGCCTTTGATTAGCAGAGTGCGGCCGGTTTTATCCTTGACGATATGTTCGATGGGTTGGCGCAGCCAGTTCCAGTCGAAAAACACGATAAAAAGAACCACGATCAAAACCAGCGTTCCCAAACCGTAAGTGATCGTTTTAAGTGCACGATGGGTCATTATTATGGGTAAAATTTGGTAAATAGTAAGTGGATAGTCTCAATTTCGATAGCAGACTTCGGTGCGGTATCATACGCTTATTGAATAACCGTTCCAGCTGTTTCTGGAACTCGAACTAAAAATAACCGCTGTTCGAAATTTCTGGAAGTATTCGAGGAAAGGATTATAATAAATAAGACATTTATACATGAATATCGATCATGGAATTCCATACTGAATTATTGCAAAAATACAGCAAGCCCGGTCCAAGATATACTTCATATCCTACAGCGCCTTATTTTGCGACAACTTTCGCTGACAAAGGATGGCGCGAAGAATTGTCGGCAACCCAATCCAGCGGACGGGATTTGTCGCTTTACGTACATATCCCGTTCTGCGACACCCTGTGCTACTACTGCGGTTGCAATATGATAGCGACCCGGGATTACAGCAAAGCCAGCGCTTATCTCGACATTTTATATCGAGAGATCGACCGGGTCGCTGAACTCGTTGCGCCCGGCCGGCAAGTGAGGCAGATACATTGGGGCGGAGGAACGCCTACTTATCTGCGCCCCGACGACATCCGGGCATTATTCAAACACCTGTCTGACCGATTTTCGATAGGCGAAAACGCCGAAATCGGTTGTGAGGTCGATCCGCGGGAATTGACCGTGGAACATGTGCAGGCGCTCAAGGGCGCAGGGTTCAATCGGCTGAGCCTCGGCGTGCAGGATCTCGATGGCGTCGTGCAGGTCGCAGTGAATCGCGTACAACCGGAATCTATGGTGCGGGAAGTTTATGGCTGGATGCGGGACGCGGGTTTCGATAGCATCAATATGGATCTGATGGTGGGGCTGCCGCACCAGACGGTGCATTCGTTCACTGCGACGCTGGACCGAGTGCTCGATATGCGGCCGGATCGCCTCGCCGTATTCGGGTATGCTCATGTGCCCTGGATCAAAAAGCACCAGAAATTGATACAGGATGCCGCCTTGCCGGATTTCAACACCCGCGTGGCGTTGCAGAAACTGATCATGGAACGCCTCGGCGCAGCCGGCTACGTTTATGTAGGCATGGATCATTTTGCCCGGCCTGACGACGAACTGGTCAAGGCCCGGGAGAATAAAACCCTGTGGCGTAATTTCCAGGGTTATACCACTCATAAAAACTGCGATATTTATGCATTCGGTGTTTCCGCCATCAGTCAGACCGACGATGTTTATGTACAAAACGCCAAGAAACTGGGCGATTATCAGAGCAGCATTGCCGCAGGCAATCTGGCAACCGAGCGCGGCGTACGCATTTCGCGCGATGATAAATTGCGCCGCGATGCGATCGTGTCCCTGATGTGCGATCTGGAACTCGACAAGATTGCTTTCGGCCGAAAATGGGATATCGAATTCGATCTGTATTTCGAAAACGGCCTAAGGGAACTTCAGGAAATGGAACGGGACGGATTGGTGCAATTGACCGCCGGGCGCATCCGGGTCACCGAGGCCGGACGTATTTTCCTGCGCAACATCGCCATGGCGTTTGATGCGTATCTGCAGGAAACGGACGCGTCCGTACCGCGATATTCACGTACGCTCTGACAGAGCGCACAAAGCGGTATCCGTTATAGTACGGAGCAGATCGCGATCTAAAATCCGTTAACAGCCGGTTTTATTCCGGTGAGAAGATAGCGCATCAATTCGCGTACGGGCCGGATTGCATCACCGAACGGCAGGCTTTCCGCACCCCTGAAAAATAATCCCTTGGCAAGGTCGCCGCGCAAAGCAGCGGCTAACTGGGAATCTATGCAGAATTGTCCCGCTTTTGCATTGCCGTCGCGTAAGCCGCACTGCGTCAGGCAATGCAAGCCCGAAGCGCAGCGGTCAGGATGGCTTTTTGTGCATTCCTGCAGCCTGGTTTCGCGCCGAAGATAATTGCGCAGCCAAGGCGTCAATACTGCGCGCGCCGGCAAACCGGCGACGCTCATGAAGGTGACGATATCTTCCGGTCGGGCTTCGGCCAGCACTTTTTTGAAATTGGGATGGGCGTCGCCTTCCTCGGTTACCGCGAAGGGCGTGCCCAATTGGACGGCGCTGGCGCCGAGTTCAAGCAGGGTGCGAATTTTTTCATGGGTATTGATACCGCCGGCGGTAATTAACGGTATGCGTTCGCGTTCGATGTCGAGTTCCCTGAATAACTGGAAGACGCTTTCGAGGATTCCCGGAAAATCGAAACGAGGATCGTTGATTTCTTCCGGTTTCGGTGCGCCGAGATGACCGCCGGCATAGCGCGGATGCTCGATCACGATCGCATCGGGCAAACGGCTTTTGCGCAGCCATTTTTTCAGCAAAATCTGTATGCCGCGAGCGTCGGAAAGAATCGGAATCAAGGCTACTTCAGGATAACCTTCGGTCAGGTCGGGCAGGTCAAGCGGCAAGCCGGCGCCCATGACGATCGCTTGCGCACCGCTTGCGCACGCCTGACGCACCAGCGCGGGATGTTCCGCCACGGCTTTCATGACATTGACTGCTACCAGGCCTTCGCCAGCTGAGGCTTCGAGGGCCG
>DASSZW010000069.1:0-13166 GCA_035713285.1 Burkholderiales bacterium
GTAGGTCTGCACAGAACCGCCGAACGCCGCGAGGCCGGGAATGGCTGCCGATAATGCGCTGGGATAATACTGGATGCCGGAAACCAGTTCGACGGGAATGAATTCGTTGGTATAAAACGTGTAGCTGTTGTTGTCGTTCAGCGGAATCCCGTCCAGAGTGAAGTTGATGAGAGATTTATTCAGGCCGTTGATATAGACGTTGTCGCCCGTCATGCTGTCGCCGTTGGTCTGGATGACAACGTTGGGCAAATTCGCCAGACCCTGGGTGAAGGAAGAGCTGGGCGTCAGCGAACTCATTTCCCCGGTAGTGATTTCCGTTTCCGCCTGGGTGGCGTCCGGATTGAACAGCTGGATATTGCGGTTCTGCTGTGGCGGAATTTGTTCCACGTTCACATCCGTCGGCGTACCGAACATTTGCGGAGCGGAGGAAGCGCTTTGCGCGTTGCCGGTGACGGTGCCCAGATTGACAGCCTGATCGGCTTTCGCGCTTTGCGGCTGCATTATTATCAGTGCGGCCAGGGCACATGTAAGAGAACTGGATTTGAAATCAGCGGGAAACCGGGTCCTGCAACGGATCGTTTTATGCATTTGCAATTTCCTTGTGGAAATAAAGCAAGCATAAATTTCTTGCGTGACGCTGACATTAAGATTGTGTATCAGTTATATTAAACTGCAATTAACAGGGATTTTATTTGGATTATTTATGTTTTTACCGGCGAATTTCGGCTGTCGTACGGGTAGCCCCGGCATCAGGTTCGAATGATGTTCAGGCTGTCGAAACGGCCGCCCATCAGTTTTTTTGCCGGTAATCGCCACCATTTTTCGGCGGCTGTGATATACAGGCTTCGATAATCGACGGCATGCACCAGATTGCCGTTTTCCAGTTGATCGAGGTCCGGCGCTTTGCCGTACAAGCCGCCCCGAACCCGGCCGCCCATGACAAAATGCGCCGCGGCGGTGCCGTGATCGGTGCCGTTGCCGTCATTATCCTGCGGCCGGCGACCGAATTCCGAATAGGTCATGATGAGGCTGCTGTTCCAGCGATTGAGTTCGGCCAACGCGGATTTGAGTGCGATCATGCCGTCGGCGAATTGCTTGAGCAAATGCGCTTGCGTCGCCGGTTGATTGGCATGGGTATCGAAACCGTTCAAGCTGATGCGGACAACTGCGACGCCGGAACGGCTGGCGATGACTTCGGCTGCCGTATGCAGCGTATTGCCGAAAGGCGTGGCGGGAAAGTCGGTGCGGAAATCGTAACGACCGTCGATGCGGCTGGCGGCATGGCGGATGTCGTTCTCGATGTCCAGAATTCGATCGAGCGAGGTATTGCCGGTGTGGATGGAAGGATCGTCGGCAAGCTTTGCGATACGAGTAAACTGGTCGGCATTATTCAGGACGATGGCGCGCGCGCCGCCTGCCAGCGGACCCAGGTCTTCCGAACCCAGGCTGACGCCTTCAGCGGCAAAGCGGGCGGGCGGAGGGAATTGCGCGAAGGTTTGGCTTAACCAGCCCTTATCCAGATATTCATTGCTGTCGGAAGCCGTATCCCAGATTTCGATCGAGCGAAAATGCGACAGGTTCGGTTCCGGATAGCCGACGCCCTGTACGATTGCCAGTTCTCCGGCTTGCCATACGGGCAATATGGCCTGCAGTGCCGGATGCAAGCCGGTGTGCTCGTCCAGTTGCAGGACCTGGCCGCGAGCGATGGCTATGCGCGGGCGCAGCCGGTAATAATGATCGTCGGCGTAAGGAATAACCGTATTTAATCCGTCATTGCCGCCTTTGAATTCGATCAGTATCAATAGATTCTGATATCGGTAGTCAGCGGTGCCTGCGATGGCAAGACCAGGAATGCCGGTCATGAGGGGAATGCAACCAAGTGCTTTAAGAAAATCTCGACGCAACATTTAAAGAGCGCTCCTATTTGAGTTGGTAGGCCGGGTCGAGCAGCAAAGCGTGCAGATACTCCGCTGCCGGCAGGTTGTCCGAAATTGCGTCAACCGGTGCGACGGCAAGCAGTCCGGTTTGCACGGCTCGACGCTGCTGGGGGGAACCGGGGGTTAATCGTGAGAGCCAAGCTTCCGGGTCGCAGGCGAAACTCGTAGCATCTTCCGGCGCGCCGTCCGGCAGCAGTTTTTGGGGAATGGGCATTTCCTGCCCGCGAGTAATTCGATCTAGAAACTGTTTGCGCAAAAGCAGGGTAGTGCTATTGATCCATGCGTCGCCGCCGGGCCAGCCTTTGACATTGGGCGGGGCGAGCACATTTTGACCGAGCTGGCGCGACGCAATCGCCAGTGCGCGCGGATCGGGATGAATTTGAAGCTGGCGCACGCTGCCGACGATCAGTTCGACCGGTGATTTGACCAGATTGCCGCGATTTTTGTCGGACCAGAATGCGTCGCTGAGCAACAATGCGCGAAGCAAAGGCCGTATTTCATAATGCCGGCGGAAAATTGCCGCATCCCGCTTGATAGTAAGCGGGTCGGGATCGGTCGAAATGAGTTCGCGCCACAGCTTGCGAGTAATCCATTCCGCGGTGGCAGGCTGTTCGAGCAGAATATTCAGCACGTCGTCGCCGTTAAAGTCGCCGCTTTGTCCCAACACGGTTTTTATCCCGTTATCATGCTGGCCGGGACGATTTATAAACGCGCCGGTTGTGCGATCCACGCTCCAGCCGGTGTAGGCGCGGGCGGCTTCCTTTACATCCTGTTCGGAATAATGTCCGATACCCAACGTGAATAATTCCATGACTTCGCGGGCAAAATTTTCATTCGGTTGCCCCTTGCGGTTCTGCTGGGTATCCAGATATAAAATCATCGCCGGATCTTTGGCCATCGCGTGCAGCATGTCGCCGAAATTTCCCAGCGCATAGCGCCGCAGCAGTTCGTTCTGCCTGAGCATGAGTTGCGCGGATTTGACCTTTTGCGAACTGGATACGAAGTGATTATGCCAGAACATCGTCATGTGCTCGGTCAGCGGCGCAGGCGTGACCATCATTTCCTGCATCCACCAGGCCTCCAATTCCAGGTTGCGCCGGGCCTGCTGTCTGCGAAACTGTTTTTTTTCGTCCGGACTCAGATCCTTGAAATGCTCCGGTCGCGGCATGTAGGCCTCAAGGTCGGCCGGGACAGGGGTAACTGCCTGTTGCGAGGGGTTCGTTAACAGGCGATCGACTGCCTCTGTGCGGCTCAGTCCGGCATAATTTGCCAACTCCTGCGGATTGGGCGCAAATCCCGTACGCGTCAGCAAATGCCACGCGTCGGCGTCGCCCATCGCCGTCGCCTGTGCCAGGCCGGCCGATAACAGCAAGATCAGGCTCAAACCCCAATTCCGCATATTTGCTCTTTCTTTTTTCTATCCCCAAACAGCAAGGAAATGTCCGGGTTTACAGAACCAAATATTTCGTAGCGCCATTCAACGTCCATATTATGGAATGGGTAGCAAGGAAATATTTCAGGGTTAGGGAAAATTGTAACGAAATGTAACGCGTAATTCGGGTAAAAATCCTTGTGTATTCAAATACGAAATTTCATATTTCCGTTTTGATGCCCGGTTTGGCAGGCCGACGCTGCGGTAAAAACAAGAACTGCGTTGAGTTTTGATTTTATATTGGTGTTTACAAGATCGGCGCGCATCCTTATAATCTTGACCTTTCGGGGGTATAGCTCAGCTGGGAGAGCGCTTGCATGGCATGCAAGAGGTCAGCGGTTCGATCCCGCTTACCTCCACCAGGACACTGTCCTGACTGTTCCCAAACAGTCCAAATAAGCCTGCAATCCCAATAAATAAGGGTTTACGGGCTTTTTTGTTGCCTGTCCGTTCCTACCCGTTTTTCATCTGGTTCCGAAGCTACCTGTAGGACTGGCTGTTTCGCGCTATCCGCACAAAGCTGTCGCTCTCGGAGCAAAAACAACTGGCGTGCGTCGTCGCGCTGCTTAATCGCCTCATTGACCCATAACCAGGAGGAATACGTATGGCAATCACCGCACTCGACCCCAACACGGCTTTGCTCGTAATCGATTTGAAGCAAGGCATCATAGCACTGCCTACCGTACACCCGGCCGCCGAGATAGTACAACGCGCTGCGGCGTTGGCCGAAGCGTTTCGCCGTTACGCCTTGCCTGTCGTACTCGTGAATGTCACCGGTGCGGCGCCGGGGCGCACGGAACAGCCGCGAAATCCGGGCGCATTTCCTGCGGGTGCGGAAAATCTTGCGACCGAACTGAACCGGCAGCCGAAGGATCTCACGCTGACCAAGCGGACGTGGGGCGCATTCACGAATACTGGTCTCGATGCGCAACTGAAGGGGCTGGGCGTCACACAGGTCGTGATTGCCGGGATCTCCACCAGCATCGGAGTCGAGTCGACCGCTCGTTCTGCGTACGAGCTTGGATTCAACGTTACTTTTGCTATTGACGCCATGACCGATCGGAATCCGGACGCGCATCTCAATAGCATCACGCGAATCTTTCCGCGGCTGGGCGAAACCGGCACGACCCGGGAAATCATCGATATGCTGGACAGAGCCCGAGCATGAGTCGATTTGCCGTACAGATGGCGCATTGGCGAGCGCTCCGGTGAAGGACACTTTCCGTTCGCTCAACGGGTTCAACTATCGGGTATGGGCTGCCGGCGCATTGGTGTCCAACGTGGGAACATGGATGCAGCGTATTGCCCAAGATTGGCTGGTGCTTACCCAGCTGACGCATCACAACGCTACGGCCGTGGGCGTCATCATGTCGTTGCAATTCGGCCCCCAGTTGCTGTTTCTACCCGTAACCGGTTTTGTTGCCGACCATTTCGACCGGCGTAAGCTGTTGTTTGTCACCCAGGCCGCTATGGGTGTGCTGGCTCTCGGGTTAGGAGTGCTCACGATCGAAGGATGGGTCCGGTTGTGGCAGGTTTACGGGTTTGCGTTATTGCTGGGCTGCGTCACAGCGTTCGATTCGCCGGCGCGGCAGACGTTTGTTGCCGATCTGGTGGGCGAAGGCGACCTGTCGAATGCCGTAGCGCTTAATTCCACTTCATTCAATGTTGCGCGCATGATCGGCCCCGCGATTGCCGGGATGCTGATTGCCTGGGTTGGGTCAGGCTGGGTGTTTCTTATCAATGCCGTGTCGTTTATTGCAGTGCTGGGTTCGCTGGTGCTGCTGCGCGTCGGTGAATTGCACCCGCAGCATCGGGTTTCCAAAACGCCTGGCAGCCTGGTTGAAGGATTTCATTATGTCCGTCGCAGGCCTGACCTGCTGGCAATTCTGGTCATGCTGTTCTGGATCAGCACCTTCGGTCTCAATTTTCCAATTTTTATTTCCACTATGTCGGTCACGACATTTCATGACGATGCGAGTCTATATGGCATATTGACCACGATGATGGCTACCGGTTCGGTTATGGGCGCTTTGCTGGCGGCAAACCGGACTCGGCCGAGCATGCGTTTTCTGTTGGCCGGCGCCACAATATTCGGCATCGGCTGCGCGCTGGCCGCGCTCATGCCCGACCATTGGCTGTTTGGTTTGACACTCGTGTTCATCGGAGCGTCGGCGCAAACCTTCACCACCTCGGCCAACAGCATGGTGCAATTGTCGACCGAATCTGCCATGCGCGGCCGCGTAATGGCCATTTTCATGGCCATTGTTTTCGGCACTACGCCACTGGGCGCACCCATCGTAGGCTGGGTCGCAGACACCTTCAGTCCACGCTGGGCACTTGGCGTCGCTGCCGCTTCGGGATTTGCGGCAGTTTTCGTCGGCATTCGGTACCTCGTACGGTACCGTCAGCTGCGCATGCGTTTTAGGAATGGGCGCTTCCGTTTCAGCCTCAATGCCGATCCTTCCTTCGTGGCGTCGAAGCTCGGACAGGACGCCATTAGACAGGACATGGTCTGACCAGAGGCATTTACAGGTATCCGGATTTGAGTGTCCGGTGTCTAAACCATCTCCGTTCGTCTTGAAGTGAACCGGATTTCCAATGTGAACTGCGCGAGGCAGAAGTGTCCCGGTTTGTTTGAACAACTCCTTCGCGTTGTTAAGTGGTTCGCTACCCCATTGCCTGAGCGCCGCCATACAGGAACGGTCGGGCAGACGCCAACATAAATGAGGCGCCTGCAACGATATCCAGTAATAATCAATTATTGCCGGCTTGCCGCTTCCAGGGTGGGGTAATCGGTATACCCTTCTGCGCCGCCGCCGTACAGTTTGTCGGCTTGCAAATCATTGAGCGGGGCATTTTCGCGTAGTCTGCGAACCAGGTCCGGGTTGCTGATGAACGGACGGCCGAAGGCGATCAGATCGGCTCTGCCGCTGGCAATTGCTTCTATGGCGCTGTTTCTGGTGTAACCGTTATTCGCCATCCACGCACCGGGAAAACGGCTGCGCAAGGCGGCATAGTCGAAGGGCGGGTTGACGTCTTCGGGTTCGCGCGCGCCGCCGGTTTCGCCTTCTATCATGTGTACATAAGCAAGTCCAAGCGGCGCCAGCTGTTCGATTACATGCGCGTAAAGCGCCTGTGCATTGCTGTCGCGCGGGGTATCGTTAAAGGTGGTCATCGGGCTCAGGCGTACGCCGGTACGTCCGGCGCCGATTTCCTGGCCGACCGCTTGCATGATTTCCACCAGCAGGCGCGCCCGGTTGGCGATGCTGCCGCCGTAAGGGCCGCTGCGGTCGTTGACGCTGTCGCGCAGGAATTGTTCGAGCAGGTAGTTGTTGGCGGCGTGCACTTCGACGCCGTCGAAGCCGGCATCGATAGCGGAACGGGCAGCCTGTCTGTAATCGTTGATCAATCCGGGCAATTCATCGTCGCGCAAGGCGCGCGGAGTTGAAACGTCGACGAAACCTTCGCGGGTAAAGGTTTTGGCATTCGGCCGGCGGCCGGTAGGCGAAACCGGAGCTGCTCCGCCCGGAAGCAGGGAAGAATGTGAAATGCGGCCGACATGCCATAATTGCAGCATAATACGTCCCCCATCGGTGTGCACAGCTTCGGTCACTTTGCGCCATGCCGCAATCTGCGCCGGGGTATAAATTCCCGGTGTGTCGAGATATCCCTGGCCCATGGCGCTGATTTGCGTGGCTTCGGTTATGATGAGACCGGCCGACGCGCGCTGCCGGTAGTATTCAATCGCCAGAGGTCCCGGCAACAATCCTTCGATTGCGCGATTTCGAGTCAGTGGAGCCATGACAATGCGGTTTGCGAGCGGAACGTCTCCGATTTTGATGGGATCGAACAGAGAAGGCATGATAGCTCCTTTATTAAAAATACGTCATTTAAAAAACGGGATATTATGCGCAGGCCTCGAGAATACGGCGACTCATCGCCAGATCGACGTCTTTCCGTTCCCCGAGTTGAGTCATGCCGTGGTTTTCGAGTTGGGCGACTACCTTTTCGACTTCGTCCGCGGCGATTTCATAGTCGCTCAGGCGGGTTTTGACATCCAGCGATTCAAAGAAAGCCCGCGTGCTTTCGATGGCGGCGTCGATGCGCTGGTCGTCGCTGCCGGTACGTATTCCCCAGACGCGGTCGGCAAACTGGAGCAGTTTGGCGCGTTTGCTGTCGCGGCGCAGATCGAGCATGGCGGGAAGTACGATAGCGAGAGTCCGGGCGTGGTCCAGGCCGTATAATGCAGTCAGTTCATGACCGAGCATATGCGTAGCCCAGTCCTGCGGCACCCCGACCCCTATGAGCCCGTTCAGAGCCATCGTGGCAGCCCACATCAGATTGGCTCGCAGATCGTAATCCTGCGGATTTTGCAAAGCCTGAGGGCCTATTTCTATCAGCGTTAGCAGCAATCCTTCGGCGAAGCGGTCCTGTACCGGGGCATTGCTGGGATAGGTCAGATATTGTTCGATGACATGGACAAACGCATCGACGATTCCGTTTGCAATCTGGCGAGGGGGCAAGGTAAAGGTTTTGCTGGGATCGAGTATGGAAAAATGGGGGTAAACCAGATCATGGCTGAATGACAGTTTGGTTTGCAGGGATTTGCGGGTAATAACCGAGTGCCTGTTCATTTCCGATCCGGTTGCCGGCAGCGTCAGCACGCAGCCGAAGGGAATGGCCTGAGATATTCGTTGTCCGCCGGTTAGCAGTATATCCCAAGGGTCACCGATATACGGAGCGGCTGCGGCAACGAATTTGGTTCCGTCTATGACCGAGCCGCCGCCCACCGCGATCAGGAAATCCAGGTTTTCGCGGCGTACCTGAGCGACGGCGTTAATCAGGGTTTCGTAGTCCGGATTAGGTTCTATGCCGCCGAATAGTTGTATTTCCCGATCGCCGAGGGCGGTTTCGACTTCCGCCAGGGTTCCATTGCTTCTGGCGCTGTCGCCGCCAAAAAGTATCAATACCCGCGCTTGCGGCGGAACCAGCCGATTCAGGCCGGCAATTTTACCTTGCCCGAAACTGATATGAGTGGGATTATTGTAATCAAAGTCAAGCATGTTTTCTCCTGGATTTCTGAAATACTTTGATCGCTAGGATATAATAATAAAGTAGACTGGTCTATTATTTTATGCGTAGCAGTTATTCTAAGTATAAAAAAACGATCCGGGATTCGTTAGTGCGATAACACGTTTAAGGTAGCATCCATTGCCAGTTTCAAGGAAGCGTGGTTCCGGTGCAATTTACCCAGCAGGCTGGCGCCCAGCCAGAGCTGGTACAGCATCTGGGCGGTATCCCGCGGGGGCAGTGCAGGCAGCGAGCCATCGTCGACGCCGGCCGAAATGCAGGTTGCCAGCCGATCGATGACCTGGTCGGTCCCATTGCGCAGGGCAATGCGCATGCTTTCGGACAGATCGGATACTTCAGCGCTGAGTTTTACCACCAGGCATTTCTGGTCGGCGCAGCCGTCGCATTGCGTAGCAAACCAGTGCTGCCAGTAATTCAGTAACCGTTCTTTGGCCGAGGAGCCGTTCACGTTTAAAAGCTGTTCCAGTTCGGCAATGTAACGTTCGAAATAATTTTCCAGCAACGCCTGTCCGTATTGTTCTTTGGATTTGAAGTAATGATAGAACGAGCCTTTGGGCACGGCGGCAGCCGACAGAATTTCATTGAGTCCGACACAGGAAAATCCTTTGCCGGCAATGATGCGATTGCCGGTATCGAGGAGATGTTGTTTGGTTGTCGACATAATGAAATTGTTCAGAAAAATGGTAGAACCAGGCTGCCGGAGGAAAGGCATGCGGCGCAGGCGGCAGCCGTTTGTTTGCCGATTATACAATATTGATTATTTGCCACAAGGTATCAGTACTTTTAGTATCGGCTATCGTATAGCGGTCGAGTATTTCCAGAAAAGCCCGATTTGCTTCATATAAAATCTGTTTCAGATGACAGTCGGGGGCAAGTACGCAGGTATTTTTTTCCTTGTTAAAACATTCCGCGATTTCAAAGTTCGGTTCCGTACTCCGTATAACATCCCCGATGCGTATCTGTTCGGCATTTCTTGCCAAAGAAATGCCGCCGTTTTTCCCGCGTTGGGTATGGATGAAATTTTCTTGCGCAAGATGGTGTACAACCTTAACCAGATGGTTGCGTGAAATCGCATAAAAATCAGCAAGTTCGGAAATGGTTGCCCGACCTTCGCGTTTAACGTTCAGGTAAACCAGTACTCGTAACGAATAATCGGTATATTGTGTAAGTTGCATAATTTGTTGACAGCGGCATGATTAATTCATAAGATGTATGTCCAATGTATCATTATAGTAACAAATTTTTTATATTTTTACATTGAGCGTGGGCCGAAAAGCCTTTTTTTTGATTATTAAACATGTATAATAAATACATGTTATGAATATTTTGATCGGAGTTATGAAATGAATGAGGTTCTGTTTGAAAAACTGGGCGGTGCCGCCGCCGTAGATGCTGCGGTAGATATTTTTTATCGCAAGGTTTTAAGCGATGACCGTATCAGCGGTTTTTTTGATGATGTGGATATGGAAGTCCAGGCAGCCAAACAAAAAGCTTTTTTAACTATGGCTTTTGGAGGACCTGTACATTACACCGGGGCTGATATGCGCAAAGGGCACGCCCATTTGGTAGCGCGCGGGCTGAACGATAGCCATTTCGATGCGGTAGTGGAAGATCTGGTCGCCTCTTTGCAGGAACTGAACGTTGCGCCCGAGTTGATCGCACAGGTCGGCGCGGTGTGCGAATCCGCCCGTAGCGACGTGTTAGGCAAATAACAGGAAAAGGAACCCGCGCTATGCCTTATATTCAATTTAACGGGATCGATTATCCTTGCAATCCGGGCGAATCCGTTCTCGATGCACTGACCAGGCAGGGCGTCATGGTTCCTTTTTCATGCAGAAACGGGATATGCCAGACGTGCATGATGCAATCGGCTGAAGGCAACGTGCCCGCTGCCGCGCAAAACGGTCTGAAAAACACGTTGCAGACGCAGAATTATTTTTTGGCGTGCGCCAGCTATCCGGATGAAAACATGAAAGTCAGTGTTACAGCGGATTCAAACAGGCTGTTGCCGGCTATGGTGACTGCGATACGTCCGTTGAATTCCGAAATAGTATGCGTGGGTCTCGATTGCCCCGAGCTCACGGAATATCGTCCGGGCCAGTTTGTCAATGTATATCGCGACAGCCATTTTTCCCGCAGTTATTCCATTGCAAGCGTTCCTGAGGACGGGTATTTGCGGTTGCATATACGCCGTCTGCCCAATGGGCGAATGAGCAACTGGGTACATGACGAGTTGGAGCCGGGCGACAGCCTGCATATCAGTCCGCCGTTAGGTTCGTGTTTTTATCTGGCCGGCCGGTCTACACAACCGCTATTGCTGATCGGCACCGGCTCGGGACTGGCGCCGCTGGTGGGGATATTGCGCGACGCATTGAACCAGCAACACACCGGCCCGATTTATTTGTATCATGGCAGTCGCGACAGAGCGGGATTATATCTGGTCGACGAACTGCGCGAACTGGAACGCGCGCATCGCAATGTCCATTATGTTCCCTGCGTTTCGGTAGACGCCGGAAACAGCGAGTATCAGGCAGGCAGGGCTCTGGATGTGGCGATGTCCATGCATCCGGATCTGGCCGGCTGGCGCGTCTATTTATGCGGGAATCCGGACATGGTCAAATCCGCCAGAAAAAAAGCCTATCTGGCTAAAGCGGCAATGAGCGATATTTATGCGGATTCGTTTGTCGCAGCCAGATAAATGCGCTAAAAAAACGCAATCTGCGACAGCATATTTATATAATAATGACAGCGGTATTAAAAAGCAGTAACCTCTTCTGAAAATCATAGTGCGCGGCTATCAAAGCCAGGTATTCTTCCGCCAGCAAAGGTATGAAAGCGTAAACTACATGGATCGCACGTTACTATTGGTGGATGATGAGCCCAATATCATTACTTCGCTGACGCGGCTTCTGCGGCGCGACGGATATCGTATCATCAGCGCAATCAGCGGCGAGGAAGGTCTTGAGCGCCTGAAACAGTTCCCCGGCACGGGCGTGATTATTTCCGACCAGCGCATGCCGGACATGACAGGCGTAGCCTTCCTGAGCCAGGTAAAAGAGCTTTTCCCCGACACGGTGCGTATCGTTTTATCGGGTTATACGGAACTGGTTTCCGTGACCGATGCGATAAATCGCGGCGCGATATACAAATTTCTGACTAAGCCCTGGGATGACGAACTTTTGCGAGCAAATGTGGACGAAGCATTCCGAAGGTATGAAATTGTCAGGGAAAACCAGCGGTTGAGCGAAGAACTTAAAGCCGTTAATACGGCGCTGATCATTGCCAATCGCAAGCTTGAACAGAATATAGAAGCCAAGACCGATCAATTAACGCGAAATCTCGATGTTCTGAGCGTATCGCAGGAAATTCTCGAGCGCTTGCCGATAGCGGTAATTGGAGTGGGAGAAGACGGCATCATCGCCATCGCGAATGAACGGGCGCGAAACCTATTCGGAGACGGGGATCTGCTATTGGGAGCGCGGGCGAACGAGCGCCTGGCTACCGATACCTTATCCTGTCTGGCTACCGATACCGGAGTATCGCCCGACAGCGCTGCCAGTTATCGGTTGGCCAGCGGAGAGACCGTTCATTACTGGTGTTATCCGCTGGGCCGGTATTCGCAAGCAAAAGGAAGATTATTGGTGATTGCGGTATAAGCGGTTATGAAATTACGACACGACGTTGCCGACGGCACGATGAAGGCATAAAACCATGAGCGAGGAACAGCTGAAATCGGTAATGGAAAGTTTGCATCGATTGCCGGCCCTGCCGTCCGTCGTCATGGAAGTCATCGACAGTTTCGCCGAAACCGGGATTTCCACTACGCTGCTGGCCGACAAGATCAGTCGGGACCAGGCCTTGTCCGCCAAGCTATTGCAAGTTTCAAATTCTTCTTTTTACGGCTTGTCCCGCCAGGTCGGCTCCATCAATGAAGCGGTAATGGTTCTGGGCTTCGATAGCGTCCGGACCCTGACCGTTGCAATCGGGCTGATTCATGGTTTGTCGCCGTTCACCGATCAGCTGCTGAACAGGAAACGGTTCTGGCAATATAACATCCAGGTGGCGACCTGCGCCCGGTTTCTGGCAAAAAGCCTGAATTTCAATTCGGAAATAGCGTTTACTGCCGGTCTCTTGCACGATATCGGTCAAATGGCGCTCGCCCTCACTTATCCGGAGAGGTACGGATTGATTGTCGAGCATAATCAGGGCCCGGGGCTGATCGAAAGCGAGCAGCAGGAATTCGGCTTCGATCATGCCATGCTGGGAGCGGAAGTCGCCCGGCACTGGAATTTCCCGCTTGCTATTCAAGATGCTATTAAATATCACCATGATATGGATTCAGTGGATATTTCTGTATTGTCCGGCATCATTTACATTGCAAATTTTTTGCACGAACAATTCAGGACATTTAAAACTGAAGAAGAAATCGTGTCGGAATTTCCGAGTGAGTTATATAGTAAATTGAATTTAAACGAAAAAATTATAGTTTCCGCAATAGCGATATTGAACCGGTCGGATATCGGCGCACAATTTTTGGAATAAGGAAGAAAGATGACCGATAAATCCGGGTACGCGATACTCGCTGCAGCGATCGAAGCGATAGATTCTTGCAGCCATTCTTTTTCTTTGACGGAAGAGGCTTCCACCGAGATCAAATTGCTGGAGCAGGCCATTAGCCGTTTGCTGGGCAGACTGAACGCCGAACT
>DASSZW010000070.1:0-16780 GCA_035713285.1 Burkholderiales bacterium
GGCTGCAGATGGTGCCGCTTTGCGGCCAGCAACATGCCGTTGATCGGATTTCCTCCGCACGCCTGCTCCTGCGTCAGCGGCCCCTGCAACGACAGTATGTGTTGCACGGTGTGCCGGTCTGCCGCCTGAGCCGCCGCATAAGGCAGGAAATGCGACAGGTCGGAACTGATGACGATCAGGGTCTCCGGCCCGCCCCACAATACCTCAAGCACCTCGGCGATTTCTGCCGCAGTGACATCGCCCACCGCCAGCGGCACCACGCTGAATTCGCCCAGCACCGACTGGAGGAATGGCAACTGCACTTCCAGAGAGTGCTCCTGAGCATGGGCAGCGACGCTGGTAACGACCTGCGGCATCGTACGGATCAAAGCCGCTGCGGCAGGATCGACCGGAACATTGCCCAGCGGCGTTGCGAAAACATCATTGCCCGGCAAAGCCAGTCCCAGCACCGGCACGCGATGCACCGGGCCGAGCAGCACGACCCGCTCGATCACGTCGCGGCCGCCTGCCAAGGTCGCATAGGCGGCGGCAGCCGTAGCGCCGGAATAGATATAACCGGCATGCGGCACAATAACGGCTTTGGGTAATTTACCGTCGCGTACGGCGGCGCGTACGGAAGGAACTGCGGCGAGCAAGGCCGACACATCGCGGGCCAGGATACGCGAATGGCCGGGATAAAAAGACCCGGCAACAGCTGGTTGGCGAACGGAAGACATGACTCAGTCCTCTACGCGAGAAGAAATATGTTGATTAAATTAGTGTGCCCTATCCAAATTCAAGACTCTTATGCCAATATTTGCAAAAATAAACGGCTGCGGTATACGCCTTGCGCGAATCCCGACAATGCCGCCCTGATCGGCCAGCTCGCCCGCCGTTGCGACGGTTTTCCACCGGCTCCAGCGATCTGGCCCGGTTTACCCGCCGGCGTGGGCGCGACAGCAAGCGAGTGGCTTTCGATTACGACGACCGCGACCTCGCCAATGACCTGTACTTCGCGCAGATAAATTTTGACGCTGCCGGTAAAAACATTACAATGGCGATGCCTGAAAATATCAAGACCAATCCGATCAATGCCCTTGAATCTGTTGAAATGGGATACACAACCTATCGGCGAACGGCAACCAGCAAAAACCAGCCTATCGAGACATCCACTACCGGATAAACCATGCCATTTTTTGCTTACAAGGCTCGCAACGCTCAAGGCGAATTAGTCCAGGGCACGCTTGAGGGCAGCGACAGCGGAAATATCGCCGAATTGCTGATCAATACGGCGATGACGCCCATCGATATCAAGGCGACCGCCGCCCCCAGCGTCAATCTGACCGATACCTGGTGGCGCAAGCTGACGGAAGAAAAAGTTACCGCGCTCGATGTGCAAATGTTCAGCCGCCAGCTCTATACCCTGCTTAAAGCCGGGGTTCCGATCATGCGCGGCCTGGCGGGACTGCAAGAATCCGCCACCAGCGGTTCATTTGCCCGGATCGTGCAGGATTTGCGCGAATCGCTGGACGCAGGGCGCGAACTGTCGGCGGCAATGCAGCGTCATCCGGATATCTTTTCGCCGTTTTACCTGAGCATGATCCGGGTCGGCGAAATGACCGGACGACTCGAAGAAGTATTCCTGCGTCTGTTCGACCATCTGGAATTCGAGCGCGAAATGGGCAACCGCGTGCGCTCCGCCCTGCGCTACCCGATGTTTGTGGTGATTGCGATGGTCATCGCCATCGCCGTGATCAACCTGTTCGTCATCCCCGCCTTCGCCAAAGTTTATGCCGGCTTTAACGCCAAGTTGCCGTTCATGACGCAAATCCTTATCGACAGTTCGAGCTTCATGGTGCATTACTGGTTTTTGCTGCTGGCCGGCTCGATCGGCGCCGGCGCGGCATTCAAATTTTATACCGGCACCGCCAAAGGCCGCTATCGCTGGGACAAGCTCAGACTGCGGTTTCCCATCGTCGGCAAAATCGTCCTCAAGGGCACGCTGGCCCGTTTCGCCCGCAGCTTCGCCCTCGCCAGCAAAAGCGGCGTACCCATCATCCAGAGCCTGAGCGTAGTCGCCCAGACCGTAGACAATACCTACATCGCCGGACGCATCGAACAGATGCGCAACGGCATCGAACGCGGCGAAAGCATATTGCGCACTTCGGCCGCCGCCAACGTCTTTACCCCGGTCGTATTGCAAATGATCGCCGTCGGTGAAGAAACCGGCGACATCGACAACCTGATGGAAGAAATCGCGCAAATGTACGAACGCGAAGTCGATTACGAACTCAAAACCCTGTCTTCGCAGATCGAACCCATACTGATACTCGGCCTCGGCGCTCTGGTGCTGGTGCTGGCGCTGGGCGTATTTCTGCCGATCTGGAATCTGGGCCAGGTTGCCTTGCACAAATAAGCCGGGAATTGTCAACAATTGACGCTGGACGGCAGGATCGCTGCCAGGCAGACATTAATAACGACCGCCTCATTCAGGATAAAAGTTCTTGAACAAGATAAAAAAACAACTTGTTTATTAATACAATTAAATTTAAAAATCGCGTTGATTTTGCGGCGCGACATTAATACAGGCAAATGGCATATTTATTGCTTTAATCATGCAGGTTTCCAGGAGTAGACATGCAGCGAAAAACCGCCGGTTTCACGTTAATCGAATTGGTTGTCGTTATTACCATTATCGGCATCCTGGCGGCCATCGCCCTGCCGCGCTTCGCCGCGCTGCAGGGCGATGCCAGGCTGGCGAAAATGAACGGGGCGCTGGGCGCGGTCAAGAGCGCGGCAGCCATGGCCCATGCGACGCTGATCAGCCGCGGCTTCAGCAGCAATACGACCAGCGCTACGACCGGCATCGTGATCGAAGGCATCGCCGTGAATTACGTCTTTGGCTATCCCGACCCGGTCACTATCGTCCCGCTCGCCGGCATTACCACGCCGGATTACGTGATCAGCGGGCTGACTACGTCGAACGCCATCGCCGGAGCGGACGTGAATCACATCGGCGGAACGACCGATTGCACCATAGGCTACATAGCGCCGACGGCCAACGATACGCCGCCGTCGTATATTTTGAATGCAAACCTGTCCAATTGTTCTTGATATCAACTATTATTGCAGCAAAAAGGAAAATAAAAATGAACCTCAAAATGAAATCCGCTCAAAGCGGCTTTACCCTGATCGAATTGGTGGTCGTCATCGTTATTCTGGGGATATTGGCAGCCACTGCGTTGCCGAAGTTTATTGATTTGACAGGAAATGCCAATCAGGCTGCCGTTCAAGGCGTTGCTGGGGGTTTGAGTTCCGCCTCTTCTATCAATTATGGTGGCTGTGCTGTTGCAGGCAACCCATCAGGCGGCAACGGAACAACATGCACTCAGATTACATACGCAACGCCATGTACTGATGCGGGTAAATTAATGTCACCTGTCATGTCCATTGCTACAGCAAGTGCTGCTGGCGTATATTCCACTGTTGCTGCTGGCAGCCCAACACCTACAGCAAACGGACAGAGTGTCAATTGCGTTCTGACATTGGGTACAGGATCAACCGCGGTAACAGCAAACTACTCGGCAATCGCCGCAGGTAACTAGAATCGAATAGGTGTGTTTACTAAGGCGTAGTGTAGCCACATTATGACCAGGAGCTACCCATCACGCCACAATGACATTACCACCACTACTTTGGGCTTTACATTGATCGAATTGGTGGTGGTAATCGTTATTGTCGGCGTATTGGCAGTGATGGCCATGCCCCGTTTTTTTGACCAGAACGCTTTCAAAAACCGCGGTTTCTATGACGAAACCCTCTCCGCCCTGCGCTACGCGCAAAAAGCCGCCATCGCACAACGCCGCAGCGTCTGCGCCAATTTTACCTCCAGCAGCCTGACGCTGACGATCGCTTCCGCCCCCGACTCTGCCGTCTGCGATACGCCGCTCGCCAGCCCGGCCGGCGGCAGCCCGTTTACCGTCACGGCCAAATCCACCGGCGCCTATGCCGCCGTGCCCGCGGCATTCTATTTCGATGCGCTGGGCCAGGCGTCGCAAGGCCAGACGATAGTCGTCACCGGTTTCGGCAGCATCGTCATCGAGCAGGAAACCGGTTATGTGCATACCTAGAGGACAGAGGACGGAGGACAGAAGACAGATAATGGTGCGGCAAGCCGCACGCTGTATTTTTAAAACGCTGTTCGGTAACAATGGAAGAAGTAGGATGCAAAATAGCGCGGCGCAGCCGCACAAGATTCAGTCCTCTGTCCTCCGTCCTCTGTCCTCTGAACGCGGCATCTCGCTGGTCGAGCTGATTATTTTCATCGTCATCGTCAGCGTCGCGGTCGCCGGAGTTTTATCGGTGATGAACATTACCGCCCAGCACAGCGCCGACCCGCTGATCCGCAAGCAGGAACAGGCCATCGCCGAAGCGCTGCTCGCGGAGATCGAATTGCAGCCGTTTACCTGGTGCGACCCGACCGACGCCAATGCAGCCATCGCTACCAGTAATTCCAGCGGCAATCCGGTGGGCAGCACGGCCGGCTGCAATACGACGCCTGAAGCGCTGGGCCCGGAAACGGTCAACGGCGTCATCCAGTCGCGTTACAGCGCTACTACACCGTTTAATAATGTCAATGATTATAACGGCTTCAACATGTCGCCCATTCTCGACATCACCGGCACGCCGGTCGCCGGTCTGGGCAACTACAGTGCCAGTGTCGCCATCACCGCATTGAGCAGCGCTGAATTACAAATCAACGTCACAGTCACCTCTGGCAATACCAGTCTTACGTTGACCGGCTTCCGTTATCGTTATGCCCCGGATGCGGTGCCATGATCAGAGGACAGAGGACAGAATGTTTTATAAATATAAAATATTGCATGTCATATCAAGCGCGTGTAAATTGTTACCTGTAACTTAATCAAGGAGGGTTGAGATGATCACCAAAAACGGTAATGCACGAGTTCAAAAGCACCGTGACGCGTTGCGCATGGCTGGTCTTCGCCCTGTTCAGATTTGGGTACCGGACACGCGCCGGCCAGACTTTGCGGAGGAATGCCGCCGCCAATCACGCTTGGCTGCTCAGGCCGACAGGGTGGACATGGACATGCTGCATGTGATGGATGAAGCCTTGGCAGACGTGGACGGCTGGACGGAGTGAAACGGGGTGATTTTGTAACCATCGCCCTGCAAGGCGATTCTGGCAAGCCAAGGCCTGCCTTGGTGATTCAATCCGACCAGTTCAATGAGCACGCAACCGTTACCGTCCTGCCAGTTTCCAGTACGTTGGTTGATGCGCCATTATTCCGCATCAATATCCAGCCAAACGTGGAAAATGGTTTGGATAAACCTTCGCAGATCATGGTAGACAAAACAATGGCTATTAAGCGCGACAAGTTAGGACACGCATTCGGATATGCTGACACGAAGACCCTAATAGAGATTGAGCGCTGTTTGGCGGTGTTTCTGGGCATTGCCAAGTGAGAAAGCAGGCCTCACCAGTAGAGTTGGAATTTCGTATAAACAACTCCAACCGCAGATCGGACTTTAGCCCGAGAAGCCACCGTATCTATCACCCCGTGAAGCTGAAGCCTGACCCACCCAACACTCCACGCAGGTCGGGCTTTACCCTGACAGCTCCCGTAAACCGGACTCAATATACTGTTTATAAGCCGGACAAGCGTTGCGCATCCATCAAAAATCTCACCCTGACCGCGGCGCCAGCCAAACAACGTTTCAAAAACACAGCGTGCGGCTTGCCGCACCATTCTCTGTCCTCTGTCCTCCTCCGTCCTCTGTCCTCCGAAAGCGGCTTCACCCTGATCGAAGCGATCATCGTCATCACCATTACCGCGACCATCGCGGCGGTGGTGGCGGTATTCATCAAAACGCCGATCCAGGGTTATTTCGACAGCGCGCGGCGCGCCGAAATGACCGACATCGCCGACACCGCACTGCGGCGCATCAGCCGGGATTTACGCCTGGCTCTGCCCAACAGCGTACGGGTGACGACATCGGGAAATAGTTACTATCTGGAATTCCTGGAAACCGCCGACGGCGGCCGCTATCGCGCCGACACCGGCACTCTCGCTGCCGATCTGGCCTGCAACACCCCGCTCGATTTCACCGCCGCCAGCAGCGGATTTTGCGTGCTGGGACCACCGCTTGCCGCCAGTAGCGGGCTGGTTGCCATCTATAATCTGGGCGTACCCGGCGCAAACGCCTATAACGGCGACAACACCAGCCCCATCACGGGCGTCAGCGGCGCGCTGGTCAGCATCAAGCCCAAACAGTTTCCCTTCGCCTCGCCGGGCAACCGCTTCCAGATTATCAGCACGCCGGTCAGTTACGTCTGCGACCCCGCCGCCGGCACGATCACCCGCTACTGGAATTACCCCATCGCTCCGACCCAGCCGACCAGCTTCACCGGAGCCTCCAGCGCATTGCTGGCGACGCATGTCAGCGCCTGCACCTTCAATTACACCCAGCAGGTCGTCACCCAGCAAGCGGGCCTGGTTGCCGCCAGCCTGCAAATTACCGAAAGCAATGAAACCGTGTCGTTATATGAAGAAACTCATGTGAGCAATACGCCGTGAGCAGAAGACAGAGGACGGAGGACAGAGGACAGATAATGGTGCGGCAAGCCGCACGCTGTATTTTTAAAACACTGTCCGGCAGTTATGGAAGAAGCTCATTGCAAAATAGCGCGGTCCAGCCGCACAAGACCCTGTCTTCCGTCCTCAGTCCTCTGTCCTCCGAAAGCGGCTTCTCCATCGTCTCGGCGATTTTCCTGCTCGTTGTCCTTTCGGCGATGGGCGCGTTCATGCTGACGTTCTCCAATGTCCAGCAAATGTCTTCCGCCGCCGACCTGCAAGGCGGTAAAGCCTATCAGGCCGCCCGGGCCGGGATCGACTGGGGCGCGTACCAGATCCTGCAAAACAGCGGTTCCTGCGCCAATAGCGCCAGCGTGCCGTTAGGCGGCAATCTGGCCGGTTTCACGCTTCTGGTCAGCTGTATGCACTACGGCCCTTATACCGAAGGCATCAGCACCGTGAATCTCTACCGGATTACGGCCACCGCCAGCTCGGGTACGCCGGGCAGCACGACTTACGTTGAACGCCAGTTACAGGCGACGATAGCGCATTAACCATGAAAACATACTCCGTTTTTATCCTTCATATCAAGCTCCTGTTTCAGACCTTAAGTCTAGCTCTGGCATTAGTCTTGCTCCCCGGGAGCGCAGCCGCCGCATCATGGTGGAACAATAGCTGGAGTTACATGGTTCCGGTCAATATCCCGACTGGCGCTTCAGTCAACAGCACGATCGTCGTCAACGTGGATTTCGCCGCCCTGCTCACGCAAATGGGCGTCAGCGGCACGCTGGACGTCAATTCGCCGCGCGTCGTCCGCGCCGACAATGCCACACTCAGCACCGATCAGGAATTTACCGATGCAGTGTATAACGGCGCAACCGATGCCGTCGGCAACGGCCGCGGCGAAGTTCGTTTTATCCTGGAGGACGGCGGCCCGACAACCTATTATCTGTATTTCGACATTACCGCCAACGGCCCCAAACCGCCCGATCCGCAAATGCCGATCAACGGCAACTTTGAACGGGGAAGCACCGGAACGGCGACGCCTGCAGCCTGGACAAGTTCCTCTGCTACCGATCCATCAATGGATACTCAGGTAAGACCAGCCGAAACGGTCGCCGTCGACGACAGCGCCGACGGCGCGTGGCCCAGCCCTGTCAATACCGACGGCAATCCCGATACCGGACTGTATTCCTACCTGATGGGTTATCGAACCAGTTACGACAATGGCGGCACGGCCATCCTCACCAAAACCTTCACCGTCCCGTCCACGAATCCGGGCAGCTTCAATATCCGGATCAAACCCGAAGGCTGGGATAGCGCAACCAGCGGCAACATAAATTATTACGACTTTATCCGGGTTCGATTATTCAAAACCGGTACGCAGTCTGTTTTGCTGGATATTGCAGGCCCGCAGCTCAACAATTATGCCTCTTGCCCCTTCAGCCCGAATTACAGCCCGGTCATCGATTTCAATCAGAAAAATTTCAAGTCGAAAAATTTCAATGACGGCATGGCCAGTTATTTTCAACCCGGCTACGGCTATTACAACGACTGGGATAACGGGGACGAATATTATACCAACGGCGTTAGCGATCACGTTTTAGGAATGAGCGCGACCTACAATGGCAGCCAGCAACCCTGGACGCTTTGCAGTGCGAGTTTAAACCTGAAACAGTTGCTCGGCCAGACCGTTACTCTGGAAATTCGCACCGACAACACCTACATGTTCAATAGCTGGTTCCTGATCGACGATGTGGAATGGAGCGTGGTCGATGCGACGCTGGGCACGCCGCTCAGCAATTTCATCAATCCCGGCAGTTTCAACGCCTACGACAGCACTACGGCGGCCGGGGCCGTCACCGGCTACATCACCACCAAAATCGCCGGCTCTCCGTTCAATCTCGACCTGGTTGCGCTCAATCTTGCCAGAACGGCCATCCTCACGACGTTCACCGGCACCGTCAGGGTAGACCTGCTCGACAGCAGCAGCGGAGGCCCCGTCGACAGCAATGGCTGCAACGGGGCGTGGCCGGTGATCCAGACGCTGGCGCCGGGGCCGACTTTTATCGCTGCGAACAACGGCAGGCTGACCGCCAGTTTTACCGAAAACAACGCCTGGCCGAACGCGCGGGTACGGATTTCCTACCCGGCGACCGGCACGCCGACCGCCATCGGCTGTTCCAACGACAATTTCGCCATTCGCCCCTATACGTTTGCCGTCAGCGTCAGCGACAACAACTGGGCTACGCCGGGGACCGCGCGCACCCTGACCAATACTTCCGCCAGCGGCGGCATAGTTCATAAAGCAGGCCAGCCGTTCACCATCACCGCTACCGCTTATAATGCTGCCGGCGCGGTGACGAGCAACTATGCCGGCAACCCGACAGCGGCATTGACCGCTTGCGTCCAACCGGCTACCGGCTGCACGTTGGGCACTTTGCTGGCGACTGCCGGCAGCGGCGGCTGGAGCGCTTCCAGCGGCACCGTCACCAGCAACAGCGCCAGTTACAGCGATGCCGGAGCCTTTACCATGCAACTGGTCGACACCGGATTCGCCAGCGTCGATGCCGCCGACGGATCGACCCCGGCGCAGCGCACGATCGCTTCGGCGAATTACAGCGCCGGCCGCTTCGTTCCGGACCATTTCGATCTCGCCGCCAACAATACGCCGCTGTTCTCGACTTTTAACACTACCGACAGCCGTTGCAGCAGCGGCAGCCTGCCGATACGTTCCTTCACCTATATCGGTCAGCCGTTTTCATACCTTACGCCCCCGCAAGCGCTGATTTACGCAAGGAACGCGAGCGGAGCCACGACCGTCAATTACAGCAACGCACTGTGGCATAACCCTATTCCTCTCGCGAGTTACGCCAATACCGGCAATACGAATGCGCTGGACACCAGCCTGACGACTGCCCCTGTCGTCAGCGCCAACAATAACGGCACCGGCACGGCAACGGTCAATACCGCCGACCAGATCGCGTACGTCCGTAATCTGGCCGCTCCGCAACCCCCTTTCCCTGCCGATATTTCGCTGTCGATGAGCGTAAGCGACAGCAGCGAAGCGGCCGTTACCGGCAACGGCGTCATCAATACCACCACCAGTGCGGTATTCAACGGGGCTGGCGGCGGCATCGCATTCGACTCGGGCAACCTGTTTCGCTACGGTCGGCTGAGTTTGAACAATGCCAGCGGCGCCGAAACGCTCAATCTGCCTGTCCCCTTGCAGGCGCAATACTGGAACGGCGCAAACTTTATCGTCAATGCGGCCGACAATTGCACCCGATTGAACGCGAGCAGCATTGCGATGGGAAATTACACCAAAAACCTGACGCCCTGCGCTACGGCGCTGTCGCTCGGCAGCCCGCTGATCAACGGTATCGGCAATCTCAAATTGCTGGCTCCCGGCGCCAACCGCAACGGCAGCGTCGACCTGACCGTCAATCTGCAAGCCGCTGCGCCGCCGGCGGGCAGCCTGACCTGCCTGACCACCGGAACGACTCAGAGCCCCGTCACGGCGGCAGGGTTATCGTATCTTCAGGGCAAATGGTCGGGGACGAACTATAACGTCGATCCTGTCGTACGCGCCACCTTCGGCGTATACAAAAACGCCAATGAATTCATTTTCATGCGCGAAATGTATTGATACCTTCTTGACTCGATGTAGCAAGCGCCGTTCAAATGAGGCGATAAACCGGTGCGCAACTCGTCGTATATCCGGGAACGAAACGCTACCGCATCGCAGCAAATATCGAAGCGATTCCCTTGACTTTTCCAGCCGGGGAATTCAATGCGTTTTCGTCTATAGCGAACGTCTGTTCCCACGCTGCGGCATTATTTGACAAGCGCCTGTAATTGCTTTATTTTCTTAGGCTTGATTCGAGTACAATAACCAATAATAATTACGATGACGTTTTTCTCCAAAATCAAAAAAAACCCGGGCTGGCTGGTGCTGGAATTCCAGCCTGACGGAGTGTGTCTGACGCATTTATTCCCGGCTGACAAACCCGAGGTTCGCCTAGCCGTTTTTTATCCGCTCGCGCAAACCCCGCTGACGACTGTATTGGCCCGCATCAATAAGGAACACAGTCTCAATCGTTACGATTGCAGTTATCTGCTCAGCGCCAACGAATACCAGATTTCGTCGGTGGAAACGCCGACCGTACCGCAGGACGAACTTAAAACGGCAGTGCGCTGGCTCCTCAAGGACATGCTCGACTATCACATCGACGATGCAACGATCGATGTGCTCGGCATTCCCGCCGACAAAAACGCGACGACGCGTAAACCTACGATGTACGTGGTCAGCGCGCGCAACCAGCTGATCGCGCAAAAACAGGCCTATTTCGACGATGCCCAGATTCCGCTCGCTGTGATCGATATTCCCGAGCTCGCGCAACGCAACATCGCCAATCTGATTGCGCCGGCCGGCCGCGGTATCGCCCTGCTCTCGGTAAACCAGACAGGCAGCCTGCTGACGATCAGCTATGACAGCGAATTATACCTTTCGCGGCGGCTGGACATGAATCTGCAACAATTAAGTCATGCACAAGCCGAACACAGGCAACAGATATTCGAGAAAATCAGTCTCGAATTGCAGCGTACTTTCGACCATATAGACCGCCAATATAACTTCATCAATCTGTCGCGATTAACCGTCATGACCAATCTGCCTGAACTCGCTGAATTGACGGTTTATCTTTCCGCCAATTTGTACATTCCGGCCGAAACCCTGGATCTGGCCACCGTGTTCGACTTCAGTCTCGCCCCAGAATTGCAGTCCGCTGTGCAGCAATCGCGATTCCAGCTTTGTCTCGGAGCAGCGTTGCGCCTGGAGGAAAAAATACTGTGAGCCAACAGATAAATTTATGCAATCCATTGTTCAGAAAGCAGAAAAAATATTTTTCCGCGCTAACGATGTTTCAGGCGCTGGGCTTGATATTATTTGGCATCTTGTTGTTTTACGGATATCTCGCTTATCAGACTCGCGCACTGGCAACACAATATCTCCAGATGATCCAATTGCAGGATAACACGAAACGTCAACTGGATGCCCTGGCAAGCCGGGTTGGCAACCGCAAGCCGGATCAGGCGCTTTCGGATCGTGTCGCACAGATGGAACAGACCCTGCATGCGGAATTATCCGTACTGAATATGCTGCAGCGCGGTGAATTAGGGAATCAAACCGGTTTCTCGCCTTATTTTGTCGCCTTGTCCCGACAGGCGGTCAACGGTTTATGGCTGACCGGCTTCAATATCTCCGGCATGGCCGATGAAATCGGGATCGATGGCCGGGCGTTGCAACCGGAACTGGTGGCTAAACTGATCAGGCAGCTCAAAAACGAGCCGGTTTTTGCCGGCGTCCATTTCACGAAGCTGGAAATCCGCCGTCCGGCGCTCGCAGACAAAGACGTCAAAACGGGCGATAACAAAGTTGTCGTTAGCGCTACGGCGAACGTCACGCCTTACGTCGAATTCGCTCTTGTTAAAAACTCGGCCGGACCAGTCAAATGAACGAGCTGAAAAAACGCTGGCAACGGCTGTCAGAACGCATCGATGCGTTGAGCCTGCGCGAACGCGCCATGATTTTCATCGCGGCTACCGCTGCCGTGATCAGCCTGATGAATTTTTTGCTGATCGATCCTCTCCTTGCCCATCATAAAATGCTCTCCGGACAGATAGTACAAACACAGCGCACCAATGCGGTCATGCAAACCCAAATCCAGGCGCTGCTGCATTTGGGCAACCGCGATCCCGACGCGGCGCTCAAAACGCGTTTGGCGCAATTGCGCCAGCAGACCATGCAAAACGGCAAAACCCTGAGCGACATTCAGGACCATCTGGTTTCGCCAGGACAAATGCCGGCGCTGCTGGAAGATATTTTGCGCCGGAACAGGAATGTGCGCTTGATTGCACTTAAAACACTGCCGGAAGTGGTCATCAATCCGCCGACTGAGGACAAAACCGGGGACAAAAAGGCCGCTAAAGGCGCATCGGCGCAGAAAATCGCCCGGCGGAACGATATTTCCATCTATAAACATGGCGTCGAGTTAATATTGAGCGGGAGCTATTTCGATCTGGTCGATTATCTTGGCGCACTCGAACGTCTGCCCTGGCGCATGTTCTGGGGAACGGCGCACCTGACGGTCGATGACGATCACATAATCACGCTCACGTTACGGGTTTATACGCTCAGTCAGGATCAGGCATGGCTCAGCACATGATTATCCTCGCCCGCTGCCTTGCAGGCTTTTTACTTATCGTTCAGTTTCC
The DNA here is from genome assembly GCA_035713285.1 of Burkholderiales bacterium. Lineage (GTDB taxonomy): Bacteria > Pseudomonadota > Gammaproteobacteria > Burkholderiales > Sulfuriferulaceae > Sulfuriferula. Next base: position 12,852 of record DASSZW010000070.1, read on the forward strand.
GGCTTGCGCCGGCGAAAACGGGCGTGATCCGACTTTACCTCCTGCGCTTTTTGACGCTCCGGCCGTCAGCAACAGCAATAATACATCGCCGGTCCAGTTCATTTCCATTCAGGGCAAGCAGCGCACCGCCATCGTGCGGGGCAGGACGGTGCGCGTCGGCGACACAATAAGCGAAGGCCGCATTATCGGCATTACCGGCAACGGGGTTTGGGTAAGATCCGATGACGGAAGCCGCGAATTAAAATTATTTCCCGACGTAGACAAACGCAGTCACGCATCGAACCCGGCATCGCCGGTCCGCGGCATCCAAAGGTAGATCCATGCATAAAACCTCTCATATAATCATTTATCGTATCATTGCCGCCGCCGGGGCTGTGGCCGCGCTGACTTTAAGCGGCTGCGCCGACATACAGCCTCCGCCGGACGATACGCAGGTCATGATCAATAAGGAACTCGACAAGGCGATTAAAAACCAGGTTCCCGTTGCGCAAACCGCTGCAGTCAACGACGCATTATTGCCGCCCTTGCAGATTGAGCTGCCGAAATCGAGCGCCGCCGTCGAACCCCGGTTCGACCTGGTCATCAATAACGCCCCCGCTGCGCAGGTATTCATGGGCATCGTGTCGGGAACGCGCTACAGCATGCTGATCCCGCCGGACATGACCGGCAATATATCGGTCAGCCTGAAAAATGTCAGCGTGCCTGAAGCGCTGGACGCGATCCGCGAGCTCTACGGCTACGATTACAAAATCGAAGGCAACCGCATTTTCATCCAGCCCATGACCATGCAGACGCGCGTGTTCAAACTCAATTATATTTCCGCCCGACGCAAAGGCAATTCCGATATACGCGTCACCTCCAGCTCGGTCAGCGATACGCCGCAAACGCCGAACGGCGTGCCCAATGCGGTGCCTATGCCGACGCAGTCGCCGACTAACGGCCATTCCGTGCAGACCAGCAAAATCACCACCAGCACCGATACCGATTTCTGGACGGCTTTGAGCGATTCGCTCAAGGACATCATCGGCGACAAAGACGGGCGTAAAGCCGTGGTCAATCCCCAATCCGGCGTAGTGCTGATCCATGCCATGCCGAACGAAATTCATCAGGTGGAGAACTATCTCAAAGCCATGCAACTGTCGGTAGACCGCCAGGTGATGCTCGAAGCCAAGATCATTCAGGTCCAGCTCAACGACAGCTACCAGACCGGAATTAATTGGGCCGCCTTCAACCGCGCCGGGCAAAGCCGCTTTTCCGTCGGCGGCGATCCTGCCAGTCTGGGCGTGCCGGGCGGCGCGCCGGTGAGCGGCAGCACGCTGGGCAGCCTGTTCACCGCCGGCATGTCCACTCATCCCGGATTCACGACCTCGGCCGGCTTGCTCAATGTCGCCGCGCAATCCGATAATTTCGCCGCCTTGCTGAACTTCCTTTCTACCCAGGGCCGCACCCGGGTCTTGTCCAGTCCGCGCATCGCCACGCTGAACAACCAGATGGCGATACTGAAAGTCGGTACCGACGATTTTTTCGTCACCAACGTCACCTCTACGGTAACCGGCGTCAGCACTACGACCACGACCGCAACGCCGAATGTCACCTTGCAGCCGTTCTTTTCCGGTATCGCGCTCGATGTCATGCCCGAGATTTCGGCAGAAGGGCAAATTACGCTGCATATCCATCCTTCGGTGAGCAATGTGGTTGAAAAGGATACCGTCATCAATCTCGGCCAGTCACTGGGCACGCTCACGCTGCCGCTGGCTTCGAGCACCATTTCGGAAACCGACAGCATCGTACGGGTCCAGGACGGCAGCATCGTCGCCATCGGCGGTCTGATGACCGAATCCAGCACCGACGACCAGATCGAAATCCCCGGCGTCGGCAAAGTCCCGTTGCTGGGCTCGCTGTTTCGCCATACCAACCGCATCACGCAGAAAAGCGAACTGGTCATACTGCTGAAAACCACCGTTGTGCAAGGCGGCAGCGACTGGACTCAGGATGTCTTGCGCAGCCGCGAGCAGATGCAGAGCATCCAGCCCGCGAGCAGCGAATAGGCCGCCGGTTAATCATCGATATGTACCTCGATCATTTCGGCCTGCGCGAATATCCGTTTACGCTGACGCCCGATACCAGTTTTTTCCTGGCGAGCACGCATTATCAGGCCGCGCTCAATACCCTGCTGGTCGCGGTCCATACCGGCGAAGGTTTCATCAAGATCACCGGCGAAGTCGGCACCGGCAAAACCCTGTTGTGCCGGCATTTCCTCGCCTGTATCGAACAGATCAATACCGGACAGGCGATCGCACCCTATGTGACCGCCTATATTCCCAACCCCGACCTGACCCCGCAGGGACTGATGCTGTCGCTGGCCGACGAATTGGGCATAAGTCTGGCTCCAGACGCAGAACCGCATCAGGTTTTGAAAACCATTACCGCGCATTTGTTGAACTGCGCCGGCCGGAATCAGCGCGTCCTGCTCTGTTTCGACGAGGCGCAGGCCATTCCGCTGGAAACCCTGGAAGCATTACGCTTGTTGACGAATATGGAAACCGAAAAACGCAAGCTGTTGCAAATCGTGTTATTCGGTCAGCCCGAACTCGATGTAAAATTGCAGCAAAACCAGATTCGGCAGCTGAATCAACGCATCACCTTTCACTATCGGCTGGGTACTCTGCAACGCAGCGAAGTCGAACGTTACGTGCAGCACCGCCTGCAGGTCGCGGGCTATCGGGGCCGCCCCGTATTTACCCGATACGCGCTCCTTGCATTGCATAGCGCCAGCGGCGGCATTCCGCGCCTGATCAATATTCTTGCGCATAAAGCGCTGCTGGCAAGCTTCGGCACCGGGCAATCCGTTATCCATGCGCGGCAAATTGTCATGGCGGCAAACGATACCGAATCGGCGCATAAAATCGCTTATTATTGGACTTATATCGCAATTTTTCTGATTGCGGCGGCCGCAGGCCTGGCATGGATGGTACTGAAATGAGTTTGATCAATCAAATGCTGCAAGATCTGGCGCAACGCCAGGCTCCGTCGAATGGCGCGCCGAGCCAGATCCATCCGCTTGGATCGCCGCGCAAGCCAAAAAACAGGCCGCTATGGATAGGGCTGATATTAATGGCGCTACTCAATATCGCCACACTGGCCTGGTTCGTGCATCACGGGAGCGTCCGCGGAATCCCGCCGGGACCAAGCAAAACCGCAGTCGTCAAACCGGTTGAACTTGTAATTTCGCATGCGGTAACGCCTCGACCACCGGCGCCCGTTCATCCGCCTCGCGTTCAGGCCGTTGCCCTGGCGCCAGCGCCTGCCGTTTCGGGAACAGCCGTTCCGCTTCCCGCCCCGGCTGCCAAAACCGGGGATCCGGTCGCTCCGGATATCATTTCAAATGCTAACGCAAGCGCGGCAACCCTACCCGCTCCGGCCGCCCCAGTCGGTTCCGGCAAGGCGCCCGCCGTCGCGGCAGGCATTCCCGCTTCGGCACCGGCAACCATTCCGCCCACGGAACCTACCCCTGTCGCGCCGCCGGCCAACGGTTCGATTGCGATCCATAAACAGACCAAGCCCCTTACTCCGGCGCAGCTTGCCCAGAACGAATACATCAGCGCGCTCAACCTCGCCCGGCAAGGCGACATGCAAGGCGCTATCGACGGGTTTACCCGGGTATTGGCGCTCGACCCGCGCCACCATCAGGCACGGCTGATGCTGTCTGGACTATTAATTGAAAGCAAACGGTTTAACGAAGCCGAAACGCTTTTGCAAACCGGCTTGATGCAAGACCCGGCGCAAATTGACTTCGCCACGCTGCTGGCCCGGCTTCAGGTCGAACACGACAGTCTGGACGCCAGCATCGCCACTTTGACGCGCAGTTTGCCGTATGCCGCCAATCAGGCGGATTATCAGGCTTTTCTGGCGGCGCTGCTGCAACGCTC
>DASSZW010000071.1:0-2786 GCA_035713285.1 Burkholderiales bacterium
TATGCTGCTGGATTTTTACGCCGGGATTGCCGATAGTCCTGTAGATATTGTGTATCTGGGCGAAACCGTGTGTTCCCGCCGCCACCTGTTGCGTTTGCAGGACTGGCTGGATGTGGCTGCCCGGCTGGCGACTGCCGGCAAGCAGGTCGTGTTGTCCACCCAAGTTCTGATCGAGTCCGAATCCGACCTGAAAAATCTGCGCGCGATCGCCGATAACGGTCATTTTATGGTGGAAGCCAACGATATGGGTGCAGTGCATTTGCTGGCCGGAAAAGTGCCGTTTGTCGGCGGCCCTCACCTTAATATCTACAATAGCCACAGTTTGCGTCTTCTTGCCGCTTTGGGTGCGGAACGCTGGATCATGGCGCCGGAAATGTCTGCCGCCATGCTCGCGCCGATTCAAAAAGAACGCCCGCCCGCCATGGAAACCGAAGTATTGGTCTATGGGCGTTTGCCGCTGGCTTTTTCGGCACGCTGCTTTACCGCTCGCGCCCACAATCTCCCAAAGGACGATTGCCGGTTCCGCTGTCTCGATTACCCGGACGGATTGGCTTTGCGGACGCGCGAAGACAAGCCTTTTCTGGTGCTGAACGGGATACAGACGCAGTCGGCGCTAATTTACAACCTGATCGGAGAACTGGCCGCTTTGCGCAGTCTGGAGGTCGACGTATTGCGCATCAGCCCCCAGCTCGAACATACCCGCGAGATCGTCGGTTTTTTCCGCGATTGCCTGAACCGGGCATGCAGCGTGTCCGATGCCTTGCAGCAAATGGAACGATTCGCGCCTGGCGGAATCTGCGATGGCTATTGGCAAGGCCGTGCAGGACTGGAGCAGGGCATCAGGGCAAATAATTCATGAGTGCCGCGCCTTACCACGGTGAGCGTTTCAACAGTTATAGCCATCTGCTTGGTGCGGTGGCGGCGACGGTCGGCGCCGGCGTGCTCATCGTTCTGGCGGCGAGGCAGGGCAACCCCTGGAAAATCGTCAGTTTCAGCGTCTACGGCACGATGTTGCTATTGATGTATCTGTTTTCCACGTTGTATCACGGCTTACATGGCAGAGCCAAGCTTGTTTTTCGCAAGCTGGATCATTATGCGATTTATCTGCTGATCGCCGGCACCTATACCCCGTTTACACTGGTGACGCTGCGTGGAGCATGGGGATGGTCGCTGTTTGGCGTAATCTGGGGCTTGGCTGTGCTGGGCATTCTGGTGGATTCGTTGCCGGGAGGAAAGCGCAGAATTCTGCCGGTGCTGATGTATCTGGCCATGGGCTGGCTCGTCCTGATTGCCCTGAAACCCTTGTTGACGGCGTTGCCGCCAGCCGGTTTCGCCTGGCTGCTGGCGGGAGGGATGTTGTACACGGTGGGTATCGGTTTTTTTGCGCTGGAACGGCGAGTGAAGTATGGGCACGGCATCTGGCACATATTCGTGCTGGCCGGCAGCGCCTGTCATTATTTCGCCGTGCTTTTTTACGTGGCATGAAAACGGTTTAAATAATCATGATACAAATATTGGACAGCGGTTTGCAGAGCGGCCTCGCAAATAATGCGATCGACCGATATTATCTGGGTTTGCATGCGCGCGGCGGCTGCAGCGACCGGTTGCGGTTCTATCGTAACCAGCCTTGCGTCAGTATAGGGCGGCACCAGATTATCGACCGGGAAGTACGCATCGACTATTGCCGGGACAAGAATATAGGTCTGGTGCGGAGAGTTAGCGGTGGCGGAGCGGTTTATCAGGATGAGCAGCAATTGGCCTGGTCGCTGATCGTGCACAGGCCGCGCGTAATGAATATCGAACAGATGCTGGAACTGTTTGCCTCGGAGCTGGCGGCGGGATTGAAATCCCTGGGCATGGACGCGCACTGCAAATACCCGAACGATCTGGAAATAGACGGGCGCAAACTGGCTACATTATTTATGGCCAGCGAACAGGAATCGATATTGCTGCATGGAATCCTGTTGCTGGATGCCGATATAGGCACCATGCTCGAGGCGTTGAGGGTGCCGACGGAGAAGCTGTCACGCGACGGCTTGTCCGCCGCGCGCGAACGGTTGATTACAGTCAAGGAATGCCTGGGTGAACTTCCGGAATTGAATAGCATTCAGCTGGCGCTGACAACCGGCTTGGCAACCGCGCTGGGACGGCGATTCAGTCAGGAAACCGATCATTTGCGCATCAACAGCGTCTTATGCAATCCGTTGGTTGACGAACGTGACGTTGCATACCGGCTGGATTGGCACGAGGAAGAGGATTTCGCCCTCGAAGCGCTATGGAAAACAAAGGGGGGGACTTTGCGTGCGCGCGCCGGGATCGACCGCGTTGAAAACCGGTTTGAATGGGTGGAAATCGGCGGCGACATCCATATCGCTCCCGCCGACTGGACCGAACGTTTGCAAGACGCGCTGAAAGATACCATCGTTGCGGAAATGCAGCGACATGCGAGGAATTTTTTCCAGGCCAACCCGGCCGACATGCTCGGATTTACGCCGGAAGATATCATGCGATTGTTGCAGATGCTGCCGGAAAAACTGTCGCTGCATCATGCCGGCCAGCTCAGCAGCCGGCAACTGAACTCATTGATGATATACAGCCCGGACGAAACCGGCACGACAGCCATTCTAAAAGAAGCCAGCGTCATGCTGGTGCCCTATTGCGCCAAGCCGGTCTGGTGCGAATGGCGGTTGCGCGACGATTGTCCAGAATGCGGCCTGTGCGAGGTGGGAGACGCTTACCGGATAGGCCGGGAGCGCGGCATGCAGATAACCACGGTCACCCATTAC
>DASSZW010000072.1:0-3469 GCA_035713285.1 Burkholderiales bacterium
AAACGCTGGTGCGCCGTTCGAATGGCAATGGCCGGATTCTGGCGTACGAACTGATGATAAACAGCTCGACTATCGCTTCCATCATCCGCGACGACAAGCTGCAGACGCTGACCAATGCCATCGGCCAATCCGGCGATTCGGGCCAGATTCTGATGAATGCAAAGCTGGCAGAGCTGGTAAAAACGAATGTGGTCAGCGCTGAGGAAGCCTTGGCTGCCGCCTACGACCCGAATGATTTGCGGCAAAAGCTGAATTATCACTGACGGTGAGCGCGCAATGAAAAATTGTACATTTAATTATTTGCATGCTGATCTCGGTTTTAGCCTGATCGAGATACTGGTTGCCATTTCTCTGATGGCAATCATGACCGTGGCCGTCGCACCGCAACTTAAATACCTGATCAATTTTCAGGCGGCCGCCGATACGCAGAACCGGCTATCCGAGCTGCAAAGCGGTTTTTCGACTGCTTATCTCGCCAATATGACGCAAATCGAGACCGATCCCAACGCTGAAATCAATTTCGGCGCCGCAGGCATCATGTCGCCGGCGACCGCTGCTCCCGGAGCACGCTGTTCGGTCGTAGCCGCCGATTTCATTCCATGGTCGCAGTATACCGGCCATGCTGCCGGCAGCCTCGTCGAAGACGGGTACGGCGCGCCGCTGTGCGTACTGATCAACCCGCAGAGCGCCGTGCTCTTGAATGGAATCAATCTGTACTACCACACCGTAGCGTTTGTTTCCACCGGTCCCAATAATGTCCTCGATAACGGCACCGCGCTGGATGCCCTGGGGAATCTGACGCTGGCCGGCGACGACGCAGGAGTGCTGTTCGACGGCCGCGCTTTTTCAGTCGCGAAATACACGCTGACCGCCGACAAAATGAAAGTCGTCGCGCAGGCGCTGGAAGAGTATTACGTAGCCCGCTATCAATCCGACCCGTCCCGCTCTTCGTCCATCGATTACTGGTCGAACGGCACCAACAGCCCATATCCAGTGCGCTGGGATTCTTCCAATCCCGGCAACCTGATTAACTATACGATCACTGCCAGTCCCATATACACCGGCACCGGGCAGCCGACAACGGATTTGAGTGTCGCGCTGTCCCTGTCGAAAGACGACGTCACCGACGGCTACGGCAATCTCATCAATTTCGAGAACGCCAGCCAAAATGTCAGGTCGCCTGACAACGGCAGCACCAATCTCGCCATTCCTCCCTACACCGCATTGCTTTCCACCACACTGCCCGGCAACGTCCCGTACGCGCAGGCAATAGTCGGCGTCAATAATTAAAGGACAACCATGATGAAAATAATCCTTATCCTCGTTGCGTTACAAATAGTTGCTCCACTCTCTTATGCCGCCGACATAGACCCCTTCAGCGGTCAGTCCCTGGCGATAGAGCAGACCAGGGCGATCGTCGAACTGACCAAAATGCAGAACAGTTTGCTCGAAGAACAAACCAAAAAAGCCAAAGCCGAATTCATGCTGCAAAATGCGGACAGGATTTTTGCCGCCGAATTAAAAAAACAGCTGGCACAGTCCGGCGCCGCAGGCATGGGCGGCCGGCAGAATTACGCCGCCGAGTATCCGGCTACCCGATTCCCCGAACCGGCAACCGGATCGAAAAAAACGGGTAAAGGCAAAAAATCCGCCGCTATCGCTGTGCCGCCTCCTGTAATCCCAGCCTATACGCCGCCGCGCGGCCCCGTATTGCTCGGTATCCTGCAACGCGACGGCAGTCGCGTAGCCATGATCGAATCGGCCGACGAAATTGTTTACGCCAAGGTCGGCGATTCCGTGCCGAGTCTGGGTAAGGTCGAACAGATTGCCGATAAATCCGCGCTGATCGGCGGTCGGGTTATTGCTGTCGAGCCGGTGGCCGTCTCCAATATCGACAGACAGGATATTAAAACGCTTGCCGGCATCGGCCCGAACGGGCCGGGCGGCACCGGCGGCATGCCGCCAGCCAGCATGCAGTCGGGTTTTGCCGGGATGCCGGCGGCCAGTTTCCCTATGTCTCGTTAAACGGAGAGGTGATAACGTGAAAAAATTAAAAAATTCATATGCATGGTTAGTTGCTCTGGTGCTTGCGCTGGCGTTGGGCGCCCTACCGGCAACGGTCCTCGCCACCAGCTCCAAAGCCAGCAAAACCGTGCTGATCTACGAGACCATAGGACAACCGCCGGCTTATCTTTCAAGCTTCAAGGCTTATACGTCATCGCTGGGATATACCGCCGACTCCGGTTTGTCGTTCAACCTGGCCGCCGCGCAGGAATCGAGCACCGTCGCCTCAACCATTACAGAGCTTTCGCCTGTCACGGCGGTGGACGGCAACGGTAACCCGCTGTCGCAAAGTACATTATTGGGTAACGCCAAAAGTAGTTTGACTCCGCAATACGTCGACTCCATTGCCAGTCAGATGGCGGCGTATATGCAAACTGCCGGCGCCGCTTCCGCCATCTTCAATTACCAGCAGCAAGTTATGGTGCAGGGCAACAGCCATCCCATGTATCTGGTCTGGCAACTGATCGTAGACGGCAGCGGCCGACCGCGCTACGGCGACGCGCGTTTGATACCGACCATACCTAACTTCGTTTATGCCAAATACACGTCGAAAGCGGTAGCGGCGACGTTGCCCCCGAGCTTCGCTTATCCGCAGGCCGGCAACCTGCAATGGCAGCAGGTCAACCAGCAAATCCAACCTGTTACCGCATTGCAGACAATTAATTTAAACGGCGCCTTCGACGCGCCGACCGCCGCCCCGACAGCGACTGCTTATCCCGCCGGCTGCACGCTGGACGCTGCGTCAGGCCAGGTCGGGTGCGACCCCGATTACGGGCTGAAATGCCTGATCAACCACGCCAGCGATCCATACACCGCCGCATCGCCCAATCCCGCCAACCCCAGCGATACCGGTTGTCCGGCTGTGCCGATCAACGGCTACACCGACTTTATCGGTATGGAAAACGCCAACGGCGCCAGCGGGGGTTATGTGGATTACGTGCGCACCTTGACACCGGTGTATACCACCAGCACCGATGCGAACGGTAATACGATACAGACTGCGGCGGTGGTGGTGAGCGTGGACAGTCGGACTATGCAAGAAAGTGGCAACATTTACTACACGCCGATACCGGCAATCAATAATATTGATAATAACGGCAATCCGCTCACATATTCCGGAGGTAATCTATTTAGCGATTATCCCTATACTTGCACCACAGGCGACAACGGATATACAGGGGGTCAAACGTGGCCCTCGTACACCGTTGTCGCTGGCTATAGTTGTGCGCCCAATATTCTGGTAACGCTCAATAACATTTATTACACGCCGATACCGGCAATCAATAATATTGATAATAACGGTAATCCGCTCACATATTCAGGCGGTAATTTTTTTAGCGATTATCCCTATACTTGCACTACAGGCGACAACGGATATACAGGGGGTCAAACGTGGCCCTCGTAC
>DASSZW010000073.1:0-4496 GCA_035713285.1 Burkholderiales bacterium
GGTGCTATGCCCTTGCTGGAAGCGACCGAATCGGCCTATCGTCAGATCGGAACGCTGCTCGATAGTTCGAATTATCCGCATGTGGTGCGTTTCTGGAATTATATGGCCGATATTAATGCCGAAACCTGCGAGCTTGAACGCTACCGGCAATTTAATATAGGACGCCAAACCGCCTTGGAAGCGCGCAGCCGGAATGTGGCTGACCATGCGCCGGCAGCTTGCGCGCTCGGGACTGCATCGGGCAAATTGAGTATCGCTTTTCTGGCCGGGCGGAAGGCGCCGATCGCCATTGAAAACCCCCGGCAAATCAGTGCTTACGCCTATCCGGTTATTTACGGTCCGCGCAGTCCGAGCTTTTCCCGTGCCGGTCTGGCCACGCTGGAAGGGCAGGAATGGCTGTTTATTTCAGGCACGGCCAGTATAGTGGGCCATGCCAGTGTTCATGCGGGCGATGTCGCAGCGCAAACCCGGGAAACGCTGACGAATATCGGCGCGGTGCTCGAACAGGCGAACCGGCAAGCTCGTCAGGGACAATTCCATCTGTCAGGCTTGCGATATAAAATTTACCTGCGCCGTTCCGGCGACCTGGAAATCGTTCGCGCCGAATTCGATGCCATCACAGGCGGCGCAGAGGCAGTCTATCTGCATGCCGATATTTGCCGCAAGGAATTGCTGATAGAGATAGAAGCGACTGCCCCGGCGGGTTCGATATCGTCCATCCAGGGTAAAATCGCTCATGTCCGCGTATCTATCTAAAGCGTTGCTGCCGCTTTACGATTATCTGGTTGTGTATCTGGGGCTGCTATGGCTCGGCATCCTGTGCCTGGTTTATTCTTTGCTGACGGTTGCGCTGTATGTGTTTCTGCCGCGCCGATGGGGCCGCCGGATTGGCCGGATCGCCATTATGCTGATGTTCCGCTTGTTTCTGTTCAGCCTGACTGTGTCGCGGCGCTGTCATTTCGATCTCGCCGGACTGGATAGCCTGCGCGATGAAACACCCATGATCATTGCGCCGAATCATCCTTCTCTGCTCGATGCCGTGCTGATTATTTCGCGGTTGCCGAATATTGCCTGCGTGCTGAAAACCGGGCTCATGAATAATATTTTTCTGGGCGCCGGGGCAAGACTGGCCGGATATATCCGTAGCGAGCCCTTGCGCAAAATGATATTATTGGCGCGGCAGAATTTAAGCAGCGGTAGTCATTTGTTATTGTTTCCGGAAGGAACGCGTACGGTAACCTGTCCGGTCAACCCTCTCAAAGGCAGTATCAGCCTGATTGCGCATCAATCTCAGGCGGCTGTGCAAACGATATTGATAGAAACTGACACACGCTATTTGAGTAAAGGCTGGAAGCTGTTCAGCAAGCCGCCGCTGCCTATCCATTACCGCCTTCGACTGGGAAGGCGTTTTGACGCGCCCGATTCCAAACAGGATTTCATGGCGAAACTGGATTATTATTTTGCCCACGAACTCGTGCGCGGTTCGCCGTTTTATCCCACCAACGGACTTCCTCCCGACATTCCGCCGGTAAACGTATGATCGATCATTCAACTTCTCATCTGGTGCTTATACCCAGCTACAATCCGGGCATTAAAGTGTATGAAACAGTGCGTGCCGCGTGCGCGCACTGGAATCCGGTCTGGGTCGTGGTCGACGGCAGTACCGACGGCTCTGCCGAAGTGTTGCAGGCGTTGGCGGCCGAGCTGCCGGGATTGCGGGTGATTGTGCTGAGTTCCAATCAAGGCAAGGGCGCTGCAGTTCTGCACGGCATCGACCTGGCGTCGGCGGCGGGATTTACCCACGTTTTGACCATGGATTCGGACGGGCAGCATCCGACCGATCAGATCGAAAAATTCATGGCGGTATCGATGCAGCAACCCGATGCGATGATTCTGGGGATGCCGGTGTTCGACGCCAGCGCGCCTAATCTGCGAGTACAGGGGCGGCGCCTGTCGAATGCCTGGGCCAATCTCGAAACGCTTTGGGCAGGAATCGGCGATTCCCTGTTCGGATTCCGCATCTATCCGATTTCAGCCTTGCAGCGCGTGATGCGACACCAGTCCTGGATGCGGCATTTCGATTTCGATCCCGAAGCGGTGGTGCGTTTGTGCTGGGAGGGCGTAACGCCGATCAATCTGCCCGCTCAGGTGCGCTATTACCGTAAGGATGAAGGCGGCGTCTCGCATTTCAACTACGTCCGCGACAATATCCTGCTGAGCTGGATGCATTTGCGGCTGCTGGTCGAATTTGCAATTCGTTTGCCGGTATTGCTATTCCGGCGTGTCGCGCCTTTTTGCCGTTTAAAGCTTAAACCTGGAAACCGCAGTTGACCGCTTATAGCCCTGTTAAAAGCCGCATGAATGCTGGATTTCCTGCCTTCGATCACACTCGCTTCTTGGGTGGAACCGCTACTGCGGTTTCCAGGTTAAATCATTCCGCCGTTGACGGAGATGATCTGGCCCGTTATGTAAGCGGCCTGCGGCGAGACGAGGAAGCCGATCAAATCGGCGACTTCCGCCGGCGTTCCGGCCCGTTTCATCGGTACCAGACGCGCGATGGCGTCAGCGTCGAATGCCGCCCGGCTCATGGCGGTATCGATAATCCCCGGAGCGACTGCATTGACGGTAATGCCGCGACTGGCCAGCTCCAGCGCCAGTGACCGGGTTGCCGAATTGATCGCACCTTTCGCTGCGGCATAATTCACCTGGCCCCGATTTCCGCTAATCGCGGCGATCGACGACAGATTCACGATTCGCCCCCAACGCGTGCGTATCATCGGCATCATCAGCGTGTGCGTGACATGATAAAAGCCGTTGACCGACACGTCGAATACGCGCTGCCATTGTTGCGCGGCCATGCCGGGAAATGCGGCATCGTCGTGTATGCCCGCATTGTTGACCAGAATCTGGATCGGCGCCTGTTCCGTCAGCGGGTTCAATGCCGTCAGCACCGCTTCATGATTGGTGATGTCGAATTCGACCGGCTGAGCGCTGTAGCCCTCCGCGTTGAGTTCTGCGGCCAGCGTTTCCGCGACTCGTATATTGCTGTGGGCATGGATCAGCACATGATGCCCGTCAGCTGCCAGCCTGCGGCAAATTGCTGCGCCTATGCCGCCGCTGCCGCCGGTAACCAAAGCCTGTTTCATGACGATATGCCTCCGGGCTGATCGATGTCGAGTATCACCGCGGCCCGGCCGTCCGCCAGCAGTTTACCGGCGGCCTGTACCGCAAATCGATACAGGATATTGGCCTCGCTGCGATGGATGCAGACGACTTCGATATCGAGGTCGGCCGCAAGATCGTCGAGGCGCAGTGCATGGATCGTTGTTTCTCGGGCGCTGACGAGCATGCCGGCGCGCGGTCGGCCATTTCCGGCGGACGCCAGCAATGCGCCGTGGACCGCCATCGCCTGAGCGGCGTATTCGATGGCGCAGACGGCGTTGAGCCGGTCGCCCGACCGCAAGGGGTTGCTGTCGAGCCGGTGGCTGCTCGCCGTGCAGTGCAACTGCTGCTCGTTCCAGGCGACGACCCGGTCAAGCAGGCACATGTCGCCCTGATGCGGGACATGCGCGGCGATCCACGTCTTGTCGGGTTGCCGGATAAGGGGATCGTCGTTATTCAGCATGGAGTAAGCTCTATAGCAATTCGCGTTTGATCGAGATAATCAAGAATAATTTGAGTCGGCATGGCGTGTGCGATCGCTTGCAACAAGGGCAGACAGCGCGCGGCGGGTATGTTCCGGCGCATCGCTTCGAGGCTGGGGTTTGTCAGCGTATCCGCATGGGCGCGGGTAAGTTCGACCCGAATGTGCGCGATGGAAAATTCGCCGGGTTCCGGAGTCGCGACCAGCGCCACGCCAAACAGGTCGGGAATGGGACGAACGCTATGCAACGGCTCGGGATAGGGCGTATCGCAGGCGATCAGCAGCGTGCCGGTATGGTTCGTCGCTACTGTGGCGAGCAATTCCAGCAGTCCGGCGCCGAAACTCGCATCCGCTGCCGCCAGTACCGATACCGGCGTCATGGCGCCGGTTGCGATGCCCCAGTAACCGGGCGCTGCGTTGTGTACCGAGTTATGAAAACGGGTCGGGGAAATATGGCGGTCGTCCGACGCCAGAGTTTGGCAGATTTCGTGGCAGTTATAGCCGTCGCCGCCGGACGATACGTACACGCACGGCAATGCCGCCGGGTCGATGCCGGCGGCATTCGCGGCTTCCAGGCCGACTGCCAGCGTCAGCTTGACGATGGCGCTGCTGCGGCGGCGTTCGGCGGCCGGCAAAAGATCGGGGATGGGCAGCGTTACCGGCGTAGGCAAGTAATCTTGCCGCCCAGCAAGGACAGGACGGCTTTTCTGCCAATCGGGCATACCAGGGGCGAGTAATCCGATGCCGTTCAGGTAAGCGCTAAGTATCGTCATAGCGGATGCGCTCGCCCGAAAATAAGGCTGCAGTTCGTGCCGCCGAAACCGAATGAATTGCTCATTATCCGCGCCACGGG
>DASSZW010000074.1:0-16568 GCA_035713285.1 Burkholderiales bacterium
AAATAATAATAAAATCAGGCAATTATTTACCGTCCGGAGATATCGCGACGTACGGGTTGAATGTCGAGTTGACACGCAACTTTCTCGAGCCACGCATCGGTTCGAAACGTTTCATTCATAATGCATCCACATCCGCAAGACGCGAACAGTTATTTTTTGTAAAATCTTCCTCCACAATATGGTACTGAATATTGATGCGAGGTGAGCAAGCGCCGATAAATCCATCTTAAAGAGTATTTCAAGAGGCGATGGATTTGGGTAGGGGTAGGCAGTTAGGTCTCTTCAAACAAGGAGCCATAAACGCGTGTAAATAACTAACGGTCTGTATTAGGGCGCGCTTCAGCGCGAACTGCGGAACATATGGATTGATGCGGGACTTTTCGAGACATTCAGCCAGCCAACTTTAATGATGGAAGCCCGGTAACACCCAACCTGTTCGGCCTCTATCTAAAGACCCAATCATCCAGGCGGGAAAATCGACATTCACGCGCTGCTGTACATATGACAGGCGTTTCAATGCAAGTAAAACCTTGATTATTTAACTGGTGCCGGCAAGAGGAGTCGAACCCCTGACCTGATGATTACAAATCAACTGCTCTACCAACTGAGCTATGCCGGCGTGGCTACGCATTATGCCATTAACCCGGCCTGACGGTCAAAAGGATCGGTCGCTGGACGGTTCATGGGCATTTTCGGATTTTACCCAGCGCAACCAGACGCGCAGCCGGCGATAATCGTCTGCGCTTAGGCTATCGGGTAACAGGACCAGCGGCAATCGGCGGCCGTTGGCCAGTCTGAACTCGACGACCGTTAGCGTGGCGGTCACCAGGGCATGCCGCATCTGCGCGTCCAGCCAGGCGCCGCGGTTTAGCAAACGGTAGCCGCCGGCGTCGGCTTCCAGCGCGGTGATGCCGTTTTGCAGGCGCCGGGAGTAATGGATCGCGCTGGCTGTCAGCGCCACCGTTGCAGCGATTTGCCAGGCCGGGGTTAAGGCAGCGAGCCATAATGCAAGCAATGCCAGCGCATGCGCGCTCATGACGAGCGCCAGCAGGAGTTTCGATTGCTGCAGCGAAACCTGCAGTCTCAGGCGCGCAGCGATTTATTCGCCCCAGCGATATTGGTGGCAGAACTGTTCCAGCCGTGCGACAGCCTCGTCGCGCTCGAAAAACCGGTCGGCGCGGTTCAATCTGGCCTGGTCGCGTTCGTCGTCGCTGCCGCCGAAACAGAAAATGGCGACATTGAGCATCCATTCCATCCGTACTTGCCGTATCGCGTCCTGCGGGTCGAACTGTTCGGTCACGCAATCCAGATCGAGGAAAATAAACCGGTACATCAATATCTGGTCGAACGTACCCAGGCTTTCCAGATCGAGCGTCGCGACCATTTGCCAGCCTTCGGGGAGCGCCGCCTGCAATGCGTCGTGCAGGGCCGCATCGTTGCTCATCAAAATAAATTTACGTTGTAGCCTGGCGGCGATGGTCGGTTCGGACATGATCAGGACTCTTCGAAATAGGCGGTTGACATGATGCGTTGCGCCCACAGCGATGCTTTATCCGCGGGCAAATATGTTTGCAGCGCTGCGCTCAATACCGGCTGTGTGACGGGTTCGTCCGCCAGAATCCGTTCGGGCAATTGCGGCACTTCGGACAGCGCCAGTCGCTCTATCGACTGATCGCGCGTCAATACCCGCAAACGTGCGCCATCGAATTCCCTCTCGGTAAGATAATGCTGCGCCCGGATTTTGATGCCGTAAGGGACATGCCTCGCTCGTCCCTCGCGGTCGGGCAGCAATTCGCTGCGATAATCGTCGGCGGCGGCGCGTTCGTCGGCGCGCAATAAGGACTGCTCCCAGCGCCACCCGAAAATACCGCTCGCCGCCCGCCGGTAGACCAGCGACAGCCAAGCGGGATCGGGGACGCTCGCGTGTTCCGACCAGCTGGTTACCGAGCTGTGCAGCGCTTCATTGAGCCACAACCTGAATCCGTCGGACGGCGCATCGATCAGGCGGGAGAATTCCGCCGCCGGAAACTTCAATAAAAAGCTGGTTCCGACCAGACCTGCCCCTGCCATGCTTGCCGCCCCGCTACCGGCCAGCTTTTTGCCGTACAGCCAGATGTCCTGGCGCATCAGCTCAACCGGCCAGTTCATTTCGCGGTAAACCTGCAATACCGGAGCCAGCGCATGCGCATACCAGGCCTCGGGACGGATCGGGAAAAAATGGCGCGGCGCTACCAGCACGATGCACGCCTGATTCCGGTCCAGCCATACTCCACCCCCGCCCAATGGCCTGCGGATCACCGGTATATCCGGCTGTTCGACCAGTTCGGCCGCCGCCGACTGATGCTGCCCCAGGCAAAAGTGGGCACTCGGCATGCCCCAGACGACGACCGGATCGTCGTCCGGCTGCATCGCCTCCGCCACTCCCGCGTAAGTGGCATGATAGTCGGCGGCTGCGCATTCTCCCAGATCGATCCAGCGGGCTTTTAACTGCCGGATGATGGATCCTCCGCAGACGATCCGGCTTCGCCGCCTTTAAAAAACTTGTCGAAATAGAAATCGCGCCGGTTCAAATCTTCCAGTTCGCCGGCGCGCGCCGCGAGCCCGGCACGCATGATTTCAATCAAGTACTGACCCTGTTCGGCGTCCAGGACATGAATTTCATTGATCAAATCCTCGTCCACAGTCAGGAAATGCGCCAAAAACCCCTCAGGCGCCTGCACATGCAATAACCAGGACTGGCAGGTCTCGTCTTCGGCATCCAGCGGGCTCATCGTTATCTTGCCCAGCCACGCCAGACGCGCGGCCTGGTTAAAATAACGAATATCCAGCTTTTTGCCTTTTTTGTACTTGTTGAGCTCGTTTTTAAGCGAGCCCACATCGGTGACTTTAATCGATTTCATGTTCGTTCCTCAAATAGGTCGTGCGTCAGCCAGAATGGCGATGCAATATGACTTCCAATACAAAATGGCTACCCAGGTAAGCCAGCAGCAGCATGGTAAAACCTATCCAGGTCCAGCGTACCGCAACTTTGCCGCGCCAGCCCCACAATCTGCGTCCGCTGAGCAATACGGCATAAATAATCCAGGATAATAAAGCAAATACCGTTTTATGATTGAACTCGGCAGGCTTATGAAAAATCTCTTCGGAAAAGAAAACGCCCGTGATCAGCGTCAAGGTCAGCAAAGCGAATCCCACTGCGATCAGACGAAAAAGCAGGCTTTCCAGAGTAAGCAAGGGCGGCAGGTTCGCCGCGACGCCGCTGTCGCTTTGCGAAATATGATGCAGCCGTTTTTCCACAATCGCCATTAACGACGCATGCAACGCGGCGATCGTAAACAGGCTGTAGGCCAGCAAGGCAATCAATAAATGCAAACGGAAGGCCAGCAATTCCGTGTTGGCCAATAAATTGGTGGACGGGAATATCAAGGGCGCGAATACCGCAACGGCAGCGATTGCCGCCAGCGGTGCGTGCAAGGCTTCCATCCGCGAATGGAAGCTGCTCAACCAGTAAATCATCACCGTCAGACCGGCGATCATCGACATCGCATTGCCTACCCCGAGTTGGATTCCAGCGGGGGTTACAGTGGCGGCTGCGAGCAGCCAGACATGCAACAGCAACGGCGGCAGCAGCGCGAACGATTCCCAGCTTGACATGATCGCCACCGAATGCCAGCGCGTACGCCAGAAATGCCAGGCTACGAGGACATACATGAAACTCACAAGCGGATAAAGCCAGTCGATGCTCATCTGAGGTAAAATGGTCAGGCTCGTCAACGAGCGCTCAAATTCTGTAAACTTGCAGTTTACATCATATCTATGCCGTTTTGGCGAGCAAATGGGACATTACACATGCTAGAAAACCTTACCACGCGCCTTTCATCCGTCATCAAGAACCTGCGCGGTCAAGCGCGGCTTACCGAAGCAAATATTCAGGATGCGCTGCGCGAAGTGCGCATGGCGCTGCTCGAAGCCGACGTTGCGCTGCCTGTCGTCAAGGACTTCATCAATGATGTCAAACAGAAAGCGCTGGGGGTCGAAGTGTTGCAAAGCCTCACGCCCGGACAGGCTTTGATCGGCGTGGTACATAACGAACTGACGCGCCTGATGGGGACGCAAAATGCCGGCATCAACCTGTCGACGACACCGCCTGCGGTGCTGCTGATGGCCGGCTTGCAGGGCTCGGGTAAAACCACCAGCAGCGGCAAACTGGCCAAGCTGCTCACCGAACAGATGAAGAAAAAAGTACTGCTGGTCAGTTGCGACGTCTACCGGCCGGCGGCGATCGAGCAGCTCAAAACGCTGGCGAAACAGCTGAATGTCGATTTTTTCGCTTCCGATGCCGCGCAAAAACCGCTGGATATCGCTCTGGCCGCGCAGGATTACGCGAAAAAACATTTTCACGACGTGCTGATCGTCGATACCGCCGGCCGCCTCAGCATAGACCAGATGATGATGGACGAAATCCGCGCCCTGCACGATGCGCTGCGGCCGATAGAAACACTGTTCGTGGTCGACGCGATGCAAGGACAGGACGCCATCAATACCGCCCGCGTATTCAACGATACCCTGCCGCTGACCGGGATTATTTTAACCAAGCTCGACGGCGATTCGCGCGGCGGCGCGGCGCTGTCGGTGCGCCACGTCACAGGCAAGCCGATCAAGTTTGTCGGCGTCGGAGAAAAGCTTGGCGGACTGGAAGTCTTTCATCCGGAACGGATGGCGTCGCGCGTACTCGGCATGGGCGATGTGCTGTCGCTGATCGAGGACGCGCAACGCAATGTCGACCAGATCGAAGCGACGCGGTTCGCGGAAAAAATTAAAAAAGGCAAGGGCTTCGATCTGGAAGATTTCAAGGCGCAAATTCAGCAAATGCGTAAAATGGGCGGGATTTCCGCGCTGATGGACAAACTCCCCGGCGCGGCCGGAGCAGCGATCCCGGCCGGCGCGGACGAAAAAGCCGTCAACCGGATCGAAGGCATTATCAACGCCATGACTCCGTTGGAACGCAGCAAGCCCGAACTGCTCAAGGCTTCGCGCAAACGTCGCATCGCCACCGGCGCCGGCGTGTCCGTACAGGAAGTCAACCGGCTGCTCAAACAGTTCGAACAGGCGCAGAAAATGATGAAAATGATGTCCAAAGGCGGACTGGCGAAAATGATGCGCGGCATGAAAGGCATGATGCCCGGAATGTAAATTCGATCTGGACGGGATAGATAGGGAGAGACGTTTGTACGATGTAGCGAGCGCCGTTCAGATAAGGCGAAAACAGGCGAAAACCCGGAATGTACGCATAGTACATGAGGTTTTGAGCCATTTTTTAACGAAATATGGACAAGCGCAGTAATCGTGCAACGGTCTCGATGAATTATTATATTTATTATCGCGTCCTCTCCGACGACGCCGAAACCGAACTGCTCATCCGCAGCATGCAGTCGCGTCTGGGTTGCAGCAGCGGGGTCTCGGGCTATTTGCTCAAACGCAGCGACGATCCCCTGACCTGGATGGAAGTATACGAAAATGTCGGCGACGCAACTTCATTCGAACGGCAGATGAGTCGTCTGCTCGCCGCTGCGGATATAGAAATGTTTATCGACGGCAATCGGATTGTCGAACGGTTTTTACGGCAATAATAAATGCTCTATTGCCGCGCATGGCGTAAATTGGGCGGCGCGGCAGTGCTGAAATTGGTGCGCCAGGGGTTGATATCGAGGCCGCCGCGTCGCGTGTAACGCGCATACACCGATAGCTTGACGGGCTTGCACGCACGCA
The DNA here is from genome assembly GCA_035713285.1 of Burkholderiales bacterium. Lineage (GTDB taxonomy): Bacteria > Pseudomonadota > Gammaproteobacteria > Burkholderiales > Sulfuriferulaceae > Sulfuriferula. Next base: position 5,770 of record DASSZW010000074.1, read on the forward strand.
GGATGTCGACGAAAATCCGCTCCACGCACTGTTCGTGAAATTCATTGTGGTTGCGGAATCCGATCAAATAACGCAACAGGCCCGCCTGATCGATTGGTGCGCCCGCATAGTGTATCTGTACGCTCGCCCAGTCGGGTTGACCAGTGACCGGACAGTTCGATTTCAGCAGATGCGACACCAGGGTCTCCTCTACGATAGCCGCATCGCTTTGCACCGTTAACCCCGCGGCGTCGGGCGCATAGCTGTCTATATCGATATCCAGCCGGTCCAGCGATTCGCCGGCCAGTTCTCCCAGCGACAGGGTCGAAAACGCCCCCGGCAGAACGAGACGGACCTGAACGGCGGCACCCGCTGCCGCGCTCAAATCGGCACGCAATTGCGCCGTCAGTAATTCAGGGCTGACGATGCGCGTCTGATTATACGAATTCAGATACAGCTTGAACGATTTGGATTCGATCAGGTTCGGCGTATCCGCCGGAACGATCACCGTAGCGATCGCAATCTGCGGCTTGCCGCGGCCATTGAGCCAGGACACCTCGTAAGCGTTCCAGATATCGGCACCGAAGAACGGTAACGTCGAAGTCAAACCCAGCTCATCACGCTTATCCCGACGCGGAATCGGAAACAGCAGCCCGGGATCGTATGCCGCCGGATAAACGGTGTCGCCGCCCAATACCGTTTTCGCCGGAATTTCAGGTTCATTCACAATCAGGCCACCGCGTAAGGCAATTGCCCCATAGCCAGCACAGCGCCGTCCGGCGCTTTGACGTGCAAGGGCTGGGACTGGGCGCTGCTGATTTGCACAACGGCCAGGGCGTCCCATCCCCCCGTCGGCGAAACTTGCGCATTGACTATCATGCCGGTCGCCTGCCCTTCCATTTCCGGACTGAAAATCTCGTCTCCGGCAGCCATCTCCGTATCGCCATGTACCAGGTACATACGTCGTTTCAACCTTCCGAGATATTGGGTGCGGGCCACGATTTCCTGCCCGGTATAACAGCCTTTCTGAAAATCTACGCTGTTGGTCAGGTCGAAATTGACCATTTGCGGAACGAACTGATCCTGAGTCGCCGGCACAATAGTCGGAATGCCGGCCCGGATTTCCAGCCACTGCCAGCGATCCAGATCGATCGGCTCGGCGATCGCGGAAACTTTTGCCAGGAAAGCTCCGGCTTCTTCGGCGGGTACATTGATCTGGAACCGGTCGGCCGCCAGCCGGATAACGGTAGCGGTTCCGCTATCGGCGACGCTCATGTCTTCACCCGGCGCCTTGCCCAACAACGTTCCGACCACATTCGACGCCTGGCTGCCGGCGATGCCCAGACGCAACCATTGTTCCGCCACTTCCGCCAACTGCACCTTGGAACGCAAAACATACATCGACAAACGTTTCAGCAAAAATGTCTGCAACGCCCTCGGCAATTGCAAATAAATGGTATCGGCATGTTGCCACAAAAGGAAACTGCTCAGCAGCCTTCCTTTGGGCGAGCAAATCCCGCTGTATTGCGCGCGCTGCAGCGACAGCTTACGCACATCATTGGTAAATTGGCCTTGCAGAAACGTTACTGCGTCAACTCCGCGTATCGCGATCAATCCGAAAGTAGAAAGATCGGCATAAACCGGCCTGTCCGAAAAGGTTTCATTCATCATGCGAATCCTGTTTGTCTCAAGAAAATTTCATGGAAAAATTTAATGGGATACAGTAGGCCATCCCACTTAAAAAGAAAGCATAACCGGAAAATGCCCGGCCTTTTCCGCAAAATATCTAGCCGAACTATTAAGCATGTTACTGCATATATTATACGTCAGCGCAAAAGCCGGACAACAAAAAAGCCGACCCTAAGGTCGGCTTTTTTGTTAACAGACACTCTTACTTGGCAGCAGGACCAGTCGTAGTAGTGGTAGTAGAATCGCCAGCTGGAGCAGCTGGTGCAGCTGGAGCGGCAGTGTTATCGCCGGCTGGAGCGGCAGGAGCGGTAGCGTCAGCAGGAGCGGCAGGAGCAGCAGCCGGTGCGTTGGCATCAGCGGCAGGAGCGGCAGGAGCAGCAGGAGCTACTGGAGCAGCGGTATCAGCAGCCGGAGCTGGTGCTTCTTCTTTCTTGCCACAAGCGGTCAGGGTTAAAGCCATCAGGGCAGCGATCAGCAGGGAACGGGTCATTATAAATCTCCAAAATTTTAAATCATAAAAAATCAAGTAAACTTGCACACGCCGGAAAAAGCGTAAGCGTGGACAAACGAAACATTTTTTCGTTCGTAGGAAAATTATACGCAATATTTTTTATTTGTGCGTACCTGTTATTAATTTTTTTCGCATATTGACAACACTACGCCGTGATAAAATATGAAATTCGCAGTATTTTAGCCTCTTATTCCATTACATTTAAGGATAGTCTCCCATGTTCAAGCCCCAAGACACCATCGCCGCCACCGATCCCGCCCTATGGCAAACGATGGTGGACGAAAGCATCCGCCAGGAAGATCATATCGAGCTGATTGCTTCGGAAAATTATACCAGCCCTGCCGTCATGGAGGCGCAAGGGTCGGTATTGACCAACAAATACGCTGAAGGGTACCCCGGCAAACGCTATTACGGCGGCTGCGAATTTGTCGACGCGACCGAACAGCTCGCCATAGACCGGGTCAAACAGCTGTTCGGCGCCGAATACGCCAACGTCCAGCCCCATTCGGGTTCGCAGGCTAACGCCGCCGTATATTTATCGGTATTGAAACCGGGCGACACGATTCTGGGGATGTCGCTGGCTCACGGCGGCCATCTGACGCACGGCGCATCGGTCAATTTTTCCGGCAAGCTGTTCAACGCTATCAGTTACGGGCTGGATCCCGTAACCGAAGAAATCGATTACAACGCTGTCGAGCGCCTGGCGCAAGAACATAAGCCGAAAATGATCGTTGCCGGCGCTTCGGCCTATTCCCTCGTGATCGACTGGCTGCGTTTTCGCCAGATCGCCGACAGCGTAGGCGCCTATCTGTTTGTCGATATGGCGCATTATGCCGGACTGATCGCTGCCGGTCTCTACCCCAATCCGGTCGGAATTGCCGACTTCGTCACTTCCACCACGCACAAAACCCTGCGCGGCCCGCGCGGGGGCGTCATTCTGGCGCGCGCCGAATTCGAAAAAGCCCTGAATTCGACCATTTTCCCGGGTACGCAGGGAGGCCCGCTCATGCACGTCATCGCAGCCAAGGCTGTCGCCTTCAGGGAAGCGATGACCGACGATTTCAAGGCCTACCAGAAACAGGTCATCGCCAACGCGCGTATCATGGCCAAGGTATTGCAGCAGCGCGGCTTGCGCATCGTATCGGGCCGCACTGATTCGCATCTGTTTCTGGTCGATTTGTGCCCAAAAAATCTCACCGGCAAGGAAGCTGAGGCCGCGCTGGGCAGAGCTCATATCACGGTCAACAAGAATGCCATTCCGAACGATCCGCAAAAACCGTTTGTGACCTCCGGCATACGCATCGGCACGCCGGCCATGACCACCCGCGGTTTCGGCGACAAGGAAGCCGAACAGCTGGCGCATCTGATCGCCGACGTTCTCGATGCTCCGGCCGACGAGCAGGTGACGGCACGCGTTAGCGCGTCGGTTCAGGCTCTGTGCAAACACTATCCGGTTTACGGTTAAACAGAACCGGAGCGTCAGGAGCCGTTTGCCATGAAATGCCCGTTTTGCGGTACCTTCGATACGCACGTCATCGACTCGCGAGTTTCCGAAGCCGGCGATTCGGTGCGACGGCGCAGGCGCTGCGGGGCTTGCGACAAACGTTTCACCACTTACGAGACGGTCGAACTCAGATTGCCGCAAGTGGTGAAAGCGAACGGCAGCCGCGAAGAATTTTCGGCGGAAAAATTGCGCGAAGGCTTTCGGCGCGCCCTGCACAAACGCCCGGTGCCGACCGAATACGTCGATCAGGCTATCGAGCACATCATCAAACAGGTGCTATCGCTGGGCGAACGCGAAATACCGGCTCGCCTCGTCGGGGAAATGGTCATGCAGGCATTGAAACCGCTCGACAAGATCGCGTACATACGTTTTGCCTCGGTATATAAAAGCTTTCAGGATATCGAGGATTTCCGTCACATGATCAAAGATCTGGACAAACAGCCCTGAACAGGACGAAAACCATGTGGGACGCTGACGATTACCGTTACATGGCCGATGCACTGCGCCTGGCCGAATCGGGTTTATGCAGCACGACGCCGAATCCGCGCGTCGGCTGCGTCATCGTCAATGACGGTATCGTAGCCGGCACCGGCTGGCATCGCCGCGCCGGCGAAGCGCACGCCGAAGTGCTGGCGCTGCGCGAAGCCGGTGACCGGGCTCGCAACGCGACCGTCTACGTCACGCTGGAACCCTGCAGCCATTTCGGCCGTACCCCGCCCTGCGCCGATGCGCTGATCGCTGCGGGCGTCAAACGCGTCGTCGCCGCCATGCAGGACCCCAATCCGCAGGTGGCAGGCAAAGGTCTGGCGCGGCTGCGCGCCGCCGGCATAGACGTCAGTTCAGGCTTGCTCGAAGAGCAGGCGGTTCAGCTCAATATCGGTTTCATTCAGCGCATGCGCCACGGACGCCCCTGGATCAGGATTAAAACCGCTTCGTCGCTGGACGGCAAAATCGCGCTGGCGAACGGCGAGAGCAAATGGATTACCGGAGCTGCCGCCCGCGCCGACGTACAGCGCTGGAGAGCGCGCTCGTGCGCGGTGATGACCGGGATAGGAACGATACTGGCGGATGATCCGCAGCTCACTGTGCGCGACATCGAAACATCGCGCCAACCTCTGCGCATTATCGTCGATAGCCGGTTGCAAACGCCGGCCGACGCACGGATTCTGCAAACCGCGGGCGTTATTATCGCCTATGCGCACGGCGACAGCGAACGGCAGCGGCAATTAACCGATGCCGGCGCGGAATTGCTGCAACTGCCGGCGCAGGAAGGCAGAGTCAATCTGACCGCACTGATGGCGCTGCTGGCGCAACGCGGTATCAATGAGATTCTGACTGAAGCGGGAGCTGGGCTGAATACCGGCCTGATCGCTGCCGGACTGGCGGACGAATGGCTGATGTATCTCGCACCGACTCTACTGGGTACCTCGTCGCTCGATTTATTCAGTCTGGCTGCTCCGGCAACCATGGAGCAAAGACAGTCGCTACGCATAACCGACCTGCGCCAGATCGGCTCCGACTTGCGTATCACGGCGCATTTGTTACCCCAATAACCAGCAATTCATTTACCAGGGAAAATCATGCTGTTTCTGGAATTGATCCTCGCTTTGCTCACTATCCTGGTCGCGGCTGAAATATTCGTCAATGCGCTCGAACATCTGGGCGAAAAACTGCATATTTCAGAAGGCGTGACCGGTTCCCTGTTCGCCGCGATAGGGACCGCGCTACCGGAAACCATGGTGCCGCTGCTGGCCATTTTCGCCGGCACGTCGAACACGGCAGTGAACCAGGAAATAGGGGTAGGCGCCATTCTCGGCGCCCCGCTTATGCTCTCGACGTTATCGTTATCGCTGATGAGCTTCGCATGCTTGCGCAAACGGGGGATAACGGGCAAATTCACGGCCGAACCGAGCGGACTCAAACGCGACATGAATTTCTTTCTGATCGCGTTCGGCCTGGCGTGCGTCGCCATGTACATCCCGCATACCCGCCAATACATCCGCTACGCATTATCCTTTACCATGACTGCCATCTATGTCGCATACATCGTTTTGACATTGCGCGCGTCTGCCGCACTCGTCGAACAAGGTCACGGAACCGCCGCCGCCAAAATCATGTTGCTGAGCAAAGCCGGCGTTCCTACCAATTATTACACCATCCTGATCCAGCTGCTGCTCGGTCTCGCTCTCCTGGTCGCGGGTTCGGAGGGTTTTATACACGGCATAGAACAGGCCGCGCCCCTGCTCGGCATTTCAGCCCTGATACTGTCTCTGCTGGTCGTACCCATCGCTACCGAACTGCCCGAAAAAATCAATAGCATCCTTTGGATACGCGGAGGGAAAGATACTCTGGCCTTTGGCAACATTACCGGCGCGCTGGTTTTTCAGGGAACTTTATTACCGGCTATCGGCATCAGCCTCATGCCCTGGACTCCGCAACCTGCAGTCTTATCGGGAATAGCCGTAACCTTGATAGCGATATTGTGGTTGCGGCTGCTGCTGGCCAAGGGCGCACTGCGCGTCTGGCATTTATGGGTAAACGGCGGATTATATCTCGTTTATCTCGCCTTTACCCTGCTCCGGTAAAAGGCTCCATGGGACTTGGAACGAATGCTTTCCAACCGCGTCATTCCATGCCGAGCCGCTCCAGCCGGTAACGCAGGGCGCGAAAAGTAATACCCAGCAGCCGCGCCGCTGCGGTTTTATTATAACGGGTTTTCTCCATGGCCTCCTGTATCGCATCGCGTTCGAGCTTGTCCAGATATTCCTGGAGGGGCCATCTGGAACCGCCCTGCCGGTCTTCCTCGACCGTTTCTTCAGCCCGAGGCGTGAGATGCAGGTCAGCCACATCGATTTGCGTGCCATTGGCTAATGCCAGCGCGCGTTCGAGTATATTTTCCAGTTCGCGCACATTACCGGGAAAATCGTATTGCGCCAGGGCAGTCGCGGCCGCACGGGTCAGAGCAGGTCTCGGGATCTTGGCGCTGCTCGCCAGTTGTTGCAGCAAGGTCTGCGCGATTTCAGCGATATCTTCGCGCATGTCGCGCAAAGCCGGCATTTTCAGTGTAATGACATTGAGCCGGTAAAACAGATCCTGGCGGAAATTTCCCGTTTCCACGCGTTTGGCGAGATTCTGGTGCGTGGCGCTGATGATGCGCACATCTATCGGTTCTTCAGTCGTACTGCCGAGTTTGCGTACCTTTTTTTCCTGGATCACCCGCAACAATTTAACCTGCATCAGCAACGGCAGATCCGCCACTTCATCCAGAAATAAAGTCCCGCCGTTGGCCGCATGGAAAAAACCGTCGCGCTCGCTTTCCGCTCCGGTAAATGCGCCCTTTTTGTAACCGAAAAATTCCGACTCCATCAAATTCTCCGGGATGGCGCCGCAATTGACCGGAATAAAAGCCGCTCCCGAACGGCTACTTTGCTGATGAATCAGGCGCGCGGCCAATTCTTTGCCGCTACCGGACTCGCCCGTAATGTAAACCGGTGCCTGGGTTTTCGACAGCTTGGCGATCAAGTCGCGCGCCTGCTGCATGGCGGGCGAATTGCCGATCAATTCATGCTCGCCGGTACGGACGTCGCCGGGCAATTTCAACGCCGATTTAACCAGAGTGCGCAATTGTTCCAGCGTAACGGGCTTGTTTATGTAGTCAAATGCGCCCGCTTTCAGTGCGACTACCGCATTATCAGTATTGCCGTGGGCGGTGAGCACGGCAACCGGGATTTTCGGCCGCTCGGCCTGGATATAACGCACGATTTCCAGCCCTTCGCCGTCGGGCAAACGCATATCGGTAAGACACAAATTGAATTCTCCCGACTTGAGACGGGAAATAGCCTGCCCAACGGACGCTGCCTTGACAACGTCCAAACCCATTTTCAGCAAGGTGATTTCCAGTAATTCCAGGATATCCGCTTCGTCGTCTACAATCAAAACAGTGGGGGTATTACCGCTTACGGCTCGTTTTGACATTGCGTCTCCATGCTTGTGATCTTGAAATGGCCGCCGCGAGTCGAGGGAACATACTCGAGGCTCGCGCCGTTGGCGTTGCACAATTCCCTGGAAATATACAATCCCAAGCCCGTACCCGATTGTTCGGTAGTAAAAAACGGCTCGAACAAGCGCGGCAGATGTTCGCGGTCTACGCCGCTGCCATCGTCGAAAATATGCACGATCACCAGGTTTTTTACCTGATCGACCCGAATCTTGACACTGCCGTTCTGGCGCTGCGAGTGGCGCAACGCGTTGGCGCAAAGATTGGTCAGTACCTGCTGCAGGTGATCGCGGTCGAAACAGATCTGCGCCGGGGTGCCGATGACGACTTCGACCAGCCTCGGGTCGATACCCTGGCTATGGCAGAATTCTTCCATGAAATCAGGCAGGCAGGAAGCGAGAGCTATATTTTCCGTTTGCATGCGATCGCGCCGGTTGAGCGACATGACATCCGTAACAAGGCGATTGATACGCTCCGAATTATTGATAATAATATCGAGCAGGCGCTGTTGACCGTGTTGGTGATCCTCGTTCAGTATCTCTGCGGCATGATTGATTGCCGCAAGGGGATTGCGGATTTCATGCGCGATATTGGCTGTCAGTCGGCCGAGCGCGGCCAGTTTTATTTGCTGCGCCTGCTCGTTCATGCGCGTCATGTCCTCGAGCACCAATACCGCGCCCATTACCCTGCGGTTGGTCACAGCAATAAAGCGCGGTAAATATTGTTCGCCATGCGTACCCAGGGAAATAGGCGGAAATTCGGCTTGCGGGTTTTTACGCCACTGCCGCAGATACTCCGACAGCAAGGGAATCGTGCGATGCAGCGCAATGCCCGTGCCCGCATAGCTCAATCCGGCCCGCCCCAGCAAGTATTGCGCCTGCTGATTGGCTTGCCGGATCTTGCCGTCGCCGTCCAGCACAACCACGCCGTCCTGCATGTCATCGATGACCAGCTGATTGATTTGCGCCATATTTTCCAGATCGACGGCCCGGGCCGCCGCCAGCGCTTCGCTGGCTCGATTGCGATTCGCCAGCACGTGCGCCACACCCGCCGTGGCAAAAAACACCAGCCCCAGCAAACCCGCTTGCCCGAATTCGCTGACCGCACCGGAATTTCCCCACATTAACAGCATTTGCGTAAACAGGACGCCGAAAGTAGCGAGCGCCGCATAAAACATCACCATCCGGCCTTCCACTACCAGGCCGCTCGACGCCAGCGACACGATAAGCAGCAAGCCGAGCCCGCTGCGTACGCCACCGCTCGCCGCCATCATCAGCACGATCATGACGATATCGCCGATAATCTGGAAATTGATCTGTATCACGAAGCGCGGCCGGCGCAAACTGACCGTCACCATGGTCAGGGCGACCAGTCCCATATAAATCACGCTGCAGGTATAAAAAAAGCGCGGGTCGGTTTGGCCGAAAACGCGCTGCGCCGGATCCAGCATATTCCATATCAGCAGGACGCCCACTACGATAAAGCGATACAGATTGAGATAATGCAGGGAATTCCAGTTACGTTCTATGCGTCCGCTCGCTACCCGCAGAGCCGTTTCGATTGCAGGGTCCTGAACATTGACTGCCATCAGGGGCGACGTTCCCGGCGATGCGATTCGCTGCAATACCACGCGGATTCGCTACCGACTGCTTCGCCGCGGGGCAGATGAATTCCGCAATGCATGCAGCGCACCATGCTTTCTATCGGCCGGGCGGCGGATGCGGGTGGCGCAGCCGGAACGCGATAACGCAGGCGCCAGTACACGATACCGACGATCAGTACAAAGAAAAGAAATTTGCTCATAATGAACCGGTGAAACCTGCAATTTCAATATAGAGGGCCGATAGTCGAAAATTCCCGGATAACCGCGCGGCAACCACTGTCATAGCTTACCGCCACAGCAGCCATCCCAAAAACTATTCTCAAGACAATCGACTGATTACGTTAATGGTTTTAAAAAGGGGTGTCAAGGATAAAACAGATCGCGCTCTCGCCCGGAATCCCCTTTGAAGCTGCCATCCGAATCCGCCATTCCAAACTCATTCCAAACTTTAAGAGCACACCTGCAACGTAATTTTTACAGCTTCCGACCCAGGGACTCAGTAATTCCTGCTTACGGCGAATTGCGCCAGGCTCATAAGATTCTGCTTGTACGACGAGACCGGCAAATCGGCAATCGCACGGGTCGCCAGATCGATTTCGCGTTGCGCCTGCGCGCGCGTATAAGCGAGCGCGCCGCTCGTTTTGATTGCTTCGAGTATCGGCTCGAATTCCGTCAGGCCGCCGTTTTCGATTGCGTGGCGCACCATATCAGACTGAGTGGGCGTACCGTTTTGCAGCAAATACAATAAAGGCAGGGTGGCTTTTCCTTCTGCCAGATCGTCGCCGACGTTTTTGCCGATTTCGGTATGGTCGCCGGAATAATCCAGCACATCGTCGATCAACTGGAACGCGGTGCCAAGATGCATGCCATAGGCCGCCAGAATTGCTTCGGTAGCGGCATCCGCTCCACCGATGATCGCTCCCAGCCGCGCCGCCGCTTCGAACAGTTTGGCGGTTTTGTAGCGGATGACATGTAAATACGCCTCTTCGCTGACGTTTGCGTTATTGCAGTTCATCAATTGCAGGACTTCGCCTTCGGCGATAATATTGGTCGCGTCCGACAAAACTTCCATGATCCGCATGTGGCCGACGCCGACCATCATCTGGAATGCGCGCGAATACAGAAAATCGCCCACCAGCACGCTCGCGGCATTACCGAACAGCGCGTTAGCGGTAGCTCGGCCGCGGCGCAAATTGGACTCGTCGACCACGTCATCGTGCAACAGCGTCGCCGTATGAATAAATTCGACTACCGTCGCCAGTTCGTAATGATGCGTTCCCCGATAGCCCAACGCTCCCGCCGCAAGCAGCACCAGTGCCGGCCGCAGGCGTTTGCCGCCGCTGGCGATAATGTATTCGGCAACCTGGCTGACCAGAATGACTTCGGAATGCAATCTAGCGCGGATTACTTCATCGACCTGCAGCATATCTGCTGCCAAAAACGCTTGAATTGCCTGCATTATCACTAACCACTTGTATAAAAATTACCCAATAGTAGGGAGGCGAGGGGCATTATG
>DASSZW010000075.1:0-6370 GCA_035713285.1 Burkholderiales bacterium
ATGCCCGGGGAATTTATTTTGCCAGGGCCGGGCGCCCGAAATAATATCCTTGTGCCCAGTCGATGCCCAGCTCGTACAGGATATCGGCCGTCTCGGCATCTTCGACGAATTCGGCAATGGAAATTAATTCCAGGTCTTTGGCAATGTCGCTGATCCGTTTGATTATTGTCCGGATGCGCGCGTTTTTAACCTGTTTTATGAGGCTGCCTTCTATTTTCAGGAACGAAACCGGCAGATCGGCCAGGTACTGAAAAGAAGAATATCCGCTGCCGAAATCGTCGATGGCCAGACGCATGCCGTAATCAATAAATGGAGCGAGTTTGGCTTTGACGGCCTCGGTATCACCGAGCAATTGCCTTTCGGTGATTTCCAGCACCAGAGGTTTGACTGTGCCGATATCCAGCCCGCACGATATGCACGCGGCCTTGGCTTCCGCAAACAAGTCCTGAATCAGGCCCTGGTGCTGCATGAGATCCGCCGAAATGTTCACGAAATGCGCCAGGTTTCGGCCGCCATCGGCAATATTCGATGCGCATCGAGCCATCGTTTGTTTGATGATCTGATAGTCGACCAGATGGGTGAGTTGCAATTCCATCGCAGCAAGAATAAAGTCGGCTGCCACAATCACGTTGCCCGATTCATCGATTAACCTGGCCAGGGCTTCTTCGGCAACCGGCTGACCGGTATGCAGCTCGATGATCGGCTGATAAGCAGGAACGACCCGATTGTCTTCGATGGCGCCATTGAGCTTCGCCGCAATGGAATAGATTTTTCGTTTGTTCTTTGCCGGCACTACACGATTTCGTCCGGTTTTTTTGGCTTCGTACAATGCGGCGTCGGCGGCTTTCATCAAAAAATCCGGCGTGTCGCCGTCGCGCGGATAGCTGGCTATCCCCAGGCTTGCAGAAGTGGCGATTTTCTGGTTATTGAACTGAAACGAGTAATTTTCGATGGCATTTCTTAGCCGCTCGCCGAATATAAGCGCGCCTCTTTCGTCGGTGTCCGGCAGGATGGCCAGAAATTCCTCGCCGCCCCACCGGCAGAGCCAGTCGCTGGTCCGTAACGTCTGCTTTGCCAGCGTGCTGATTCCGAGCAGAATCTTGTCGCCGATATCGTGCCCGTAATTATCGTTGAGCATTTTGAATCGGTCCAGGTCGAGCAGAATCAGGCTGTAGGGCTGCGCAGCCCTTTTGCCGTAACCGTGTATCCGGTTTATTACCTCTTGCATTGCCCGTCGATTAAGCAGATTGGTCAAAGGATCGACGGAAGCGATATTTTCCAGTGTCATTTTCAGCCGGGCCTGATCGAGTGCCACGGAAGCCAGCTGCGTAAAGGCAAGAAACGGTTGCATCCCGAGTTGCTCGAAGTACCCCGATGCATCGACAAGGATCACAATCAGGCCGCGGAAAGGATGTTTCACGTCACCGATCGGCAGCGTCAGCGCTTCCTCCAGCCCATATCGCCGAGCTTTTTCACGCCAGATTTCGAATCCTGGATCCGTATTTAGCTGCACCAGAACCGGCTCGTTCAGGGCAAGGGACCGCCTGGCAGGGGCTCTTGTCGCTTCCGGAGTAAGGTCGATTGCCAGATCCTGCGCATAATCGGCCGCCCTGCCTGCGGCATACGAAGGTCTGATCGTTTCGGAATCGGGATTTCCAAGATACGTCCAGGCGAGGCAAACGTGGTCGGAAGAGGCCACCAGCGCATCGCAGGCTGTCTTCAGCACTTCTTCGGGAGTCTTGCCCTGAGCCAGGCTGGTAGTAGCCGTCAAGAGGGCTTTGCAGATCGATAACTGTTCCTCGACTAATTCCATTTGGTATAAATTGTTATGTCATGGACAATGATTATAATCTTTTCCTGGATTATAGAATACCTAACCATTTGACAGTCTTGAGACATTTGATCGAGCCTGCCATGCCGTTTTCCGCACAGGCAAGATCATGGCCCGGACAGTGCGGTTGGTATTTCCATGCTGGCTGCGGCGAGGGAATTCGTTGCTGTGGGGGATAAGGCCATCTTCCCGAAACCGAACGGCTTATTCTATCCGCCAGGCTATCGTTTCACCCGCGCAGAGCGGAACGAGCGTATCGTTGGGCAGCTCGATCCGGACGGGCGGCGTCCAGTCATGCCGGATCAGATCTATCGTGCCGGTATTGCGCGGCAGGCCGTAAAAATCCGCGCCGTAATGGCTGGCAAAGCCCTCGAGCTTGCCAAGCGCGCCTGCTGCGTCAAACGCAGTCGCATACAGTTCGATAGCGGCGTGAGCGGTATAGATGCCGGCGCAGCCGCAACCGGATAGCTTGGCGTTTTGCGGATGCGGAGCGCTATCGGTGCCGAGAAAAAATTTCGGACTGCCGCTGGTGGCGGCGGCCACCAGGGCCTGCCGGTGCGTTTCCCGTTTCAGTATCGGCAGGCAGTAATAGTGCGGGCGGATGCCGCCCTGGAACATCGCGTTGCGATTGTAGAGCAGATGATGCGCGGTGATGGTGGCCGCTACCGTCGGCGCGGCTGCCTCGATGTAGGCCGCGGCATCGGCGGTAGTGATGTGTTCCAGTACGACCTTCAATGCGGGGAAAGCGTGCGCCAGCGGGACGAGGTGGCGTTCGATAAAAATGCGTTCGCGGTCGAAAATATCGACGTCCGGGTCGGTGACTTCGCCATGCAGCAGAAGCGGCAGGCCCAGTTTTTCCATTTCCGCAATGACCGGATACGCTTTGCGCAGTTCGGTGACGCCCAGATCGGAATGCGTCGTGGCGCCGGCGGGATAATATTTCACCGCATGCACGATGCCGCTGAGCTTGGCGCGGCGGATTTCGGCGGGATCGGTGTTGTCGGTGAGATACAGCGTCATCAGGGGTTCGAAATGCATGCCGCCGGGTAGCGCGGAAAGTATGCGCTCCCGATACGCTACGGCATCGAGCGTCGTCCGAACCGGCGGTTTAAGGTTGGGCATGACGATGGCGCGACCGAACCGTCGCGCGGTATCGGGCAGCACTTTCCGTAACAGATCGCCGTCGCGCAGATGCACGTGCCAGTCGTCGGGGCGGGTCAGGGTCAGTCGATTCATGAGTCGGTCTTTTGCAAAGTGAGCGCGAGTTTGTAACAGGTATTTTTTTTGACGCCGGTCAATTTGGCGGCAATGTGCACGGCTTGTCTCAAAGGCAGTTCGTCCATTAATACGCTGAGCGTATTGCGCAGGCCGGCGTGATCGTCGGTTTTGTCGCCGGCCGCAGCGCCGCCGACGATCAATACGAATTCACCCTTTTGCCGGTTGGTATCGGCTCCCAGCCACGCCGCGGCTTCCGCCAGCGGCAGGCTGTGAATGGATTCAAACAGCTTGGTCAGTTCGCGCGCGAAGGTGATGCGGCGTTCGCCGCCCAGTATCTCGGCAAGATCCGCTACACACTCGACGATGCGGTGCGGGGCTTCGTAAAAGATCAGCGTGTAGGGTAGCGTCGCCAGGGTTTGCAGAGTGTTGCGCCGATGGCCGGATTTCGCGGGAAGGAATCCGTAAAACAGCCAGTTGGGCGCAGCGATGCCGGCCGCCGACAGTGCGCAGATGACCGCGCTGGGGCCCGGCACCGGAATAACGCGTATGGATGCGTCGTGCGCCGCGGCAATGAGCAGGGTGCCCGGATCGCTGATCGCCGGCGTACCGGCATCGCTGATGAGGGCAATATTTTTGCCCGCCAGCAATTCGCTGACGAGATGCATGGAAGCATGGGATTCGTTATGCTCGTGCAAAGCGGTAAATCGGGCGGAAATCCCGAGCCGCGCCAGTAATTGTCCGCTATGGCGCGTATCTTCGGCGGCAATCAGATCCACCCATTTGAGCACTTCCAGCGCGCGTTGAGTAATATCGCTCAAATTACCGATAGGCGTAGCAACTACATATAATGAGCCGGGACTCTGCATGGTATTATTTTAACTCATAATGGGTCGGATTTATGCATGCTGCCTGCAATCTGTTTTTGATTTGTCAATTATTCAGGAGTGCGTATGGCAAATGGTATCAAGGCGGAACGGCGAGCGGCGGATTATCTGCTGACGCAGGGACTGACCTTGTGCGAACGCAATTTCCGCTGCCGCGCGGGCGAAATAGACCTCGTTATGCGCGATGGAGCAACGTTGGTGTTTGTGGAAGTCCGGCAGCGCAGCAGTCTTAAATTCGGGGGCGCCATTGCCAGCATAGACAGTCGCAAGCAACAAAAAATAATTGTCGCCGCACAATTTTACCTGTCGGGGTTATCAAGTTATCCTCCATGCCGTTTCGACGCCCTGCTGATTGAAGGCGATACCATAAATTGGTTGCGCGATGCGTTCGGCGCTTAACGGAACCGCTTTGTTTTCAGGCAATAATAAAAGATTCCTAATCTGCGCACATAATATTTAAATGTGACGATTCGTACAGACGATACCGGATCAGGGAAACAAAATGGACCCATCATTAATCAATTTAATGATGATCCAGATCCCTCGTGAGGGAATCATTTTTGGTTTCAATTAAGGAGATGAAGATTATGGCTACCAATCAAGGCAACTCGTCCAGTACCCGCGGTGGAACCAGCGAGCAGCACGCTGCAGCAGGCCATCAAAGTCACAAAAACGATAGCGGAAGCCATGGCGGACACAGCAGCCATTCTTCCGGAACTCAAGGCGGCACAAGCGCTCAGCACGCGGCAGCCGGCCACCAGAGCCACAAGAATGACGGCAGCAGCCATGGCAGCCATTCTTCCGGCACTCAAGGCGGTTCAAGCGAGCAGCATGCTGAAGCAGGGCGGCAAAGCCACAAGAACGACAGCAGTTCCGGCAGCAGCCACGGTGGACACGGCAGTCATTCGTCTACGCGCGGAGGCACCAGCGAGCAGCATGCAGAGGCAGGCCGTCAGAGCCACAAGAACGACAAATAGTCGTTGACAAATAGTCGTTAATGTAATATTGCCGGGCAAATTCTTTCGCCCGGTTTTCTCGTTTTGCCAATCGTCGCATAAAATAAAGCCGGTACTGCACTGCCCGGAATAGTTCCCAGATTTAAAACCCGATGTTTCGCTTGCTGTGGCATAATTATTATATTACCAGCTACAGACAATGCCAGAATCATTCCCGTTTATGGATTTAGAAAAACATATTATCGAACTGTTCAACGATAGCGCACGCCTGAAAAATGAGGCCGCGCCCGAAATAGCGCCTCAAATCTCCGCAGCGGCCATGGCAATCAGCCAAAGTTTACTGGCCGAAGGGAAAATCCTAGCTTGCGGTAACGGCGGATCCGCCGCCGACGCGCAGCATTTCGCTTCGGAGCTGGTCAACCGTTTCGAAATGGAACGACCGGGCCTGGCGGCAATCGCCTTGACTACCGACAGTTCAGCGATTACATCGATCGCCAACGATTACGATTTCGGCATGATTTTTTCCAAACAGGTTTCGGCGCTCGGTCATGCGGCAGACGTATTGCTGGCGATATCCACCAGCGGTAATTCGCGTAACGTTCTCGAAGCCGTGTCGGCGGCTCATGGCCGGGAAATGCGAGTAGTCGCGTTAACGGGAAATGGCGGCGGAGTGCTGGGCGAATTATTGAACGAAACGGATATCCATATTTGTGTGCCATCGGAAGTTACGGCCCGGATTCAGGAAGTGCATTTGCTCATCATTCATTGTTTGTGCGATGGGATCGACAGAATTATTTTGGGAGTAGAGTAATGCGTAGATTATCGATGGCGGCGTTGGCGGCTGTGGCCGTTTTACCTTTATTGCAGGGATGCGTGCCCCTGATTGCGGCGGGCGCGGGTGCGGGAACAATGATGGCGGTGGACCGGCGCAGCTCGGGGGCATATATCGACGACAAAGAAATCGAATTGCGCGTGGCGAATGGTATCGACACTGCATTTCCGGGCGATTACGTGCATGTCGATGTCATGAGTTTCAATCGGGCTGTATTGCTGACCGGCGAAGTACCCGACCAGCAAACCAAGCAGAAAGTGGCCGATATTGCGCAGAAAGTGATGGATGTCACGAAAGTGTACAATGAAATCAAGGTCGGGCCGCCTACCACCCTGACTATTCGTACGAGCGACGCCTATCTTTCGACAGCGGTCAAGACCCGTTTTCTCGACGCCAAGCTTTTCCCGGTGTCGGCTGTGAAAGTTACGACTGAAGACGGAGTCGTATATCTGATGGGATTCGTTACCGAGCAGGAAGGCGAGGATGCCGCTAGAATTGCGAGTACTACCAGTGGAGTGGTAAGTGTCGTGAAATTATTCGAGTACATAAGCAAGGCGCCTGGATGACGGGCTTGTCTGTTCCCGGTTTCGAAGCGAAAATCGTGACCGCCGCGCAACTTGCGTCGCATTTGCCCCGCATGCCAAGACCG
>DASSZW010000076.1:0-9162 GCA_035713285.1 Burkholderiales bacterium
GAAGAATTCAGGCAACTTTTATTATTAGATTAAATTACAGGGGAAAAAAAGAAGTGTTTTTAAATAAACTTAAGGAACGATTACCGTTTAGAGACTGCCGCTACTTGCCATATTTCTAACGCCCACATAACCGTATTTATAACAAAACACTGTTACATCCATATGACGGGAAGCGGATATCCGATTAATTTGCTGAATAACGGCAATTGCCCTTTCGGGAGTCACTACCTTTTCATCGGCGACTGGCTAACAGCTCTTGTCATCGATGAAGATGAACGCATGGAACTGCTCGATGACGCCCAAGAGATATTGAGAAGAATTATGCAGCCGGGATAACATCATCGCGCCTTCCAGCGCGCTGAATATCAATTGCGCGACCGTACTGGATATCAAAGCCGGATTAAATGCTTTTTGTGTGATACCGCGCTCGATAAGCGATGCCAGCCAGCGCTGGTTCTTTAGGCAGAAGTCGAGAATTTCTTCTCTCACGAATTCGGGCAAGGCACCAATTTCAGCCCCCATTACACCCGCCAGACAACATTTCTCGTTATTGGATTGCGCCAGCGTTACTTGAAACAGAGAAAAATAAGCATCCAGCTGTTCGGCAGGAAGCTGAAAATCGGCCTCGATAGCTTCAAGAGAGCGCACGAAATTGTCGGTATAACGTTGCACCAGCGCCAAAACCAGATCTTCTTTTTTGGGAAAATGATAATGGATGCTCGCCTTGCGTATACCGATTGCCAGACTGAGTTCGCGGTAACCGAAACCGGTATAGCCGCCGCGCTGTACGATATCCTGCGCGGCATCCAGAATCTGTTCGCGCCGGTCGATAACGAATTTTACGGCTATTTGATCGGCCTGCGGCACTCTACGCTCAGCCATTTATCGTTGTCCCGCCAGAAACCGGGGTAAAGAAAAAAATCATAACTTTTTACACCTATAATTTTTATTTACCGCAAACCCGTCCGCATAAAGTTTTCGTACGTAATTATATTTTAGTGTGCAATTTCAGCATTGCCGCAGCAAAATCGCCCCGCAACATTTCCGGCAATAATACCAGACTTTGCGCTATGGAATCTTGCAGCAATCCGGCCTCGTCACTCCGCGGTGGTTTGAGCACATAAGCCGCCACTTCCCGTTTATCGCCCGGGTGTCCTATCCCGAGGCGCAAGCGCCAGAATTGCTGCGTGCCCGATTGCGCAGCGATATCTTTCAGGCCGTTGTGCCCGCCGGTGCCGCCACCCTGTTTGAGGCGTGCAGTTCCGGGGGGCAAATCAAGCTCGTCGTGCACGACCAGCATTTCTTCAGCAGTAATTTTATAAAACCGCATCACCGCAGCGACGGCTTTTCCGCTCAAATTCATGAAAGTCTGGGGCATGATCAAATGCACCGGCGCTTCGCCGCTGCTACGGCCTGCAATAGCAAAAAAGCGGGGTTCCGGCTGCAAGTTCGTGCGCAAAATCGCCGCGCACTCCGTTACCCACCAAAATCCCGCATTATGCCGCGTCCCGGCATATTCACGGCCGGGATTGCCCAGCCCGACTATGAGCCGTATTGCCGTCATGCGCTAGCGCTTGTCAAGCTTCCGCCGGCTCTTCTTCTTCCGCAACCGTACCGCGAGGCACAGTAATCGTTACTACTGCCGGATCTTCGCCTTTGATCGTAAGCACAGATTCCACGCCTTCGGGAAGTTTCAGATCGGATACATGCAAAGAATGGCCTACGGTCAGTTCGGCCAGATCCACTTCGATAAACTCGGGCAGGCTGTCCACGAGGCAGCTGACATCGAGCTCGGTCATGATGTGGTTGACTATGCCGCCGGTCAGCTTGACGCCGGGAGCGATATCGGCATTGATGAAATGCAGGGGTATGCTGACGTGGATTTTATGAGTCTTGTCTACGCGCTGGAAATCGACGTGCTGGACTTCGACGCGGAACGGGTGCATGACGAAATCGCGCAGCAGAACCGCCTCTTTGACGCCATCCAGATTCAGCGTCAGCACGGACGCATGAAACGATTCGCGCTTCAGGGCGTAATACAGCGCGTTATGATCGAGCTCAATATTTACGGCGGGCCGGTTGCCGCCGTAAATTACTCCCGGCGTCTTGCCGGTACGACGCAGGCGGCGGCTCGCACCCTTACCCTGAACGTCACGTTTTTGTGCAATTACTTCCATTTTGAACTCCTGCTGATAACGGCTGCCGACAGCGGCAGTCCGTAGGTTAATTCATCCCCGCGACCAGACGATGAACACAATGGCGAACGTCGCGACGTTCGCCGAAAATCACTCCATAAACAAGGAACTGACCGAATCTTCGTTACTTATGCGGCGCATCGTTTCCGCCAGCAGTTCCGCCACCGACAACTGCCGGATGCGCGGACTCGCTTTGGCGTCGTCGCGCAGCGGAATGGTGTCGGTGACGACCAGTTCGTCTATCGCCGACTGATTGATCCGCTGCACTGCGGTACCCGATAAAACCGGATGAGTACAATAAGCGAGTACCCGCCTTGCGCCGCGATCTTTCAATGCCTGGGCGGCTTCGCACAAAGTGTTGGCGGTATCGACCATATCGTCCATGATGACGCAGGTGCGATTTTCAACATCGCCGATAATATTCATGACTTTTGCCACATTCGGCTTGGGTCGGCGCTTGTCTATGATGGCCAGATCGGATTCGAGCCGTTTAGCCAGCGCCCGGGCCCGCACTACGCCGCCTACGTCCGGCGATACGACGACCAGATCGGGATACGATTGCTTCCATACATCGCCCAGCAAAATCGGCGAGGCATAAATATTGTCGACAGGAATGTCGAAAAAACCCTGTATCTGGTCTGCGTGCAAATCCATGGTCAGCAAACGGTCTATGCCCGCCCCGGTAAGCATGTTGGCGACGACCTTGGCGGTAATCGCGACGCGCGCCGAACGCGGGCGCCGGTCCTGCCGCGCATACCCGAAATACGGTATCGCCGCGGTAATTCGGCCGGCCGACGCACGCCGCAAGGCATCGACCATAACCATGATTTCCATCAGGCTGTCGTTAGTCGGCGCGCAGGTCGACTGCAATACGAATACGTCTTTGCCACGGACGTGCTCGAGCAACTCGACCATCACTTCGCCATCGGAAAACCGTGCAACGGTTGCGCGCCCCAAATGAATATTGAGATGACGCACTACGTCTTCGGCTAACCGAGGATTCGCATTACCGGCAAATACCATCAAACTATCGTAGGCCACTGCTCAGAGCTCGCTAATAAATAAAAACATGGCCGGGATCGCTCCGGATGCAGGCCTGGGCATAAGCCGCTCGGCCGCGTCATTCACAACAAACGGCTTGCAACGCCGGCATATGTCCGAAACTGCTCCAGTCCGAAAGGGTACTGCGTTCAGGTTATTCATTAACGAGCCTTACTCCACAACACTCTGACTACGCCGACAACCAGACAACAAAAAAACAAAAGCGTGTAACCACACAATTACACGCTTTCAACTCAATCTGGCAGGGGAGGCAGGGATCGAACCTGCGAATGTCGGAATCAAAATCCGATGCCTTACCACTTGGCGACTCCCCTGTTGTGCTGACTAAACCATATCATGCCGCATTGTCATACTGCGGGTGGCGATCCAGCCCCCGCGCCATAAACCCGCGCATTGCGCCAGGCATGGCAGCAAAAGCCCTTGCAGCCGCCGCTTCGTCGCTAAATTCCGCAAATACGCAAGCGCCCGAGCCGGTCATGCGCGCTTCGGCATGTAAATTCAGCCACGCAAGACATTCTGCGACCGGAGGGCATTCCTCGCTGACTACCGCCTGCAAATCATTACGTGTCGCGCGCCGCAATTTTTCAGTATCGAGCGCTTCTGCGCCGGCCAGTTTCACCGGCGTTTTCCCACCTGCGGAAAAGTCCGTTATTCTGATAGCTTTACTGTTTCTTGTCAATTGCTCATGCGCAAATATCTTTGCTGTCGATACCTGTACCGGCGGTATCAGAACCACATACCATGCCCGGGGCAGTTCGACGGCTTGCAGAATTTCCCCGATTCCCCGGGCATATGCATTTGTGCCGAACACGAAAACAGGCACGTCCGCTCCCAGTTCAAGCGCCAGATCCTGTAATTGCAGACGCGGCCAGTTCAAATTCCAGAGCCGGTTCAAACCCAGCAGTACGCTGGCCGCATCGGAACTGCCGCCGCCCAGTCCGCCGCCCATCGGCAGCCGCTTGTCGAGCGCGATATCGGCTCCGAAACGCACTCCGCTGCGCTGCTGCAGCAATCGCGCAGCCCGCACGCATAAATCCTGTTCTTCGGCGACATTCGCCAACGGTTGCGTGCGCACGATCAGGCCGTCATCGCGCCGCGACAAATGCAGCGTATCG
Source organism: Burkholderiales bacterium (assembly GCA_035713285.1). Lineage (GTDB taxonomy): Bacteria > Pseudomonadota > Gammaproteobacteria > Burkholderiales > Sulfuriferulaceae > Sulfuriferula. Next base: position 4,373 of record DASSZW010000076.1, read on the forward strand.
CCGAAATCGATAAAACGAAAAACCGTTTCCAGCAAATGATAACCGTCCTCGCGACGGCCGGTGATATGCAGGAACAGATTCAGTTTTGCCGGGGCAAAGCAGGTCAGGCGTTTCATTTTACTCAAGGCGCCAGTCGCTGATAACCAGGCGGACCGTTACGCCATGACCGGTTACGATCAGATTGCTCGGCAACTCTTTGCCGTTCACGATCGTCCAGCGCTTGTAGGTAACCAGCCAGTCCGACTGGGCAAGCTCTATCGCGCCCGACGCCGTATCGGTCCGCACCCGGTAAGCCTGCTGCGGAATCACACTGCCAACCACCCAGTATGTCAAATCCTGCAGCGGCAAACGCCAGCCCAGCATTTGCTGGCTCAGGTCTTCAAGGGTGGGCGCAGTATGGACCTGCCGGTTACTGTCTGTAAACGTCACTCCCTGGCTGTCTCGCGTCATAACGGCGACAGTCTGCCCGAGCGGGGTCGACAGCGTAAGCTTGTCGCTGCCCCGCTGGTGCCGCCAATGCAGATTTGCCAGCGAAGATTCATTCCCGTACCGCACCGCGATCCGGCCGCCGAGATCAAAAGCGCTTTCGGGCACGGCATTCAGAGTCGCGGGCGGCTGTGCAAGCGGCGAGGTTGCGCAGCCGGACAGCGCTAAAACGGCAGCGCAACCGCAACTGATTATAAAAAACCTCATCGCTTATTTATTTGATTGTTTATATTTGGCGGTCACATCCAGCAGAGCCTGGTTTTTTGGATGCGTCGCGAGCGCCTTATCCCATATCCGACGGGCTTCATCATGCTTGCCTTGCATCCATAGCACTTCGCCCAGATGGGCCGCGATTTCCGGATCTGGAAGTTTGCTGTAAGCGCGGCTTAAAAAATCCGCCGCCATGGGCAAGTTGCCGACGCGATATTGCGCCCAGCCCATGCTGTCGAGAATATATGCATCGTTAGGAGCCAGTTTCAGCGCCTCCTGCAATAAATTCAACGCTTCCGGCAGCCGTATGTTGCGGTCGGCCAGCGTATAGCCCAACGCGTTCAATGCCTGCGCGTGATCCGGTTGCAACGCGAGCAGGTGTCGCAGGTCCGCTTCCATGACATCGAGATGGTTCAGGCGTTCGGCAGCCATCGCATGATCGTAGAGCAGATCGATGGAATCGGGACGGCTAGCCAGCGCGTCGCCGAGCACGGTATAAACCGCCTTATCGTCATGCGCTTCGCGCAGCATTTCCGCTTCGGCCTGTATCAGTTCGACACGTTCCGCATCGTCGTTGACCTTGACAGCATGCAGATACGACCGCGCCTGGTCCAGATGACCCTGCTTGGCCAGCAGCATCGCATATTTGATTTGCGCAATCACATATTGCGGTCCGGGAGCGACGGAGCGGTACCAGTTTGCCGCATCGTTATACCGATGTTGCGCTTCGGCCACCTGTCCGAGGTAAATCTGGACGACGCCCGGCTGCGAGTAATGTTCCTGCAAAGCTTTGGCAAACGCTGCATCGGCAGCGTCCAGTTCGTTCATCTGCAACGAAATCAGGCCTATCGCCAGTTGCATTTCCGCGCTACCGGGCAAGGCCTGCGCCAGCAATTCGAATTGACGCCGCGATTCCTCCAGTTCGTTGCGGTTAAGCAAATAGCGGGCATAAGCCAGGCGAACTTCGTTGGCCTGAGGATAACGTTGCAAGTAATCCCGCGCGAAAGCTATTCCCTGGTCGCCGCCGTTTCTGCTCAAAACTTCGAACCTCAGCATGGCTGCGGTATCCCAACCGGGTTTCAGCCTGTCGGCAATATCGAGCTGCGCCAACGCCAGATCGAATTGCCCGGCACGGGCGGCGGCCTGAGCAATTGCCAGATGCGCTTCGGGCAAATCGGGATAAGGCTGGGCGAGACTTTGTATCAGTTTCAAGTTCGCCGCCTTGTCGGGCTGATTGCTCAGCATGACGCCCAACTGCATGAATTCGGCCCCCGCATTTTCAGGATGGGCGCTCAGCAATTGCTGGAGATAGGGCAAGGCATAAGACGGCTTGTTACTGCTGAGCATGATCGCCACCAGAGCCTGACGCGCATTCATCGATTGCGGATCCAGTTCCAGCCATAATTTGGACGCCGACTCGGCGTCATGTCCCCGCTGCGCATAGATCGCCACTTCCGTTGCGCGTTTGGCTATGCGCGGATCGCGCGTGGCTTTCGCCAGATCAAGATAGGCGTCGCTAGCCAATGACAGATCGCCGCGCTGCAAAGCGATTTCCGCAACCAGGTATTGATACAGTATCTGATCGGTCAGTTTCAGTTTAGGCAGTACCTGCCCTCCATCCGCTGATTTGGACCCAATCGCCGCAGCAGCCGGAGCCGGGACTTTATTGTCTGCCGGAGAGATTTGTGCCGGCGCAGCGAAAACGGCCGCAGTAGAAAAAAAACAGCTTGCGGCAATTATTGCGGAAAATAAAACGGAAGGACGCATAGTGTGATCCAGAGTGATGTTAAGGATTGGAAAACGTTAGACTGCAAAGGTTCAGTATTACCCGGTTGCCTCCAGAGATTGAACGGAAATTTCTAAATAAGCCATCTTCGATGAGCATCGGATCGCTTTCGGGAAATCGGTCGCGAACGACGCCGTCACAACGAAATCTGCATATAATGATGGCCCTGCCTGCGCAAAAGCGCTCGCGCTTCATCATAGCCGGGATACAGCCGCGACACTTCCCGCCAAAAAGCCGGCGAATGGTTCATGTGCGTCAAATGCGCCAGTTCATGCGCCAGCACATAATCCGCTTCAGCGCGGCTCGCCTGCAATAAACGCCAGTTTACGCGGATTACGCCGGTTTTCGTACAACTGCCCCAGCGGCTGCCGGCACCGGATAGTTTCAACGCAGCCGGCTGGCGCGTCAGCAATGCGGAAAACCGTGTCAAACGCTCGTGAAAATACGACAAAGCCGTTCTTTGATACCAAGCAATCACCGTGGACTGAATGCTGTTTACCGGGAGGACAGGGAAATATAAGACCCCACCGTTTATCGCTATAGACGAAACGTCCTCGCGCAACCGGAGCGTAACGGTTTCTCCCAGCAAGCGTAAGCGGACTCCGTCCTGCCATCCCAATCGCGGCAGGGCGTAATCGGCTTGCCCCGCCAGTTTTTGGGTTACCCAGGCGGCATGTTCCAGCACGAATTTTTCTACCCGGCATGCCGGCAGTGCCCACGGCGCATAGACGACCAGCCCCTGAGCCCCGACGCTCAGCGCCAGCGTGCGGCGCAACGTGCTGCGCTTAAGCCGATAATTTTGTTCCACGCCTTCCATGACAAGGCATTTGGATTCATCGGTCCGTTGTAATGGTCTCGTATTCATGCAAACGCAACATTTCGGTTTCTATCCATTCCTGCACGCGCTGGTTCAGCATATCCGGCTTCATCCCTGCCGGATCGATCACCGGACCGATGCTGACCGTAATCAAGCCAGGACGCTTGAGAAACGCATTTTTAGGCCAGACTCTTCCCGCATTATGCGCAACCGGCACAACCAGAGAAGTGACGTGGGTCGCAAGCCAGGCCCCCCCTATTCCGTACTTTCCGGTTTCGCCTGTCGCAATGCGCGTACCTTCCGGAAAAATCAGTATGCCCATGCCGTCAGCCAGACGCTGCCTGCCCTGATCGGCGATCTGTCTTAATGCTGCGCGCCCGTCGCCGCGATCGATAGCAATCGGGGACAGCATTGCCATGCCCCAGCCGAAAAATGGAATTCTCAACAGCTCACGTTTCAAAACGATGGCCATAGGCGGCAACAATATCGGCAACGCAATGGTTTCCCAGGCCGACTGATGTTTAGCCATGACGATCGCAGGAACGCCGGGCAGATTTTCCAGCCCCACGATCTGGTAGCGTATGCCGCAGACCCAGCGCGCCAGCCATATCACTATACGATTCCATCCCGTAATGACCCGGTAGCGCACGCTTAACGGAAACGGGAAAACCAGCAATGCCAGCACCGCGAAAATAACGGTCAGCAACGATTGCAATAATAAAAAAAACGTCGAGCGAAACACTATCATTAAGCCAGCACCCGGTCAATCGCACTCGACAAATCGGCGAATACTTGCGTGTTTTCGGGCAGATTGCCCGCGGCCAGAGTTTTGGTTCCCTTGCCGGTAAGCACGAGAATCGGCGCTGCGCCTACCGCTACCGCCGCCTGCAGATCGCGTAAACTGTCGCCGACAGTCAGCACGTCTATCAAACTGATATCGAAGCGCTCGGCGATTTCCAGGTACATGCCTGCCTGAGGCTTGCGGCAAGCGCATTTAGCCTCTGCCGCATGCGGACAGTAAAACACTGCGTCGATACGGCCACCTACGCTCGACACGGCTTTATGCATTTTTGCATGGATGGCGTTGAGCATCGCCATATCGAACAGGCCTCGTCCTACTCCCGACTGGTTAGTCGCCACCACTACGCGATATCCCGCTTGATTCAGCCGGGCAATAGCTTCCAGGCTGCCGTCGATGGGCCTCCATTCATCGGGAGTTTTGATAAAATGATCGGAATCCAGATTTATCACACCGTCACGATCTAATATTATTAATTTCATGCAGTAAATACTCACAAATGAATCAATCCGGGATACGTTACTGTGTATTCGTAAAGCACGCAAGCCGTCGAGCCTCAAACGGGCAGTTTTCGTACGCCTGAAGCAGTTTTGTTGCCTACGCCGCCAGCCCGGGCTATTGCTTCGATTCGCGCTTCGCGTATGCGCCGGGCGATATCGGCAGGCTGTACAGACGCGGCGATGGCGGCTACA
>DASSZW010000077.1:0-4056 GCA_035713285.1 Burkholderiales bacterium
GATCAGTTCGCTGAGCGTATCGCGTTCGGCCGGATTCATTCCTGCGGCCGGTTCGTCCAGCGCCAGCAGTTGCGGCTCGGTCGCGAGCGCGCGGGCGATTTCCAGCCGGCGCTGGTCGCCGTACGACAGGTTTTTCGCCAGCGTATTGCTGTGTCTGGCTATGCCGACCGTTTCCAGCAAGTCTCCAGAGCGTTTGCGGATCTGCGCTTCTTCCGTCCGCGTGCCGCGATTGCGCAAGACGGCGCCTAGCAGTCCAGCCCGAGTGCGCGCGTGACGGCCGACCATGACGTTTTCCAGCGCGGTCATTTCCGGAAAGACGCGGATATTCTGGAAGGTGCGGGCGATGCCCAATTGCAGTATCTGGTGCGGTTTCAGGTTCAGCATCGAACGTTCGCCGAGCCAGAGTTCCCCGCTGTTCGGTGTGTACAGACCGGTCAGGATATTGAACAAGGTTGTCTTGCCCGCGCCGTTCGGGCCGATCAAGCCGAGAATTTCGCCCTGAAGTACGGACAATGAGACATCGTTCAGGGCGCGGATACCGCCGAACTGCTTGCTGACCCCTTCGATGCGGACGATGTCGTTCATGAGGCGCGCTTGTCCTGCCATTCCCGCCTGCGCAGGCGCGACGGCCATAAGCCGGCGGGGCGATAGAGCATCATGACGATCAGCGCGAGACCGAACAGCAGCATCCGCAAATCATCGGGATCGACGACGATGCGGCCCAGCCACGCCTGTTGCCAGTCGCCCAGGTAACGCAGGGCTTCGGGAAATACCGTGAGCAGCGTTGCGCCCAGAATCACGCCGGGAATATTACCCATTCCGCCCAGCACGATCATGCACAGGATCATGACCGATTCCATCAGGTTGAAACTTTCCGGACTGACGAAGCCCTGAAAGCCGGCGAACAGCCCACCGGCCACTCCGGCAAACGTGGCGCCCATCGCAAAAGCGAGCAATTTCAGGTTGCGTACGTTGATGCCGGTGGCGGCGGCCGCCAGTTCGTCTTCGCGGATCGCCGCCCAGGCCCGGCCGATGCGTGAATCCTGCAGGCGCAGGGCGACAAAAATAAGCGCCAGCGTCAGGATCAGGAACAAATAATAATATTGCTGCGGCGAAGAAAAGGTCAACCCCAGCCAATGATGTTTGGCGGCGAATGAAAATCCGTCGATGCGTACCGGATCGATCAGGGTAATGCCCTGGGGTCCGTTGGTGATATTGACCGGAGTATTGAGGTTGTTGAGAAATATCCGCACGATTTCGCCGAAACCCAGCGTGACGATAGCCAGATAATCGCCACGCAGTCTGAGCGTTGGCGCACCCAGCAGGATACCGAATAAAGCAGCGGCGCCAGCGCCTATCGGCAATATCGCCCAGAATGGCAGATGCAGCCCGAACTGCGGCGACGCCAGCAGCGCGTAACAATAAGCGCCGACGGCATAGAAGGCGATATAACCCAGATCGAGCAGACCGGCATAGCCGACGACGATATTCAGGCCGACCGCGAGGATGATGTAGAGCAGGGTGAAATCGAGCACGCGTACCCACGACCGGCCGATGCCCGCTTCGACGAGCAGGGGCAATATCGCCAGCCCGACGCCGAGCAGGGCAAAGGTCGTCCACGCCCGTCGCTTCTGCCGCGCCACGGTCAGGCCCGCTCGCCGGCGGCGACGCCCAGCAAACCTGAAGGCCGGACGATGAGGACGGCGATCAGGACGAAAAAGGCAAACACGTCCTGATAATTGCTGCCTAAAAAGCCGTGGGTGAAGTCGCCGATATAACCTGCGCCCAGGCTTTCGATGACGCCCAGCAGCAAGCCGCCAAGCATTGCGCCGCCAATTTTTCCTATGCCGCCCAGCACCGCAGCGGTAAAGGCTTTCAGTCCGAGCAGAAAGCCCATGTAATAATGCGCCAGCCCATAGTAAGCGCTTACCATAAAGCCCGCGATCGCGGCCAGTCCGGAGCCGATGATAAAGGTCAGCGAAATGACGGCGTTCGCATTGACGCCCATCAAGCCGGCGAGTTGCGGCGATTGGGCGGTAGCGCGCATGGCGCGGCCGAGCCGGGTGCGCTGCACCAGCAGCGTCAAGCCCAGCATCAGCAGCAGGGCTGTGACCAGAATGGCGATCTGCACGTCGGTGATGCGCGCGCCGAGCAGATTGTGGTGGCCGGTCGGCAAGATGGGCGGGAAGGGAATATATTCGCGCCCCCAGACCATCATCGCCACATTTTGCAGGACGATGGATACGCCGATGGCGGTAATCAGCGGGGCCAGCCGCGGCGCGCTGCGCAGCGGCCGGTAAGCGACGCGTTCTATGGTGTAGCCGAGCAGCATGCACGAGGGTATGGCGACCAGCAATCCGGTCAGCGCGAGCATCACGCCGGGTAAATGAACGTGCGCCCCGGTCAGCGCCGAAATGACAGCCAGCGCAATCATCGCGCCGAACATGGTGACTTCGCCGTGAGCGAAATTGATCAGTTCCAGTATGCCGTAGACCATGGTATAGCCGAGCGCGACCAACGCATAGACGCTACCGAGTACCAGTCCGTTAACGAGTTGTTGCGCGAACATGTCCATGGTTGCCTAATTTCCGCTTTGCATGGTTTTAATCGGGCGCCAGGCGCCGGATTTCACTTGATACAAAGTGATCGCAGTGTTTGCCAGGTCACCGTTGCGATCGAAACGGATATGCCCGGTAACGCCGTGGTAATCGGTTTTGGACAATTGGGCGAGGTATTTCTCCGGGTCGGCCGACTGGGCGCGTTTCATCGCATCCACCAGTACATACACGGCATCGTAAGCGTAGGGCGCATAATTCTGTATATCGCCGTAACGGGCGTTGAATTTTTTCTTGAATGCGAGGCCGCCGGGCATTTCCTGTATCGGTAATCCCGGAGTCGAGGCGATTGCGCCTTCGGCGTCGCGGCCGGCGAGCTTGATGAACAGCGGCGTTTCCATTCCGTCGCCGCCCAGGAGTTGGGCGTGCAGCCCTAGTTCGTGCATTTGCCTGGCGAGCGGCGCGGCTTGCGGGTCCATGCCGCCGAAAAAGACCACTTGTGGCGCGCGCGCTTTGATCGAAGTCAGGATAGCCATGAAATCGGTCGCTTTATCGGTCGTATATTCCCGCGCGACGACGGTGCCGCCGGCCGCTCTGACGGCTTTCTCGAATTCGTCGGCCAATCCCTGGCCGTAGGCCGAACGATCGTCGATAATAGCGATTCTTTTTGCGCCCAGCTGCCTGACGGCGAATTGTCCGAGCGCTTGGCCCTGCTGGCGATCGTTGCTCATGACCCGGAACGCGGTATTAAACCCTTGCGTAGTGTAAGTTACGGCGGTAGCGGAGGGCGAGATTTGCGGGATTTCCGCGTCGTAATAAATTTTGGAAGCGGGAATGGTCGCTCCCGAGTTGAGGTGGCCGATGACCCCTGCGACATCGTCGTCGACCAGTTTCTGCGCGACCATCGTCGCGGTTTTCGGGTCGGCCTGATCGTCTTCGACGAGCAGTTCGAGATGCATTTTCTTGCCGCCCAGAATTAAGCCTGTGGCATTGATTTCATCTACCGCCAGTTGCGCGCCATTGGCGTTATCCTTGCCGAGATGCGCTTGCGGCCCGGTCAGCGGCGACGCCGATCCGATTTTGATCACGGGTTCGCCGTTGCCGGCCGGTTTGCTGCATCCGCATAATGGCAGGCACGACACGGCAAGCAGGAGCAAAGTATTTCGTAACTTCTGATTCAAATCGACGACTCCGCCAGATTAAAGTAATAAATCCTTAATACGAATCAGTTATAACATAAACGGAAGCAAACGGAAATTGCGTCACGATTACGTGACGGTTATTGAGCCAGCACCCAGCGGATAATGGCGTGCAAATCCTGCTCGCTGGCCTGCGGATAAGGCGGCATGGGCGTCTTCCCCCAGACACCGGCGCCGCCCATACGGATTTTCCGGTATAAAACGTCCGGGGCGTCCGGGTTGCCTTTATAGCGCGCGGCTACCGCCTTGAAGGACGGCCCGACCACATGGCTGTCTACGGCATGGCAGGTCATGCAGGCGTT
>DASSZW010000078.1:0-11361 GCA_035713285.1 Burkholderiales bacterium
ACCGATCTGTTGGGCGGCGCGCAAACGGGAACCGGGAAAACCGCCGGTTTCGTTTTACCGATTTTGCATCTGCTCTCGCAGCGGCCTGCCGCAAGCGCGGCAACTGGCCGTTCGCCGATACGCGCACTGATTTTGACGCCGACGCGCGAACTGGCGGCACAGGTCGAAGAAAGCGTGCGCGAGTACGGCAAGCATTTGCCGCTCAAATCCATGATGATGTACGGCGGCGTCAATATCAATCCGCAGATCCAGAAGCTCCGCGGTCAGGTCGATATTCTGGTCGCAACGCCGGGCCGATTGCTCGATCACGCGCAGCAAAGAACGGTAGACCTGTCGCAAATCGAAATCCTGGTGCTGGACGAAGCCGACCGCATGCTCGACATGGGTTTTATCCGCGACATCAAAAAAATCATGGCGATGCTGCCGAAAAAACGCCAGACCCTGCTTTTCTCGGCCACGTTTTCAAATGAAATCAAAACATTGGCTGACAGCCTGCTCATCAGCCCGGTGACCGTGGAAGTCGCTAAACGAAACGCCACCAACGAGCTCATCGCGCAAAAAGCCTACGCCGTCGACCGCGAGCGCAAACGCGAATTGCTCACCCACCTGATCAAGGAAAACAACTGGTTTCAGGTGCTGGTATTCACCCGCACCAAGCACGCCGCCAACCGGCTGGCCGAAAATCTGGACAAGGACGGCATACCGGCCATGGCGATACACGGCAACAAAAGCCAGGCCGCCCGGACCAAGGCATTGAAAACGTTCAAGGACGGCACCCTGCAGGTGCTGGTCGCCACCGACATCGCGGCGCGTGGCATCGATATCAGCGAATTGCCCCATGTCGTCAATTTCGAATTGCCCAATGTGGCGGAAGATTACGTGCATCGCATCGGCCGTACCGGTCGCGCCGGAAGCCTGGGCGAAGCCACGTCGCTGGTATGCGTGGACGAACTCAAACTGCTGACCGCTATCGAGCGCCTGACCAAAAGCCAGATTGCGATGGAAACCCTGCCGGGTTTTGAAGTCGACCCGCGCATCAAGGCGGAACCGATCCTGCAACGCAGCCAGCCCGGCGGGAATTCCGGCAGACAGGCGAGACCGCCCGCCAAACCCGGAAGCCGGCCTGCCGGACACGATTATGCGCGCGTGCCGCCAGCCCATCGCAGCGGCGGACGCGGACGCTGACACAGTACGGCAACGCCGCTTTCCGACACGTAAACGACAGGCCGTTCCTGTATGTATGTACGCCCTAACTATCGCATCGCTCTTGCATTTATCCATGACATAAGCGCAGCGGCTATCGGTTGGTTGCTGGCGTACTGGCTGCGGTTCAATTTGAGCATCCCGCCCGAATATATGCCGAGCGCCTTGAGTACCTTGATATGGGTAGTGCCGGTACAGAGCATGGCGTTCTGGCGCTTCGGGCTGTACCGCGGCATCTGGCGCTTCGCCAGCCTGCCCGATCTGCGCCGCATCCTGACGGCAGTCGGGCTTTCAGCCCTGCTCATTCCGCTGATAGTGTTCATGTTCCGGATTCATGCCGTCGTGCCGCGCTCGGTACTGATACTGGATCCGGTATTATTATTGCTGATCATGGGCGGCAGCCGGCTCTTTTATCGGGCCTGGAAAGAGCACAAATTCGGCCTGCTGGCGCATGAACGTCAACCGCTGATCATACTTGGCGCCGGCAATGCGGCAGCTTCGCTGGTGCGCGAACTCGCTCACAGCAGCGATTGGCGGGTAGTCGGTTTGCTCGATGACAAACATACCAAACAGGGGCGGGACGTTTACGGCATCGCCGTGCTAGGCAAGCTGGACGCACTGCCGCAATTCGCAGCCCGGCTGGGCGTAAAACACGCCGTCATCGCCATGCCTTCCGCCAGCCATCACACCCGGCGTCACGCAGCAAAAATCTGCAGCGACGCACAGGTTTCAGCCTTGATCGTGCCGGCTTTCGAAGATCTGGCCAGCGGCAAGGTCACCGTTTCGGCGCTGCGCAAAATCGAACTCGACGATCTGCTGGGACGCGATCCGGTGCAACTCGACGACGCCGGATTGCATGCCCTGCTCACCGGTCAGGTCGTCATGATCAGCGGGGCCGGCGGTTCGATCGGCTCGGAACTGGTTCGCCAGATCGGGCGGTATCAACCGAAGCTGCTGATATTGCTGGAATTGAGCGAGCTGGCGCTATACCGGATCGAACAGGAGCTTGCCGCGCATTATCCCGGCCTGCAGCTGGTATGCGCCATAGGCGACGTGAAACATCGCGTGCTGGTCAACGATTTGCTCGCGCTCCATCGCCCGTCCATCCTGTTTCACGCGGCCGCGTACAAACACGTGCCGCTGATGGAACAAGGCAATGCCTGGCAGGCGCTGCGCAATAATGTGCTCGGGACGTACACGCTGGCTGATGCCGCACAGCGGCACGGCGTGGCGAAATTCGTCCTCATATCGACCGACAAGGCGGTGAATCCGACCAATGTCATGGGCGCATCGAAGCGGCTGGCCGAAATGGTATGCCAAAGCCTGCAAAATCAGGCGGAGTACGAAACGCGATTTATTGCCGTACGCTTCGGCAATGTGCTCGGCAGTTCCGGCAGCGTCATCCCGAAATTCCAGGAACAGATCGCCGCCGGCGGCCCGGTCACCGTCACCCATCCCGACATCACCCGTTACTTCATGTCCATCCCCGAAGCCTGCCAGCTGGTGCTGCAGGCCGGCCTGATGGGCAAAGGCGGAGAAATTTTCGTCCTCGACATGGGCGAACCCGTTAAAATCGCCGACCTGGCGCGCGATATGATACGACTTTCCGGCTACACGGAAAGCGACATAAAAATCGTTTATTCCGGCTTGCGGCCCGGCGAAAAACTGTACGAAGAACTGCTCGCCGACGACGAACACACGTTGCCGACACCTCATCCGAAACTGCGTATTGCGCAGGCGCGCGCGGTTGACGAAGGCTGGCTCGCTGGTGCCGTGGATTGGCTGGAACAGGACATCGTAGTGAGCGAAACCGAGGTCAAGCTCAAGCTTCAGTCCTGGGTGGCGGAATACCGGCCCCGGCAATAATGCCGGAACGGACTCCGGCGGTCTTCATGCGCTATCGAGCGCCCTTTTCCAGCTGCGCAAGGGCACGCAGGTTTGCAGGCGGGAGATGGCCTTGTCGAGCAGCGCATCCGTTATTTCATGGCCGCCGTCCGCGGCCAGGTCCAGCGTCACATCGCCCTGCAGATCGGTAAGCGCCGCATACGCGGCATACGCATGGTCGACCGGAATGACGCGATCGAGCTCGCCGTGAAATAAATGGATCGTGGTCAGTTCGGGCGCCACTTCGGGAAGCTTGCCGTAACGGCCGGAAAACGCCAGGATCCGGCCTGCGTTGCCGTCGTGGCGGGAGCCGAACTCCAGCGCCATGATGCCGCCTTGCGAAAAACCCACCAGCGCGGTATCCGAGGACAGAATCTTCAATCGGTCCTGCGCTTGCCGCACCAGCGCAAATAAAGCCGGCATTGCATCGGCGATGCGTTGCCGCCGGCTGTCTTCCGTCACGCCCTCGATATCGAACCATTGCCTGCGCGTACCCGATTCACCCAGGACATACGTTCCTTCCGGAATCAAAAATGCCGCGTCGGGATATGCCGAACGGAATCGCTCGGCCACCGGCAGCATATCGGCTGCATTGGTACCGAAACCGTGCAGCAGGATAAACAATTGTCGCGGGTTTACTGATTCCGGCAGCAATTCCACGCCGGAAAAGACGGTGTCAGTCATGTGTTTGCTCCGATCAGGCCGCGGACGAAATGCCTTGTACCGAATCCGCGGCAAATAAATAGGCATCCATCGACAGCACGCCATAAGTGTGGCTGCTGTGCAGTTTCGTCGCCTTCGTTCCGGCGCCGGCTGCGCCCAAAGCAAAAAACAGCGGCAGCAAATGCTCGTCGGTGGGATGATTCTGTCTGGCGAAAGGCGCCAGCGCCCGGTAATTCATCAAATCTTCATAGCGTTGGTCAGCGAGCGCCCGATCTACCCAGCGCTCGAACTCGGCGACCCAGTCGGGCGCCTCGTCTTCCCGTCCATGACCCATGAATTCGTACAGGTTGTGCGTCATGGAACCCGAGCCGATGACGAGGACGCCGCGGTTACGCAGGGTTTGCAGCGCTGCGCCGTAACGGTAATGCTCGCGGGGACTGCCGCCCGCTATTAATGATACCTGAAACACCGGCACATCGGCAGCGGGAAACATCAGGCTCAACGGCGCCCATACGCCGTGATCGAGCCCGCGATTGACGGCTTCTTTAACGGTATATCCCGCTTCGCGCAAAAGATCTATCGCCAGTCCAGCCATTTTCGGCGCTCCGGGCGCAGGATATTCGATATCGTACAAAGCCGGGGGAAATCCGCCGAAATCGTGTACCGTAACGGGCTGCTCAGCCGTGCCGACAGCGGGGCCGCCCCGGTTTTCCCAGTGCGCCGACGCCACCAGTATCGCTTGCGGTGCCGGATGGCGCAGACTCCACTCGCTCAGGAAACGCCGGGCGGGACTGTCTTCGATCACCAGCATCGGCGAACCGTGCGAAATGAACAGCGCCGGTTGCGGGTTCATTTTAACGGCCCTCCGTAGCGGAAAACCGGCCTTCGCGGAAATCGGCTATGGCCTGGTAGATCTGCTCTTGCGTATTCATCACAAACGGCCCGTATTGCACGACCGGTTCGCGCAGCGGCTTGCCGGCAACCAGTATCAGCCGTGTCGCCGCTGCAGCGGTAATTACCACGCCGTCCGCCGCCGGGTCGTTGGCAAGTATGCCTAACCGGCCTTCGCCCACCGTCTTGCCGGCGATGTCCACGGCACCGCGATACACGTAAACGAAGGCGTTGTCAGCCATGGGTAGTGCCGTGGCGAACGTGCTGCCGGCCTGCAACGCGATGTCGAGATACACAGGTTCGGTGTCTTCGCGTGTGACGGCTCCCGTCACCCCATTGCTGATTCCGGCGATGACGCGGACGGACGCGCCTTGCGCCGTATCGTATTGCGGGATATCGGCCGCTGCGATGTCGCGGTACCACGGTTCGCACAATTTGCGCTGCGCCGGCAGATTCAGCCAGAGCTGAAAACCTTCCATCACGCCGTTTTCCTGCTCCGGCATTTCCGAATGGATAACGCCTCGGCCGGCCGTCATCCACTGGACGCTGCCGTTTTGCAACAGACCTTCGTTGCCTGCGCTGTCCCGATGCCGCATCCGTCCGGCGAGCATATACGTCACGGTTTCAAAGCCCCGATGCGGATGATCGGGGAATCCCGCGATATAATCGTCCGCGTCGTCGCTGCGGAATGCATCCAGCATCAAAAACGGATCCAGCCGTTTCTGCAACGGTTGCGCGAGCACCCTGGTCAGCTTTACGCCCGCGCCGTCGCTGGTCGCCACGCCCGTTACGATCTGCTCGATATTGCGCGATTGGGTCACCGTGTCCGGATGAAATTGTATATCCACGATTTTTCCTTTTGTTTTGAGACGGTTTTTATAATAATCGTTTCGGATTCGAGGCGTAAGTCGTTATTTCGGGATAAAATATCCCGTAAATGGAACAATCACTCTTATCCGCCGACGATTTATTATTATTTGCTGCGATCGCCGAGCACGGCAGTTTCGTGGCGGCGTCCCGTTATCTTGCGTTACCCACAGCCACCGTATCGCGCAGGTTCGCGCATCTCGAAGACCAGTTGCGCCAGAAATTGATCGTTAGAACTACGCGCAGACTGGTCCTGACGGAATTCGGTCAGGATTTGTTCGAGCATGGCCAGCGGGTGGCGGTCGAAATCGAAGCGGTCAGGGATTTCATCCAGAGCCGCGAGTCTCGAGCCCGCGGCCGCCTGCGCGTTTCCATGCCGGACGATTACGCGCGGTATCGCTTATCCCGCGCGTTAGCGACCTTCGCGCAACAATATCGGGAAATCCAGCTCGAACTGGAAGTGGATGCACGGCGCGTTGATATCATCGGCGAACGCTTCGATCTGGCGATCCGGATGGGAACACTTGAAAATGACGCGACGCTGGTTGCGCGGAAAATCGACGAACAGAGCTTCGGGCTCTACGCCAGCCCCCTGTACCTGGCTTTGCGGACGCCTCCGAATACCCCGGCCGATCTGCAGCATCACGATATCATACGTTTACTATCGTCGCGTGGCACGCCGGTCCCATGGAGATTCCGCAACGGCGACCGGACACTGGACCCTGTATTCGCCGACAAGTTCAGCGTCAATTCGCCCGGCGTCATTCATCAATTATTGCTCGAAGGGGCCGGTATAGGCGCTTTGCCGGATTATTTCGTCATCGAAGAAGTTCGGCGAAAAAAACTGGTCCGCCTATTGCCGGAATGGGACCTCCCCGCGATTCCTGCCTGGGCGGTCATGCCCACGCGCCGGTATCTGCCGACCAAAACCCGGGTGTTTTTAACCCATATCGAACAATTTTTGCAGCAACATTGAAGCGCCCGATATCGAAGATGCAAGATTCAAATCGAATATTCCAGCTTGCGCCGCAAACGAACGCGGAACTTACTATGCTCGGCCATGCCTTAAGATTGTTGCCGTGGCGCGCAAAAAAGATAAACCCGAATTTTTAAGGGTAGAATAGTTAAAAAATCACCTTGGCCATCCGGAGAAACCATGAAATACATTACGGCAAATATTGTTGCTTTCACTTTACTTCTATTTTTAGCGGGATGCGCCGGCATGGACTTTCAGGCTATGGACGGCTATGGCGCTTATCCGGAAATGGGTTATGGCGGTTATGAAGGCATGGGCGGCTATCCGGAAATGGGATACGGCGGCTACATGGGCGGCTATGAGGGCATGGGCGGCATGGGCGACGACGACGATGACGATTAACCGGTATCAAATGCTGCCCGATACCGGCTCCGGCCAGGAAACGGGACAGCACCGATATGCTTTGTGATCAAGCCGGCTACTGAAACTACGCTATTTATTAATTTTTAAGGAATTTGCCATGAAATTTCGTACCAGATTCGCACTCATCCTGATTTCTTCGGCATTAACCCTCGCGACTGCGGGCGCGGCGGATTGCCCCGGTCCACAATGCGGCGATACCGGCGTTACGGCGCAGGGCAAACAAAAAATGGACCCTGTCGCTTACGCCAACAAACGACTAAGCGAACTGAAAGACAAGCTTAAGATTACCCAGGCGGAAGAACCTGCCTGGCAAACCTTTGCCGACAAGGTAAATGCCCAGGCCAAAGCCACTGCCGCTTTGCACGAAAAAATGCGCGCGGAAATGCATTCCCCGGGACTGACCACGCCGGACCGGATGGCAAAAATGGCGGAGTTTTTGCAAACTCGATCACAGCATATGGCGCGCATGGCTGAAGTTACCCGCACGTTCTATAACGCGCTGACTCCCGAACAAAAAGTGATTTTCGATAAAATGCATCAAGGCCGGATGAAGCATAAACACGGCGGTTAACTCGAACTGCCGGGCAGCCGACAGACACAAAGTCGGCTTCCTGGACGGCCGTCCGGAAAATCACTTGATCGCAATCTGTCGACCGTTTAAACCAGCAACTTGAGATGACCGGTTTCTATCCAGCCACCTTACATTTTTCCATTGCAGAAAACCGGTTTGAAAGTACTGCCATACGAGCAGGATTATTGCTTGATTTCGAAAATTTACGCGCAAAAAACTTGCCTGAATTCATAATATCCGGCAAATCGGTTTCCTGAATTTCTTCCGGACCGGTGCCGCGCAATTTCCAGAGAGTAAAATGATTGGCTGGAACAATATTCCGGAATCTGCTATTTCCTAGCACATACGGGAAAAAAATTTCGTCCGGACCCCTTAATCCTGAAAAATACTGTACCAATTTTTCTGCGCGCGCTTGTTCGACAATATAAGAACACACCTCTCGGGACGCACAAAACCACACACTTCCAACAAAAAATTTACGCTTCGAAATTAAATTAGGCACATGTAGAAACAATAAAAGCGTTCGCCCTGCAATTTGTTTAATCCTGGGCACCAGAGATGCCGCTTGCTTTGCCATGGGGATGCCCAAACCGGCCATTCTTTCCATTGCATGCGGTCCAGGACCCAATGCCCATATTCTGAAGCGCCGGAAAATTCTATGCACTAACGTTCTCGACGGCATATAGCGATAAGCGTGGCTGACAAACAAGTCTTTGTCGGCGCCGATATCGATCATATCCATCATGGCGTCGGGACGCTGCGATAACAGCCTACGCTTGAATTCCGATATGGGCTGGATCGGCAAACAGGAATCGCTCAACAACTGGAAATAATCGAACTGGTAATGCAGCAAGGCATGACGAAGCAGGTGCAAAGTCGCCTCCGCCAGCGTCCAGTTGCCCCATTCGGTTAAAACCGGGTTTTCCAGTATGCGTACATTATCTCCGGTGAGCACAAAATCGGGACGCTGGCTAAAGTCATGGTGAACCAGCACCATACAATCGCCGCCCAGAGCGTCTATCGTTTGCTGAACGATATCCGCCGGATTGTTGGCGGACAAAATACCGAACACTATTTTTATATCCTGCGTTGCTGAAGACATGGAAACCATTCCTGTTCATGTTGAAGTCCGGACCTGCGCCGCACTTACTGGCGCATATCGTCATCCGGCGGGGCTATTGCGACGATAGCCGCATACTGGGCCGGCGTAAGCTTGGGCAACTTTTGCAGAAAAGCGACCATGCACCAGATGGTTGCGTCGTCGTGACTGATTCCCCAAGCCGGCATGGCGCTCATTTTAATGCCGTGCTTGATGATCCAAAACGCCGTTCCCGGATCAACGCGAACTTTAGTCAGGTCTGGCGGCAACGGATAAAGTCCCATGCGCAATTCGGAGGTTTTCCGGGTCGGCGCGAGATGACATTGCACGCACATTGCCGCATATTGACCGGCGCCCTTCAATATCCATTCCGGATTGTCGAGATCGGGTACCGGAATATTTTTTGCGTGGCGCATGACGGCACGTTGACGCAGTATGTTCATTATATTGGAGGTAAGACGCCAATGAGGCGAATCCGCCCCTATCGCATACATTCCTGTCCAGATATACACACTGCCCAATACCGCGACAAACAAACTGGCCGACAAAAAGCTGACGATTAGTTTCACAGAATCATATACTATTAACAGGTAAGCGCAATAGCATCAAAAATAGGAAATATTGTTCGGATTCATTATATAACAATAACAGAAATTGAAACTGAACGATGTCCAGCCGATAGGCATTACGCTCCCTGTTTTTCACGAAATAGCGTAATTCGCGCCGGATTTTCCTGGATCCGCACAGGGATCATATGGCTCGCAAGGCATGGACGCTGAACAACTGGCGCGAATCCGTCCATACCGCAAGGGGGCGATAACCGGATTCTTCCGCAATCTGCTGGAATTGTTCTATCGTGTATTTATAAGAATTTTCGGTATGGATAGTTTCGCCGTCAGCAAAATCGAAGCGGCGTCCATCGACATACACGGATTGAGCGCGCAGGCTGACCAGGTGCATTTCGATCCGCCCCAACCCCGAATTCCATATCGCTTTATGCGCAAATCCGGCAAGCTCGAAGTCGCCCTGCAACTCTTCGTTTATCCTGCGTAACAGATTCAGATTGAAAGCGGCGGTTACTCCGGCAGCATCGTTATAGGCCGCCGTCAATAACGTTTCTTCCTTGCGCAGATCGACGCCGATTATCATCATGGCGCCCGCACCGAGCAACATATGGGTCCGCCCGAGAAAAGCGCGCGCTTCAGCGGCGGTAAAGTTGCCGATGGTAGAACCCGGGAAAAAACCCACTTGCGTACGTGGTTTTATCCCTCGTAACGCAGGCAGGGTAAACGGATGGGTATAATCGGCACAGACCGGCGCGATGCATAAATCGGGAAAATTGCTCGCCAGATCGTCCGTTGCCGCGAGCATATGCTCGCGGGAAATATCGACAGGCACGTAAGCGCAAGGCTGTTGCAGGGCCGCCAGCAGCAAACGGATTTTTATACCGGCACCGGAACCGAATTCAACCAGGCTCGCCTGCGGTCCGATCAATCGGGCGATTTCGCCGGCATGCTTTTCGAGAATTTTGCATTCGGTTCGGGTCGGGTAATATTCAGGCTGATCGCAAATACGCTCGAACAGTCTGGAGCCTTCCGCATCGTAGAAATATTTGCAAGGCAGGGTTTTCTGCGGCTTCGATAGGCCGTTCAATACCGCCTCCCTGAATTCGGCAACGGAGGGTTCGAGATCGTGTAAATAGCGTAACGAGTCGGGTGCTTTCATAATTCCTCCGCAAGACGAAAATCGCTAGATTGCCATCGCGCTGCCGGATAGCAAAAATTTCGAGCGCTCCAAAGCGGACGGCACGAACTGAGGCCAAAACAGGATAATAGGACGGCTCTTCGGGTTCGGTACGATATCGTACATGGTTTTTGCGAGTTACGGATCAGCGCGATTTGAGTTTTTTGACCGCATTGACCATCTTGACATAACGCCCTATAACCTTATCGATCCCGAACTGGATACTCTCCAGTATCATCGCCGGGCCGACCGACACCTCGCGTATATCCGGCAGCCTTAACAACCCGTTCAAATGCTCCAGATTGAAGTCATGACCGACGCTGACTCCCAGGCCTTCGTTGTGCGCGCGCTCGACGGCGTTTTGCAAAGCAGCAAAGTCTTCCTTTCCTTTATCCGTATCGTAACCGGCGCTGCAGACCTGCGTACAGAGCTTGACGCGCTCGGCCCCGACCTGCCGCGCTTCCGCCATATTCGCATAGTCGAAGTTGACATAGAGACTGGTTCGGATATTGGCCGCTTTCAATTCGCCTATCACTTCTTTAAGCATGTTGGCGTGCTTGCCGATGTCCCATCCGTAATCGGCACCGGTCGGATCTACCGCATCGGCCATCAGCGTACATTGCGCCGGCTGCCACTGTTTGACGGCGTTGAGAAATTCGACGGAAGGATAGCCTTCCACATTCAATTCGCCACCGTATTCTTTACATAGATGCGCCAGCGGTTCTATATCGGCGTACCGCGCAAACTTCTGGTTTTTGCGCGGCTGGAACGTCAGGCCGTGAGCCCCCAATTCCAGACAGCGCGTAGCAAAAGACTGGACATCACGGAAATTTTTTCCTCGCCAGTTTTTCAATATCGCGATCTTGTTGAGATTAACTGATAATTTGGTCATATCGATTTAAATGATTGAATATAATCAGACCCTGGATGCACAGGATAGCGCTGCTCTCTTCAATGTGAAGACAGCCCGAGATGGTACGCACGCCTGAAGATGCTGCCGTAAGGATCGCTGTTGCTGCGTCCCGGCGATCAGAGAATCAA
>DASSZW010000079.1:0-5465 GCA_035713285.1 Burkholderiales bacterium
ATTCAGTATACGCTGGCCGATATCAAGAAAACGTTTCCTGCAATTTTTTATGAACGAGGACTGGCGATTTTCGAACAACACCGGATCAATCACGTCAGCCTGGACGACACCGACCATGCCATCGTGGCGGAAGTACAAGGCAGTCGGGCATTACCTTATCACGAGCGCATCTATTTGCAGATGCGCAACGGTAAACTCATCATCGACGGTGCGTGCGATTGCCCTATCGGGCGCAACTGCAAACATGTGATCGCGGTCCTGATCCATACCTTGCATACTCCGCCGAGCCTGATCTCGGTCATACCCGAGCAAAAGCCTGAAACGTCGTCACGCAACATTGAAACGAACGTAAACGCTGCCGATTTTCCGGCGCTGAGCTGGCTCGAACAAATCAGCGAAACGCTGGCTGAAATCGATGCGCCCGATTACCCGCCGAATGAAACCTATCGCCTGCTCTACGTACTGACTCCGGCTTATTACGGCACGGGGCTCAGCGTCCGGCTTATGCGCGCCCGCCTCAAAAAAGACAACACATTCGGCAAAGCGATGCGGTATACCCAGTTTTTTGAAGTTGCCATGGGACGCGGCGGCAATGTCGCCAGCGCACAGGACAGAATGCTCTGCGCCCGCATTTTCCAGTGCAATCCGCAGTCGCCTAACGACCCCAAAATCAGCGGGCCGGGAAGCGGCGCGCTGTTACAGGAATTGATCGCGACCGGACGGACTTACTGGAACGACAGCGGCAATCCTCCCCTGACGCTGGCCGAACCGCGCGAATGCACGCTGACATGGATCGCCGACGATGACGGCAATCAGCATCTCGGCGTCAACCTGCTCGAACACGAACAGGTGCTCGCGGTCGTACCGCCCTGGCGCCTCGATACCCGAACCTTTCAGTGCGGCGAGTTGCGTACCGGCCTGAGCGATGCGCTGGCCAGCGTGCTATTGCAATCGCCCGCCATCCCCAACAATCTTCTGCCGCAGGTATCGAATTCGCTGAAACAGCAGTTGCCCGATATTGCGTTGCCCGAACCTACGCCGCTGCTCAGCCGCCAGCTGGACGACGTACCACCCAATCCGGTACTGATTTTGCTGGAGCTGCCCGTAAATCTCGGTTCGCACTGGAAACGCCGGGAAGAGGCCAGCGTACATTATCTGCCGGCCGCTCAACTCGCCTTCGAATATCACGGCATACGCATTTCCAGTCATGTTGTCGGCAATACGGTCAGTCAACGCCGCGACAACATACGCTGCAACGCCAACCGCGATCCGGAACAGGAACTTGAATTCACCAAACAACTGCTCAGCAGTACCGATTTATCGCTGGTACAGCAGATTTTTCCGGCCATTGCCATTACTCCGGCGCAAATGGCAGCGTACAGTTTCGCACAGCCTGGCGAATGGCTGAATTTCATGATCGAAGATCTGCCGCGATTGCAGGAATCGGGCTGGACGATCGATATTCAACCGGATTTTCCTTACCGCGTCGCCAATGTCAACGACGACATCAGCGTGGATATCGAGGAAAAATCCGATACCGACTGGTTCAGCCTCGATCTGGGCATCGAAGTGGACGGAGAGCGGATCAGTTTGTTGCCGATTTTAACGCAAACCTTCCAGCAATATACGCCGGATCAGATCCGCGATTTGACTAACCCCGACATCGACAGCAAACGCAAGCTGGTCTGCATGCTGCCGGACAAACGCATGCTCGCCCTGCCCTTGCAGCGCATACAGGGAATATTATCGGTATTGATCGAATTATTCGACAGCAGCGCCAAATTGACCCCGGACGGCAAACTCGAACTCAATACGCTGCACGCCACACGCCTCGCCGAACTGGAAGCCAATGCACGGCCGCGCTGGCTGGGCGGTGAGCGGCTGCTGGCATTAGGCCACAAACTGCGCAGCTTCGAAGGCATAACCCCGGTACCGCTACCGCTCGGGCTGAAGGCGGATTTGCGCGGCTACCAGCAGGAAGGTCTCAACTGGCTGCAGTTTTTACGCGAGTACGGTCTGGCCGGCATACTGGCCGACGACATGGGACTGGGAAAAACGCTGCAGGCGCTGGCGCATCTGCTGGTCGAAAAACAGTCGGGCCGCGCCGACCTGCCCAGCCTGGTCATCGCGCCGACCAGCCTGATGTTCAACTGGCGCGCTGAAGCCGCCCGATTTACCCCCAGCCTGCGGGTCTTGCTGCTGCACGGCGTCGACCGAAAACAGTATTTCGACCAGATCCAGGATTACGACCTGATCCTGACCACTTACCCGTTATTGGCGCGCGACAAGGAGTTTCTGACCGCGCAGCAATTTCATCTGCTCATTCTCGACGAAGCGCACGCGATCAAAAACCCGAAAGCGCTGTCCACCCAGATCGTTCACCAGATCCAGGCGCGGTATCGGGTAGCGCTCACCGGCACGCCGATGGAAAACCATCTCGGTGAATTATGGTCGCTGTTTCATTTCCTGTTGCCGGGTTTTCTCGGCAGCGCCGAAGCGTTCAAGCGCCAATTCCGCACCCCGATAGAAAAACACGACGACAAGCAGCGCAGCGCCGCACTGGCTCAACGCATCAAACCGTTTATGCTGCGGCGCACCAAAGCGCAGGTCGTGACCGAATTGCCGGCCAAGACCGATATTATCCGCAGCTGCGAGCTGGTCAGCAGCCAGCGCGACCTGTACGAATCCGTACGCACTGTCATGCAGGACAAGATACGGCGCGAAATCGACGCCAAAGGTTTCAAGAAAAGCCAGATCGTCATTCTCGACGCGCTGCTGAAGCTGCGTCAGGTCTGCTGCGACCCGCGCCTGCTCAAACTCGCCGCAGCGCGCAAGGTCCACCAGTCGGCCAAGCTCGACATGCTGACTTCCCTCTTGCCCGACATGATAGAAGAAGGCCGGCGCATCCTGCTGTTTTCCCAGTTCACCTCGATGCTCGACCTGATCGAACCCGAACTCGCCGACCTGAAAATCCCGTTCGTCCGGCTTACCGGCGAAACGCAGAACCGCGCCGCGCCGGTGCAAAAATTTCAGGACGGCGAAGTGCCGCTGTTTCTGATCAGCCTGAAAGCGGGCGGCGTAGGGCTGAATTTAACCACTGCGGATACGGTCATCCATTACGATCCGTGGTGGAATCCCGCGGTGGAAGACCAGGCAACCGGACGGGCGCACCGTATCGGCCAGGCCAATCCCGTTTTTGCCTATAAGCTTACGACCATCGGTACGGTAGAAGAAAAAATCATCCACATGCAGGAAAGAAAACGCTCCCTGACGCAAGGAATACTCGGCGACGCCGCAGTCGGCGTCAGTTCTTTCAGCCCCGATGAGCTGATCAGCTTATTCGAACCGTCCTGACCGGACTGATATGGACTAAACGCCGCGTCAAAAAAAACGGTCAAGGACATGCCTTGACCGTTTTTTGCTTTCAACGACCGGAGCAAACGTTGTTATTTATCCTGCGCATGCGAGAAATCGAACATACCCATCAGGTCGCCGATGGCCGGGCGATTGAGCGGTACGTAAGGATTGGAGGCATTGGCGACCGGATCCGGCAGGTTGTCGCGGCTGCGCGCTGACAGCGGATGCAGTCCCCAGTTGGCCTCGATGAATTTGAGGATGGAATTGTGATCGCTATAGACGTGGTCGACGTGGCCTTTTTTAGCGTACGGCGACACCGCGATCAAGGAAATCCGGGTACCGTCGCCGAAAAAATCGATAGGCTGGATATAACCGGTATCATAATAGCCACCGCCTTCGTCGGTTGTGATGAGAATCACGGTCTTGGCCCACACTTGCTTCACGCTTTTGACGCGGTTGACGATATCGTTAACGAACGCTTCGTAAGCCTGCATGGTGGAATCTGCTGGATGGCCGGCAGAACTTTCAGGCGGGCGGATGAACGATACTGCAGGCAGGGTCGCGTTGCTGGTTACGTCCTGATAGAACTGGGTGACATCCTGCAGATTGTTTTTCAGCGAAGTCGTCATGATGCTGGTGAAGCCGGTCAACGGATCGCAAATGCCGCAATATTCGTACGGCGTGGTGACGATACCGTTGTTCCTGCCTCCGATATACCATTTCCAGCTTATATTTTTAGCCGATAACGCATCGGCGATGGTAGGAATGGTTTGCGGCGGCAAAGTGTAATTGTTTGGACCCAAAGGCTGGGGCGTACCGGATGCGCTGTAACCCAGATTATAATTGTTTACCAGATAATATGTGTCAGGGGCGCAATTGCCGTTGTTAAAAGTCTTGCCCGGTTGAGACCGGATATAGTTCATGATCGGCGCGACGCCGGGCTGCTGGCTATCCGAACATTTGACGTACGAGCCGCCTGCATAACCGTCCTGGGTATAAAAATTGTTGGTTCCGGGCTGGGCGTTCGGATTTTCGATCTGGTTGGAAGGCGGTACGTCAGGCGTACCGTTCTGATTGTGAAACGCGGCGTCGGCGGTAACCATGGAAAGAAAATTGGCGCCGGTTCCGCCCATGATGGGTTGATGATAATTGTCGCTGATGGCGTATTGATCTGCCAACGCTTTGAATACCGGTTCATCGCCCGCAGACATATTAAAGAATCCCATCTCTTCGCCACCCTGATAGGAATTTGTCGGCGTCGGCGTTCCCGGCGCGGGCGCAGGCGGCGTATTTTGCGGCCCGATCCCTACCGTGCGGTCTACCCAGACGAATAAATCCTTTTTTTCCATATTGGTTTGCTGCCACATCTGGAAAAAACGATGGGTAGGATCGCCGGTATACGCATCGGGAGAATTGTAAGGCACGTATTTGCTGATCTGGAACGGCCCGTTCGGCAGATTGGCGGGGAAGCGCTCGTCCGCGGTATAGGGCGGCTGTCCGAAGGCATAGGTGGTCTGCGGCTGAGGCAAGGTCGCATACGGACCGGTCTGGGACGGATTGAGCTGATAGAAGTGCGGGTCGGACGCCTGCTGTTGGGTGGCCTTTGCAAAATTCGGTCCGGGAGTGCCGTCTGCGTTGATGATGCCTTCGCTCAACAGATTTTTTATCGTCTGCCCAGAACGCGGCTGGTAACCGCCGAACACATTATCGAAGGTATGGTTTTCGCCTATGATCACGATCACGTGCTCGATAGGCGTACGTGTTTTCCCCTGTGGATGGTTATTATCGGCATCCTGGACGTCGTCCAGGGCCAGCGCCACGCCAGCCTGGCAGATTAATGCCAGGCTTAACGCCAATACCGATAATTTCGGCTTGCAATGTATATTCATCTGAAAACTCCTTGCGATTATTCAAAGGTTGATTTAATGGTTGCTCCCGCCTGATTGCGATCACTGGGCAAACCCATCCAAATTTATACAGACTGATGACTACAATATGCCCAAAGAACATCATAAATTCCAGAGATTACAGCCAGATTAAATATTAGTGACATGTCAGCCAGATAATACACAACTCGATGATATTAAATATAATAATTATAAATTTAA
>DASSZW010000080.1:0-4946 GCA_035713285.1 Burkholderiales bacterium
ATACGTAGGCATACAGACGGAACGGCGTATCGGCAGGCGCTTTGACGGCTTTACGTTGCTGCCACCAGTAATAAATCACCGGCGGCGTCATCAGATACAGTGTCGTGCCGACGTAGAGCAGCACGTTATGCCAGGAAAAGCGGGCTCCGGTATTGCGGTTGTAAAGATTAAACAGGATATTGTCCCAGCAGTGCGTGTAATTCCAGTACACATTCACTGCGACAAAAGGGGCCGTCGCCGCAAGCATGATCGCAAAATTGCCCCAGCGGCGCTTGCCGGACAAGGCGAATATGAAAAAAAACAGGTACGCCAGCCCCAGCAGGACGGCGAAATATTTCGACAGGAACGCGAGTCCCATCCCGGCGCCCGCCAGCGCGTACCACCACCGGCTGTCGCGTTCCAGCGCCCGGACCAGCGCGTACACCGACAGAAACACAAACAGGATCAAGGGCGTATCGGTCGTTATCAGCACATCCAGGATATTGACCGGGGATAGCAGGAATATTCCCGCCGCCCATGCCGCACGCTCCGTACCGTACGGTAAAAGCAGACGATAAATCAGCATGCCGATAAATGTCGAGAACAGGACCGCAGGCAGCCGCATCAGAAGTTCGCCGTCGCCAAGGAAGCGAAGCAGGTACAGCATCCAGCCGACCATGGGCGGGTGATCGTAATAACCGAAATCCAGATGTTTCGCCCACACGATGAAATACGCTTCATCGCCCGACATGGGAAGAAAATACGCCAGCCCCAGCTTGATCAGCAAGGTGACGGCGAGAATACGTATAAAGGACTGGCTAGCGTTCATCAAGAGATCTTTGCACGGAATAGCGGGTGCGGTTCGGAGTAGGCATAAACTGGGATTCGGCTCGCCACGGAAATTCGGCACGGAGCATGGCGCATTTGAGCATTTTTAAAAGGAATATGCACCAGCACAGCAATCGGGCCCGGCTCTCATTATATAATTTTACCTCAACCGCTTCTATCCATTCGGGTAGAATAAGCTTTTTAGCCAATTTACGGAGTCGTCATGAGCGAACAGGAAGTTCAGGCAGTCTTTGCCATAGAAAAATTATACGTTAAAGATCTTTCGGTAGAAGTGCCGAACGCACCGCAAATTTTTCTGGAGCGCGAAACGCCCGAAATCGGCGTGCAACTGACTACCTTAAGCAGTTCCATCGCCGACGATGTCTATGAAATCGTCCTCACGGCCACGATAACCGCCAAAACCGGCGAAACCACGATGTTTCTGGTCGAAGTTGCTCAAGCCGGGATTTTCCGTATCGCGCAGATTCCTGCCGACCAGCTCGAAGCGGTGCTTGGCATAGGTTGTCCCAACATCGTTTTTCCATATCTGCGCGAAACGGTTTCAGATCTGGTCAGCCGCGCCGGGTTTCCGCCGGTCATCCTCAATCCGGTCAATTTCGAAGCGCTGTATTTACAACAGAAACAGAATTCCGCTAACGGCACGACTACGCATTAAGCCCGATGTCCATGCTCCGCCGCGCATTCATATTTTTGCTCATGCTCATCGCCGCTCCCGCCCTGGCGGCGGATTTTCGTTCCGCGACGGGACCGGCGACGATACTCTACGATGCGCCATCGACCGAAGCCAAACCCCTGTTCGTCATTAATCGGGGCTATCCCCTGGAAGTCCTGGTCAATCTTGCCGGCTGGGCAAAAATTCGCGACAGCGGAGGCATCGTAGCGTGGGTACAGCAATCGCAACTCGACGCCGAACGCACGGTTGTCGTGCGCAGCGCATCCGACGTCCTCGCGCAGCCGCAGGACCGCGCCGCAGTAA
Organism: Burkholderiales bacterium; assembly: GCA_035713285.1. GTDB lineage: Bacteria > Pseudomonadota > Gammaproteobacteria > Burkholderiales > Sulfuriferulaceae > Sulfuriferula. The sequence goes on from DASSZW010000080.1 coordinate 1,805, forward strand.
GTGCGCACGTTGCAGCCGGGGTAATCCTGATCTGGCTGCAAACGCTGCCGGGCAATTGGGTTAAGGTGCGGCTACCGGATCAGAATACCGGCTACATCAAACTCGATAAGGTCTGGGGCGCATGAAGATCGCAATCCTCGGAGCCGGCGCGTGGGGTACGGCATTGGCCGTACATTTTTGCGCCCTGCACGAGGTAACCCTTTGGGCGCGCGATCCGGACCAGGTCGCAGCAATGGCCGCCCAAGGCAGGAACAGGCGCTATTTGCCGGAGATCGAATTACCGCCTTCGTTGTTGCTGAGCGGCCATCTCGACGCAACTGCCGCATGGGCCGACGCGATCGTCGTCAGTACGCCCAGCGGCGCATTTCGCGGCCTTCTGGAAACGATAGCCCCCTTGATACCCGATACCCCGATAATCTGGGCATGCAAAGGATTCGAGGCCGGAAGCATGAAACTGCCGCATCAGGTTGCTGCGGAATCGTTGCTTGAATCTACGCCTCGCGGCGTACTCTCTGGCCCGAGCTTCGCCAGGGAAGTCGCGGCCGGGTTGCCCACAGCGCTTACTCTGGCAAGCGGGGACGCAGCAATTCTGGCGCTGGCCGCGCAGCTGCACAATCATCATTTACGCGTATATACCAGCACCGATGTCATCGGCGTGGAATTGGGCGGTGCGCTGAAAAATGTCATCGCCATCGCCGCAGGCATTTCCGACGGGCTGCATTTCGGCCACAACGCCCGGGCCGCCCTGATTTCACGCAGTCTGGCCGAAATGATCAGGCTAGGCCAATGTCTCGGAGGCGAAGCGGAAACTTTTATGGGTCTGACCGGCATGGGCGACCTCATCCTGACCGCGACCAGCGATTTGTCGCGTAACAGGCAAGTCGGCTTGAAACTGGCGGCAGGGATGAAACTGGCGACCATATTACAGGAACTCGGGCATATCGCCGAAGGCGTCACCACTGCCCGTGAAATCGACAAGCTGGCGCGCGAAAAAGGGGTGGACATGCCGGTAGTTCACGCCGTATACCAAATCCTGTATCAGGATACTGCACCCGAGATCGCAGTTCAAACCCTGCTCAGCCGCGAGCCTAAAGCCGAGCAGACGCGGTAGCCTGCCGATACGGCCGGATAACAATCCGCCCGCGGCTCCGATTTAAAATCGCGTATTCTGCAATGGATACGGCATTTATCTGGACGACCCCATTTCAATGATTTTTTGCGTCTCGGCCGATATTTTTCGGGCGAGTTCATCGTCTGCGTCCAGATCGAGATTGGACTCGGGCATGAGTATGCCGCGCTGCACGGCAGGCCGCGCATGGATTGCCGCCAGCCAGCGCTGCAAATGCGGCAGTCCGGCTACCGGCACGCCCGACCAGCGGTGCGTGCGTACCCATGCCCAATTGGCGATATCGGCAATCGAATAATCTCCCGCCAGATATTCATGATCCTGCAGATGCCCGTCGAGCACCCGGAACAGACGCGCGCATTCTCCCTGGTAACGGTCGATTGCCGGCTGGATTTTTTCAGGGAAGTATCGATAAAACACGTTGGCCTGTCCCATCATCGGGCCGATTCCACCCATCTGGAACATCAGCCATTGCATGACGCGCGAACGGCCCTTCGCATCGTCCGGCATCAGTTTTCCCGTCTTTTCGGCCAGATAGACCAGTATCGCTCCCGATTCGAATACCGGAAAATCATCGGCATCGCGGTCGATAATCGCCGGAATCCGTCCGTTAGGATTGATCGCCAGAAATTCGGGCCGTTTTTGTTCCAGCCTGCTCAAATCCAGCACGTGTAATTCATACGCAAGCTCCAGCTCTTCGAGCGCAATGGAAACCTTGTGGCCATTCGGCGTAGCGGCTGTAAATAATTCAATCATTTCGATCCTTTCTCCAGAAATCAATTCGACTTTTTTAACGGCAGGCAATCCGGCAGAAACAAGAACAGCCAATCGACAGCAAGAGGCGCAGCAGTTCGCGCATATATGAAATATAGACCGGAATTTATATTCCATAAAGATCCGGCGTTGCAAAACGCGTCTGCATTGCGTAGTATTTATTTACGGCAGTCACCATTAACCCGTATCGTGCCGGAAACGGCAGCCTGCACTCAATCAATTATCGACCATTTCATATCCCCGGCGGCAAGATCACTGTGCCGGCATATCCAGTTCACACAGGAGCGACTTCATGATGAAAAGCAAAGCCTACGCGGCGCAAAACCCCACCAGCCCGCTTGCCCCGACCGAAATCGAACGCCGCGACCCGGGGCCGGACGACGTACAGATAGACATCCTGTTTTGCGGCGTCTGCCATTCCGACCTGCATACGGCCCGCAACGAGTGGGCGAACACGCTTTATCCTTCCGTACCGGGCCATGAAATCGTCGGCCGGATCGTGGCAGTAGGCGAGAAGGTCCGTGATTTCAAGGTCGGCGAGCTGGCCGGCGTGGGCTGCATGGTCGACAGCTGCGGCCATTGCCCGCCGTGCGGCCACGGTGAAGAACAGTATTGCGAAAACGGTTTTACCGGAACCTATAACGGTCCGCTGTTCGGCGGCGAAAATACTTACGGCGGCTATTCGCAGACCATAGTCGTCAAACAGTCTTTCGTATTGCACATACGGCATGACGAGCAGCATTTGGCGAAGGTCGCCCCGCTTTTGTGCGCCGGCATCACCACTTACTCGCCGCTGCGGCACTGGAAAGCGGGGCCGGGCAAAAAAGTCGGCATTGTCGGCCTGGGCGGACTCGGCCATATGGCTGTCAAAATCGCCCACGCGATGGGAGCGCACGTCGTACTCTTTACCACTTCCACGAGCAAAATCGAAGACGGCAAGCAACTGGGCGCCGACGAGGTCTGCATCTCGACCGACTCCAAGCAAATGGAAAAATACGCCAACCAGCTCGATTTCATTCTTAATACCGTCGCCGCGCCGCATAATCTCGATGCTTACCTGCAGCTGCTCAAGCACGATGGGACGATGACGCTTGTTGGCGCGCCGGCCGAGCCGCATCCCTCCCCTTCCGTATTCAATCTGATTCTGAAGCGCCGCCAACTTGCCGGTTCGCTGATCGGCGGCATACGCGAAACTCAGGAAATGCTCGATTTCTGCGCCAAACATAATCTGGTGGCGGATAT
>DASSZW010000081.1:0-7004 GCA_035713285.1 Burkholderiales bacterium
CAAAGCCTGCTCGAGAAGCTGCGACGGGATTTGGCCGGTCAGCAGGGTGCGGTTTTTGCAGTTTGCGTTCCTGCGCCGTATCTGGCTCAAACGCAGGAAATATTGTCGGGCTCTAATATTGCCTGGGGCGCGCAGACCATGTGCAAACACCTGGAAGGCGCGTACACCGGGGAGATCTCGGCAGCGATGCTGCTTGATTTCGGCTGTCGTTATGTCATAGTCGGGCATTCCGAACGGCGTGCGCTGTTCGGCGAAACAGATGCAAGAGTGGCCGGAATATTTGCGCGGGCCTTGTCGTCCGGACTGACGCCCATACTGTGCGTCGGTGAAACGCTGGCTGAGCGCGAAGCCGGACGGGCGGAGGAAGTCATTGCAAGGCAGCTGGATGCGGTGCTCGCCGTCTCCGGCATCGCCGGTTTTGCCCGTGCCGTCGTCGCTTACGAGCCGGTATGGGCGATCGGCACCGGCAAAACGGCAAGCCCTGAACAGGCGCAGGCCGTGCATGCGTTCATACGCAGCAAAATGGCTGCGCTGGACGCGGCCGTCGCCGAAAACCTGGTGATACAGTACGGCGGCAGCGTCAAGGCCGGCAATGCGGAAGAATTGTTTGCGCAGGCGGATATTGATGGCGGGCTGGTCGGCGGCGCCTCGTTGATGGCGGAAGAATTCGTCGGTATATGCAAAGCCGCTCTCTCTTGAACAGGCTGGTTTAAAGGATTAAAATTTGGAAACGTTCATTTTGGTGTTGCACCTGTTATTTGCTGTATCCGTTATCGTTCTCGTGCTGCTGCAGCAGGGCAAGGGTGCGGATATGGGCGCTTCATTCGGCAGCGGTGCCTCGGGCAGCCTGTTCGGATCGTCGGGCTCGGCAAATTTTTTGAGTCGAACCACCGCGATCCTGGCCGCGCTGTTTTTTGTAACCAGCCTGATACTGACGTATTTTACCGGGCATCAGAATAAATCTCTGGGTGTGATGCAGGGACGGCAGCAAATATCAATAACAAAATCTGTAAAACCTTCAGGCGCCGCTATACCGATAGCGCCAAAAGGTTATGCAGTTCCAGGCGACTCCGGGTCAAAAGCCGGGGAGATTCCTAAATAAGGGGTAGTTGCCAAGGGGACGAATTATCAATTCGTCCCGTCTATAGGCCGACGTGGTGAAATTGGTAGACACGCTATCTTGAGGGGGTAGTGGCGTAATGCTGTGCGAGTTCGAGTCTCGCCGTCGGCACCAAATACAGAAAATTATCGTTCCCGCGGGTAGGCGGAAGTGCAATGCATAGTCAGGTCTTTGTTAGCAATGGCGGAGGTACTGGTTTGATTTGTTTGATTTCTTTATTTAATCATTGAGCTTGACGCAGTGCTTTTAAGGCAATTACACTGAACGGCTGATGTCCATGAAATATGGGTTTGGAGGGTGTATTCATGCTTGGTAATTATTTTCCCGTATTGCTGTTTGTGCTGGTCGGGTTAGTGGTGGGAGCGGGCCCGATGCTTATGGGTTGGCTCCTGGCACCCAATCACCCCGACAGTGAAAAGCTGTCGCCGTACGAATGCGGATTCGAGGCGTTTGAAGACGCTCGCATGAAATTCGACGTGCGATATTATCTGGTCGCCATCTTGTTCATATTATTCGATCTCGAAATAGCATTTTTGTTCCCGTGGGCCATCGTTTTGGGAAAAATCGGATTATTCGGGTATTTGGCAATGGTCTTGTTTCTCGCTATCTTGGTTGTAGGATTCATTTACGAGTGGATGAAAGGAGCGCTGGAATGGGAATAGAAGGCGTTTTGGAGCAAGGCTTCGTCACGACTACGGCAGACAAGCTGATTAACTGGACGCGCACCGGATCGTTGTGGCCGATGACGTTCGGCCTGGCCTGCTGCGCAGTCGAAATGATGCAGGCAGGCGCTGCGCGCTACGATCTGGATCGCTTCGGAGTGGTATTCCGCCCTAGTCCCCGCCAGTCGGACGTAATGATCGTAGCGGGAACCTTGTGCAATAAAATGGCGCCGGCATTGCGCAAGGTCTACGACCAGATGGCCGAACCGCGCTGGGTGATTTCCATGGGTTCGTGCGCCAACGGCGGCGGATATTATCATTATTCCTATTCGGTGGTACGGGGCTGCGACCGTATTGTACCGGTCGATATCTATGTGCCCGGATGTCCGCCTACCGCGGAAGCCTTGCTGTATGGAATTATCCAGCTGCAGAACAAGATCAAGCGGACCAATACCATTGCGCGTTAATGATTATGAGCGGATTGTCATGAATGAATCGTTGGAAGGATTGTCGGTTTCCCTGTTGACGGCTTTGGGCGCGAAAATAGTTCGCCAGACCAATGCGCTGGATGAATTGACGATAGAAGTAAAAGCAGCGGACCAGATCGACGTAATGTTTGTATTGCGCGATCATCCGGGCTTGCGTTTCGATCAGTTGATGGATCTGTGCGGAATGGATTATTCCGATTACCGCCAGGGCGAATGGGAGGGCTTGCGTTTTGCCGCGGTTTATCATTTGCTTTCCATAGCCAAAAACCGGCGCGTCCGAGTCCGCGTATTTGCGGCAGATGACGATTTCCCGGTACTGTCCAGCGTCACCGCAATATGGTCGGCAGCTAACTGGTACGAGCGTGAGGCATTCGATTTGTACGGCATCGTATTCGACGGACATCCGGATTTACGCCGGATTTTGACGGATTACGGCTTTGTAGGACACCCGTTTCGCAAGGACTTTCCTTTATCGGGGAATGTCGAGATGCGTTATGACCCTGAACAGCAGCGTGTCATCTATCAGCCGGTAAGTATAGAACCTCGGGAAATCACTCCGCGGATTGTGCGAGAAGCGAATTATGGAGAGCGCGCGTAATGGCCGAGATTCGTAATTACACCATGAACTTCGGCCCGCAACATCCGGCCGCCCACGGCGTATTGCGCCTGGTGCTGGAGCTGGACGGCGAGGTGATAGAGCGCGCCGATCCGCATATCGGCCTGCTGCACCGGGCTACCGAGAAACTGGCCGAGAACAAGACTTTTATCCAGTCTTTGCCTTATATGGATCGGCTGGACTACGTTTCGATGATGAGCAACGAGCATGCTTACGTCATGGCGATAGAAAAGCTGGCGGGTCTGGCTGTGCCGCTGCGGGCGCAATACATACGGGTGATGTTCGACGAAATCACCCGAATCCTGAATCATCTGCTGTGGCTCGGCGCGCATGCGCTGGATATCGGAGCCATGACGGTGTTTCTGTATGCGTTCCGCGAGCGCGAAGACCTGATGGATTGCTACGAGGCCGTTTCCGGAGCGCGGATGCACGCTGCGTATTACCGCCCGGGCGGCGTTTACCGCGACTTGCCGGACACCATGCCGCAATATCAGGCATCCAAGATCCATAACGCAGCGGCGATACGCGACATGAATGCAAATCGTCAAGGTTCGCTGCTGGATTTTATTGCCGATTTTGCGACGCGCTTCGATGGTTATGTCGATGAGTATGAAACCTTGCTGACCGATAACCGGATATGGAAACAGCGTACGGTGGGAATAGGCGTGGTATCGCCGGAACGTGCGCTGGCGATGGGCTTTAGCGGACCTATGCTGCGCGGCTCAGGGATAGAATGGGATTTGCGGAAAAAACAGCCGTATGCCGTATACGACAAGCTGGATTTCGATATTCCCGTCGGCGTGAATGGCGATTGCTATGACCGTTACCTGGTACGCATGGAAGAAATGCGGCAGTCGAATCGTATTGTCAAGCAGTGCGTGACGTGGCTGCAGCATAATCCGGGGCCGGTGATTCTCGATAATCATAAGGTGGCGCCCCCGTCGCGCATGGATATGAAACAGAATATGGAAGAATTGATCCATCATTTCAAGCTTTTTACCGAAGGCATGCATGTGCCCGAAGGAGAAGCGTACGCGGCTGTCGAACATCCAAAAGGCGAGTTCGGCATATACCTGGTGTCCGATGGCGCCAACAAGCCTTACCGGCTGAAAATCCGGGCGCCTGGATATCCGCATCTGGCGGGGCTGGATGAAATGGTGCGCGGCCACATGATTGCGGACGTGGTAGCCATTATCGGTACGCAGGATATCGTGTTCGGCGAGATAGACCGATGATGCGTCGATACCTGCTGGCGGCGCTTGCCACGCGGTCCGTTGATATGCGCGGCTATCGTATCGTGAATTTTGAGTTATAAGAGGTCCATTTATGTTGAGCCCGGCATCGCTTGCCCAAATTGATCAAGAAGTCGCTAAGTATCCGAGCAATCAGCGTCAGTCGGCCGTGATGTCGGCGTTGCGCATTGCCCAGGTGGAAAAGGGTTGGCTGGCTATCGAAACCATGGATTTCATTGCGGATTATCTGGGAATGCCGGCGATAGCGGTTTATGAAGTCGCGACCTTTTACAATATGTATAACACGGTGCCGACCGGAAAATACAAGGTCACGCTGTGCACCAATATTTCGTGCATGTTGATGGGCGCACCGGAAATGGCCGAACATTTGAAGCAGCGGCTGGGCTGCGAATTCGGCGAGACGACTGCAGACGGCAAATTTACCCTGAAAGAAGGCGAATGCATGGGTGCCTGCGGCGACGCGCCCTTATGTCTGATCAATAATCATCGTATGGAGAGTTTTCTCACGGCCGAGAAAATCGATACTATCCTTGAAGAGTTGAAATAATATGGTTATTCAGGGCGGAGAAGTTATATTCAATACGATCCATCTTCCGGAATCCTGGAAGCTGGAAACGTATGTGGCTAACGGCGGTTATGCGGCGTTGCGGAAAATCCTGACGGAAAACGTGTCGGCTGAAACGATCATAGCCGAAGTCAAGAAATCCGCTTTGCGCGGTCGCGGTGGGGCAGGGTTTCCTACCGGCTTGAAATGGAGTTTCATGCCCCGGTATTATGAAGGGGACAAGTATCTGGTCTGCAATTCCGACGAAGGCGAGCCGGGTACGTTCAAGGACCGCGATATCATGCTCTACAATCCGCATGCAGTCATCGAAGGCATGGCGATTGCCGCTTACGCCATGGGCGTCAAGCGCGGATACAACTATATACACGGCGAAATCTGGGAAACCTACGAGCGGATGGAAAGCGCGCTGGCGGAGGCGCGGTCGGCGGGGTTTCTGGGCGACCGCATCATGGGCAGCAATTTCAGTTTCGAACTGTTTAACCATCATGGTTACGGCGCTTATATCTGCGGCGAAGAAACCGCTCTGCTCGAATCGCTCGAAGGCAAGAAAGGCCAGCCTCGATTCAAGCCGCCGTTTCCCGCCAGCTTCGGGCTGTACGGTAAGCCGACCACCATCAATAACACGGAAACATTCGCCAGCATTCCCTACATTATTCGCGAAGGCGGACAAAAATTCCTCGAGCTTGGCAAGCCCAACAATGGCGGAACCAAGATATTCTCGGTCTCCGGTCACGTCAACAAACCGGGCAATTTCGAAGTGCCCATGGGCACGCCCTTTGCTGAGCTGCTTGAAATGGCGGGAGGAATCCGTGCCGGCCATACGTTTAAAGCCTGTATCCCGGGCGGTTCGTCGACGCCGGTATTACCCGCGGAAATCATGATGCAATGCACGATGGATTACGATTCCATAGCCAAGGCCGGTTCGGCGCTGGGTGCGGGTTCCGTCATCATCATGGACGATTCGGTATGCATGGTCGAGGCATTGCAGCGTTTATCGTATTTCTATTTCGAGGAATCGTGCGGGCAGTGCACTCCCTGTCGCGAAGGCACGGGCTGGCTATATCGCGTCATCCATCGTATCGAGCACGGCAAAGGCCGTCCCGAAGATCTGGACCTGCTCAGCGACGTTGCCCATAATATCGGCGGCCGTACGATCTGCGCCCTGGGCGACTCGGCGGCGATGCCGGTACAGGCAATGCTCAAGCATTACCGTCATGAATTCGAATACCATATCGAACATGGCCATTGCATGGTTAGGGCGGGTTAATGAATTGCCTGATGCGGAACTGCGTACCCGGGAAGGGTGTCGGGCGGAAAATGCCGGGACTTTCCAAATCATTCATTAACGGGCTATCAGGTGGACAATATGCTTGAAATTGAAATCGACGGTAACAAAATAGCTACGCCCGAAGGCGGCACCATTATGGATGCCGCGGCGCAGATAGGAATCTACATTCCGCATTTCTGTTATCACAAAAAACTTTCCATCGCGGCGAATTGCCGGATGTGTCTGGTGCAAGTCGAAAAAGCGGCCAAGCCGATGCCCGCCTGCGCCACTCCGATCACCGACGGCATGAAGGTATATACCCGTTCGGATTATGCAATCAAGGCGCAACAGGGCGTAATGGAATTCCTGCTGATCAATCATCCGCTGGATTGCCCGATTTGCGACCAGGGCGGCGAATGCAGTCTGCAGGATCTGGCTGTCGGCTATGGCGGCAGCAATTCGCGCTATCAGGAAGTCAAGCGCGTCGTCACCGAGAAAGAATTGGGGCCGCTGGTCGCAACCGACATGACGCGATGCATTTATTGCACGCGATGCGTGCGTTTCGGCCAGGAAATCGCCGGCATAATGGAAATGGGCCAGGCGGGTCGCGGCGAGCATTCCGAAATCATGCCGTTTATCAACAAAACCATAGATTCGGAACTGTCGGGTAATATTATCGATTTATGCCCGGTTGGGGCATTGACCAGCAAACCGTTTCGCTATACTGCCCGGAGCTGGGAATTGTCGCGCCGCAAGTCGGTCAGCCCGCACGACGGCTTAGGCAGCAATATCGCGGTACAAGTAAAAAACAATCGCGTGATGCGCGTGCTGCCGCTGGAAAACGAGGCGGTCAACGAATGCTGGCTGTCGGACAGGGACCGTTTTTCCTATGAAGGACTGAATTCCGCGCAGCGGCTAACTCGCCCCATGATCAAGCAGAACGGTCAATGGCTGGAAGTCTCGTGGCAGGTCGCGCTGGAATATGTCGCCAACGGCCTCAAGCAGATACGCGAAGCGCACGGCGCCGACAGCA
>DASSZW010000082.1:0-2878 GCA_035713285.1 Burkholderiales bacterium
AATACTGCTCAAGGCGAGAGCTGGATTTTCCGGTCCGGTATAAGTAGGCAGAAATGTGCTGGCATTGGCTGAACTTAATCCGGCTGCAAAAAAAACAGCTCCCAATGTTAGCAAGAAACCCTGAAACCTGGTTGATTTGGCAAAGTGCATTTTAGACTCCTGTAAGATCGTTCAGAAGGGGGCGCCAATAGATGTTTGGCGATTAAACGCTACTTAGCATCACATTGATTGTCAAGAAGTATTTGATGAAAAATCGCACCAAAAATCGCAAAAATAGAGGCCACAGAAAAATTGTTCGGCACCGGCGGCAGCGGTTTTATGCGGCTCAATCTGGCTGCGCCGCGGGAATTTCTGTTGCAGGCGCTGGCGCGGATCGCTGTTGACTGGAAAGACTGATCAGCAGCACTCCGGCTAACACCAGTATCGATCCGGCAATTTGCAGTCTGTCTATCGTTTCGTTGAGAAACAGATAGCCCATGAAAATGGTGGCGACAGGTCCGATCGAGCCGATCAGCGCGGTTCTGCCCGGATTGATGATGCGGATTGACGCCGACAGCATGAATACCGGCAGCACGGTTGAAAACACAGCCATGCCCAGACCGAGGCCGTAGATCCGTCCCGGCAGATGCAATGCCGACAGCGTATGGGTGGCGGTAAAATGCGCGAGCGTGATCGCGCTGGCCACCGTCATGGTGAGCGAAGTGAAACGGATCGTGCCGATTCGCCGGATCGCGTGACCGGCTCCGGTCAGATACGCCGAATAACTGAAGGTGCTGGCGAACACCAGCCCTGCGCCGAGCAGCATATCGTTCGAGCGATGCGTCAATTGGTGGGCGAAGGCCAGGGCGATGCCGGCATAGCTGATAACCAGCGCGACGATGTGGCGGCGGCTGACCGGGTGTTTGAAAATAGCCGCTGACAACAGCACCGTCATGGTCGGGTAGAGGAACAGGATCAATCGTTCAAGTCCCGCGTTCAGGTATTTCAGACCCATGAAATCGAGCAGGCTGGACAGATAATAGCCGATACAGCCCAAGCCGACGATCAACAGCCAGTCGCGCCGATGCAACGTTTTTGCCCCTGGCTGCCGGCTGCTCCAGATTGCCGCGCCGATAAATACCGGCACGGAAAACGCCATGCGCAACGCCAGCAGCGTGATCGCATCGATCGGCGCACTGAAATAAGCCAGCTTGACAAAGATGGCTTTGGCCGAAAAGCCGACCGCGGCGAGTAGCGCGAGGGTAACGCCAATGCCGAAGTTCGGCGTATGCTGAGTAGACATAAATCCGTTCCCAGTTCGAGCAGAGCGGACGATGGCGTGAAGTGAGCTACGCAGTCTATTCGCAGCTACGTTGTTTTAAAAATTCAGGACAAGGAAATAACCGCAACTGTCGATTTCAGTCGCAATTTATTCAGGACGTGGGTGGGAAACATTCGATTCATGTCGATATGGTAATGAAATAGCGATAAACTTGTCAATAATATCGAAGGTTGAAGTTTCTAGATTACTGGTTCTTGATCTGCCAGAGTTCTGGCATGCCAATAAGTTTGATAAGGAAGAGAATATGGAGCAATTGAATCGGATTACTCAGCAACCCGATATTATGGGCGGCAAGGCCTGCATACGCGGAATGCGCGTTACGGTCGGCATGGTCGTAGGCCAAATCGGCGCTGGACGCGGCATCGAGGAAATTCTTGCTGACTATCCTTATCTTGAACGCGAGGACATCATGCAGGCACTTCGCTACGCTGCATGGCGAACCGAAGAGCGCGAGGTTATGCTGATTGATGTATGAAGCTTATTATTGATATGAACTTGTCTCCACGCTGGGTAGTTTGGCTGGGCCGCGCTGGTATTGAGGCCTTGCACTGGTCAACGCTCGGAGCAATCAACGCATCGGATTCGGAAATCATGAGCTACGCTGGAGCCAATGGCTATGTGGTGCTTACTCATGATCTGGATTTTAGCGCAATCCTTGCTGCTAACCAGGGCGATAAACCCAGTGTTGTGCAAATCCGGGCAGAAGATGTCAGTCCGGAGGTAATTGGAATGAAGGTCGTAGTCGCTTTGCGACAGATGGACTCTGAGCTGGAAGAAGGCGCGTTGCTTACTGTTGATCCGAACCGTACCCGATTGCGCTTATTACCGCTAAGATCGAAAGAATAGCAATAACCAAAACGCGGCGTCACAGATCCGTCATGCCGATTGTCGCTGGCCCCGTCGCGGTAAAAAATTCGGCAGTAAAGACCCGGCCAGCATCCCCGCCAGGCTCATCAGCAGGCCGAATAATTGCGGCGGCCAGAGTCCGTTCGGGTTGAATATTTCCAGCCACAGCCAGGAGCCGGTACCGGCGAAGATGGCGAGCAGCGCGCCCTGGGTATTCGCGCGCTTCCAGTACAGGCCGAACGCCAGCGGAATAAAGGCCGCGACCAGGGTGACTTTATAGGCGTTTTCGACCATGCTGAAAATACTGGCGTTGGAACTGAGCGCGTAGAGCGCGACCAGCCCGGCGAAAATGACGACTACGGCGCGCATGGCGAGCAGCAGGCGGCGATCGGACCAGTGGCTGATCAACGGTTTGACGATGTTTTCTGTAAAAGTGATCGACGGCGCAAGCAGCGTCGCGCTGGAGGTGCTCATGATCGACGACAGCAGCGCGCCGAAAAACATGATTTGCGCAAACACCGGCGTTTGATGCAGGATCAGGTCCGGCAGGATATGCTGCGGGTCGGTGCCGATCAGGCGCTTGACCAGCGCGGGGTCGATCAGCGTGGCGGAATAAGCCAGAAAAATGGGGATGAACGCGAACAGGAAATACATGCCGCCGCCCAGTACCGAGCCTTGTACCGCAACCTTTTCGTTTTTTGCCGACATGAT
>DASSZW010000083.1:0-10717 GCA_035713285.1 Burkholderiales bacterium
AACGCGTGGGACCGGATTGCCGATGTGATCAACCGGAATGATTTTTACCGGCACGATCACAAACTCATCTACCAGAGCATTACCAGACTCATAGAAATGGGCAAGCCCGCCGACGTCGTCACCATCGGCGAGTCGCTCGAAAATCTGGGCGAACTGGGCAATGCCGGCGGGTTGCCGTATCTGGTTGCGTTAGCGCAAAATACGCCTTCTTCCGCCAATATCCGCCGTTATGCGGAAATCGTACGCGAACGCGCGATCATGCGCAAACTGGTCGAAGTTGGCACCGACATAACCGAATCGGCTTACAATCCGGCAGGCCGTTCAGCCAACGATCTGCTCGACCAGGCAGAAAAGAAAGTATTCGATATCGCCGAAGCAGGCGCCCGCAGCCAGCAAGGGTTTCTCGAAATAAAACCGTTGCTCACCCAGGTCGTCGAGCGCATAGACGAACTGTTCAGCCGCGCCAATCCCAGCGATATTACCGGCATCCCCACCGGCTTTGCCGACCTGGACCAGAAAACCGCCGGCTTGCAGCCCGGCGATCTCATTATCGTTGCCGGCCGGCCTTCCATGGGGAAAACGGCTTTTTCCATCAATATGGGCGAAAATATCGCGATCGACAGCGGCTTGCCGGTAGCGATATTTTCCATGGAAATGGGGGGCGCGCAACTGGTCATGCGGATGCTGGGCTCGATCGGCCGGCTCGACCAACATAAAGTCCGTACCGGCCAGCTGCAGGACGACGACTGGCAAAAGCTGACTTATGCGGTAGGCAAGCTTAACGATGCGCCGATTTTCATCGACGAGACCCCCGCCCTGAATGCGCTGGAACTGCGTGCCCGCTCGCGCCGCCTGCATCGCCAGTGCGGCAAACTTGGGCTGATTATCATCGACTATCTGCAGCTCATGTCCAGCGTTACCAGCGGCGAAAACCGCGCCACCGAGATTTCCGAAATCTCCCGTTCGCTCAAAGCGCTCGCCAAGGAACTGAATGTACCCATCGTCGCGCTGTCGCAGTTGAACCGCTCGCTGGAACAGCGGCCCAACAAGCGCCCGGTCATGTCCGATCTGCGCGAATCCGGCGCTATCGAGCAGGATGCCGATGTGATCCTGTTTATTTATCGCGATGAAGTCTATAACCCCGACAGCCAGGATAAAGGCAGCGCGGAAATCATCATCGGCAAGCAGCGTAACGGTCCTATCGGCATGGTACGCCTGACCTTTCTGGGCGAGCATACACGTTTCGAGAATTATGCCAGCGGCAATACCGGCAACTATTGAAACCGGCTTATTTTAAGTCATGACCCGACCGACCTACGCCCACATCGACGCCGCGGCGCTACGCCACAATTTATCCATCGCACGCAAACACGCGGGCGCCGCCTGGGTTATGGCCGTGGTCAAGGCCAACGGTTACGGTCACGATATAAAAGTAACGGTCGCCGCGTTGGCCGACGCTGACGGTTTCGCCGTCGCCAGCCTGGACGAAGCCGTCGCGTTACGGGAGTGCGGATGCAATAAACCGGTGTTATTACTGGAAGGAATTTTCGACGCCGAAGAAATCGCGCTTTGCTCCGCTTATAAATTCAGCATAGTCATCCATAACCGCGAACAGATAGATCTGTTGCGCGCAGCAAAACCTGTCGGGCCTTTGCCGGTATTCCTCAAGCTCAATAGCGGCATGAACCGGCTCGGTTTCGATCCTCGGGATTACGCCCGCGCCTTGGCCGATCTGGAAGCCATGCCCATGCTTCGGGACATCACCCTGATGAGCCATTTCGCAACTGCTGACGACCGTCATGGCATCTCCGGACAAATGGAAACGATACGATCCTGCTTTGACGGACTGCCCTATCCGGTCAGCCTCGCCAATTCCGCCGCATTATTTCGGTATCCCTCGAGTCGAGGCCAGTGGGTGCGTCCGGGAATTGCATTGTACGGCGCCTCGCCTTTTCCCGATCAAACAGCCGCCGACCTGGGTTTGCTGCCTGCAATGACCCTGCACAGCCGGATTATCGCCACGCAATCATTGCCCAGCGGCGCGCCCTTAGGTTACGGACAGCTCTGGACAGCGGACAAGCCGAGCCGGATCGGCGTGGTAGCCTGCGGCTACGCCGACGGCTACCCGCGACACGCCCCGACCGGCACACCCATCCTGGTCGACGGCCAGCGCACCCGTATAGTTGGCCGGGTATCGATGGACATGCTGTTTGCCGACCTGACTGAATTACCGGCAGCAGGCGTAGGCAGCCAGGTCATCCTCTGGGGGAAAAATCTGCCGGTCGAGCTCGTTGCCGAATCAGCCGGCACCGTCAACTATGAATTACTCTGCGCGCGGGCAGCTCGAGTAGGGTTACGCGATTTATGACCGGCGCGTAAAAACAGCGCTCGGCGGATTATCCGGGAGCGCTGTTTTTTTGCCTCGGGCTGGCTGGGTATTGCCAGACTCGAAGCTGACCTTCTATAGAGCTACTTCTTTGCCGGAGCCGGGGCAGAACCAGCAGCCGGAGCGGAACCTGCAGCCGGAGCGGAACCTGCAGCCGGAGCCGCTGCGCCTGCGCCGCCGGCAGCAGGCGTTGCAGGCGCAGCGGCGGGCGGAGTAAACTTGGCGCCCCCCGCGTCAGCCATATACGCCACCGCACGGGCTATTTCCAGATTGGTCAGATCGGGGTTTCCGCCCCGCGGAGGCATACTCCGAATACCGGACAAGGCATGGCTGATCAGCGTTTGATAACCTTGAGCAATGCGCGGCGCCCACATCGCCTTGTTGCCGAATTTCGGCGCGCCGAGCGCGCCAGGCGTATGACACGCCGTACATACCGCATTGAATACCTGTTCGCCCGTCATATCGACGTGAACCGCATTTGCATCGACGATGTTCAGGTGTCCGACCGGCGCAATCCGCGCATCGACCGCAGCGCTATCCATCGCAAGCGGCTTTTCCTGAGCGTGACTGTCATGAATTTTAACCAGCAGCATGATTATTAAAAATATGACTATTAACGGAGCAAACAAACCGCCCAGTAGCGCCACGGTGAATTGCATAGGGGTCGTTTTGGTCATCTTAACGTGATCGTCGCTCATCGGTACATCCTTAACTAGAGAAAGTTGCAAATCGGCAGATTTTTCAATTATAGCGTCAAATATTCAATTGCAAAAGCCTTCATTACAGATCAAATACAGACGGCTTTCCGTAACATTAACAATCGCCCAGCCCATTGCGCGAACAAACCGCAACAGGAAAGCGCCACCGGTCCCTCCGCCGACCCAATCGCAGCAAAGTTATTTAAGGATTTTGAGATCGGCATGACGCATAACACAGCGCGGCCGACGTGCAGCCCGCAGCATTCGACTGCCGGTCCTCCCGCACTCATCCAGACCGGACTCGTCTCGCCCAATCAACCGGGCTGACGGCTCGAAGTGGATGGCTGCAGTTTCCGCACCAACCCGTTATTCGCCCGGCTGGCCGCCGTGCGCCGGCCCGGACGCGGCAATGGTCGCCTGCCCGGCCGGTACTTCATTTGCGTGATGCGTTTCGATATTAATTACGTAGATAACAATCAGGGCAATAGCGATCAACGGAGCGAACAATCCGCCCAAGAGCGCCAGGACAAACTGCAAACGTGTCGTTTCAGTCATTTCAATGTGATCATCGCTCATCGCCATATCCTCATTATAAACAGTGGTAAATCCGGCCGACCGCGCAATCATAACTCCAAATAATCAAATACAAAAGACCCTTATTCACGATTGGATATAGACGTTGAAGCAGAAAATCGTTATCCTGACGACCTCAGGCGCGCCCGTAGCTCAGATGGATAGAGTATTGGTTTCCGAAGCCAAGGGTCACTGGTTCGAATCCAGTCGGGCGCACCACAACACGCAACGATAAATCAACGAGTTATAGTGACATTTCTTTACAGGCTACTTGCTCGTCATGTTTTGGCTTGTATCGCTATCAACTGTGCCAGAAATGTGCCAAACAGGAATTCGTCAGATCAGTCCGCGTACGCAAGCTCAATACGGTATCGACGATGATGTAATGGTCATCGCCCCCAACAAAAATCCCGCTCACGGCAAGATTTTCAGGAGGAGTGGAGAATCAAGCGATCGTTGCAGCGTTGTGACGCGCTATCCATCCGATCAGTCCCACTCCGATCAGGAGCATGGTAGCCGGCTCCGGTTCTGGAACCGTAGGCACAAGTGATACTTCGGAAATATTGTTATATTGGAATGGGTCGGTCTGATAGCGAATTCCCGTGTAATTACTGATTGCCAGAAATGTAAGCGTATCGTGGCCGGTCGCTGCAACATTGTATGTATAAGTAGTAATGCCCCAAGTCGGAGTTGTTAAATTAGCGATAACGGTGTTGTTCCATAAGACGCTTTCAATAAGGTCAGGCCCAGCCGGTAGGCCAAATATAAATGTCAAAGTGTCGATGCCACCGGCAACGTCAAGCACATTTTGGCTTAGCGATTGAGGCGGAGAAGTAGCAGGATGATGATTGTATTGATAAAAAAGGTTGGATTCAAAGTAAGAATTGTAGCCACTCACATTCCATCCCGGTTGCTGGAGACTGTAAGTACTGGGTTCAGAAAAATTGCCATTGACGATAAAATCGGTTGAAGTAGCATTTGCTTCGGTATAGCTACTTAAAGCAGTCGCTGCCATAAAAATCACGACGAGTAATTTTGCTGATTTTTTGTTCCGCATCACAATCTCCTTGACAAGGATATGGATTTATATTATGACAGACAAAATCTGTTTTTTTATATAAATTTTTTCTTACAAAAATAAAAATTCAGGAAAAACCATTCCGCTTAATTGCGCCATTTCGAGGACTTCATAGAGATAAGTACTTGCTTGCGCTCTAACACCAATAATTGTAGATTTTGCACCGATAATTTCGTGCGGCAAGCGATTAATCCCATCTCAAATTGGAACAAATACCAAGGATCCGTTATCAACGGTATTAACACAGCGTTTTACAAGCTAGTACTGTCAGAAATACTGGACGCCATTAAGTTATCAAGCTACCGAATTGACTCAACCCAGTGCCCGGATTGATCATCCATGGCACACCACGAATCATTAGACTTCTTCATTCTTCCTGCCTTGCCTCACGGCATCGAGTTGCAACGTTAGCCAACGCACTGATTTAAAATTCAATTTTTATATCGCCTGCAGAAGTCCGTGGTTTGTTTAACGTTCGCACCAAAATATAGCCATTTCGAAGAAATATTGCACCAAAAGAGGAGACTTATTCACTTTTGCCGTGTAATCTAAGCTTCACGGGAGAGAAATTCGCGACGGCCTAAAATCCGCGGCGATTTTCAATTTTGCCGCGGAATCCGGCAATGGGTCACCCGGGAGCGTTGACTGCGTGAGGCTGTCAGCATGCCGTCCGTTTACCAAGCAAGAATTTTCTGAATTGGAAAACCGAATGAACAATCGTCTCCTGCCGGTCAATCATGTTCGCATTTCCTGCATTATCTGCGCTTATAACGAAGCCTCGCGAATCGGCGCTGTTCTCGCAGTTATTACCGGACATCCCCTGCTCTATGAGGTCATCGTGGTGGACGACGGCTCGACCGACGGCACTGCCGACGTCGTGAGGCGCTTTCCCAACGTAAACCTCATTTCCTATCCCGATAACCGCGGGAAAAGCTATGCCATGGCAACCGGCGTAGCCAGGGCGCAATGCGAATTGCTCATGCTGCTCGACGCCGACCTTAAAGGGCTGACCGCAAAGCATATCACTGCCCTGGCGACGCCGGTTTTATCCGGCACGACGGATATAAGCCTGAGCCTGCGGCAAAACAGCCTGTTTATATTCCGTGTCATCGGTCTGGATTTCGTGTCCGGCGAACGCGTCCTTAAAAAAGAGTTATTAAGCGCGGCGTTGAAGGAGATACGCCGACTGCCGCGTTTCGGGATCGAAGTCTTTCTGAACAACCAGATCATTGCACAGCGGCTGTCGATCGCGGTCACGCATTGGCCGGAAGTGACGCAATGGCGGAAAACCGAGAAACTGGGCTACTGGAAAGGAGTATTGGCTGAACTGCGCATGATATCGGACTTGCTGAATGTCTCGTACCCACTCGCGCTGATTTCACAGACCTACCGGATGCTCGCATTGCGAACCAGCCATACCGACCGCGCTGCGGCAGTAAATCTGATCAGGAAACCTGGCGGCGATATCCGCTGACCCGAATCAGGCAGCCAGGTTTGCACTGATCAGATCAGACTG
This sequence comes from Burkholderiales bacterium, assembly GCA_035713285.1. GTDB lineage: Bacteria > Pseudomonadota > Gammaproteobacteria > Burkholderiales > Sulfuriferulaceae > Sulfuriferula. Next base: position 6,252 of record DASSZW010000083.1, read on the forward strand.
GCTAAAATGTTTACGCTCAGCGCCAGCACGGCCACGTTGAAGCCGAATGACAGCAGGCCGTGCGCCATTGCCAGACGGCGCATGAGACGGGAAGTTACCGCCACATCCGAAACCTGGGAGGTCATACCGATGACAAAAGAGAAATAGGCGAAATCCAGGTAATCGGGTTCGCGGTCTCCCGGAAATTTCAGGCCGCCTTTTTGCGCTGCATAGCTTCCCCTTCCGCCGACATAATAACGATGCGCGTAATGAAAGGCAAAGCGCGTATGCACCAGGAGCCAGGAAAACGCCAGCGCGATTAACGAGAGCGCCAGATGCACAATTTTCTGCCAGAGCGGCAGACCCTGCCCGCTTTTATACATGAACGCCAGCGCCGCCACGCTGATGGACGCCGCGCCGAGTACGAGCAGTAAAATCGCTCTGTTGCTCTGTCCTTTATCGGTATGCATGCGCGTGATTGCCACGTCCGCACCCGCCATCGTTATCCACGCAAGCAGCAGATAGATACCCGCCATCGCATCCCAGACAGAAATGGCGAGCGTACCGGCCGATGCGACCGGAAAAAACAGCGCGAATACGATAGCCCCGCCTATTCCTGACAACCCGATGCGATGGTGTACGTTCAGCTGTCTTATGCGCTGCTGGAGAAAATTTATCGACTGGGCCATCGGATTTTCAGTATTTCAATACTCATGGTCATTTGCTCTCCGGAATGAATTTGTACCGCAGCACAAATAGTAACGCAATTCAAACCTTCGCACCGCTTCCAGAATTTAACCCCGCCATTCCTGCAGGCGAAATCCCGTCATCAAGCCAAATGATTAAGCCAAACGCTTACGCCGGCGGTTTACTTCGCGCCGCAATTTCTGCCACAATAGCCGCTCAATATTTTGCACGGAATCCGTATATGAAAACCAAAGCCGCCATCGCCTGGAAATCCAATTCGCCGCTGACTATCGAGGAAGTCGATCTGGAAGGACCGAAGGCCGGCGAAGTATTAGTCGAAATAAAAGCAACGGGAATCTGCCATACCGATTATTACACCTTGTCCGGCGCCGACCCGGAGGGGATTTTTCCCTCGATTCTCGGCCATGAGGGCGCAGGCATCGTCGTCGATATCGGTCCGGGCGTCACCTCGCTCAAAAAAGACGATCACGTCATTCCGCTCTATACGCCCGAATGCCGCCAATGCAAATTCTGCCTGTCGCGCAAGACCAATCTGTGCCAGGCGATACGTACCACGCAGGGCCGCGGCCTGATGCCCGACGCGACTTCGCGGTTTTCCATTGACGGCAAGCCGATTTTTCATTACATGGGCACCTCGACGTTCTCGAATTACATCGTCGTACCGGAAATCGCTCTGGCCAAAATCCGTTCCGACGCACCGTTCGACAAAGCCTGTTACATCGGCTGCGGGGTCACGACCGGCGTCGGTGCGGTGGTTTTCTCGGCCAAAGTCGAAGCCGGCGCCAATGTCGTGGTATTCGGCCTGGGCGGAATCGGGCTCAACGTCATCCAGGCGGCGAAAATGGTCGGGGCCGGCAAAATCATCGGCGTCGATATCAATCCGCGCCGTATCGACATCGCGCGCAAATTCGGCATGACCCATTTCGTCAACCCCAAAGAAACCGACAACATCGTCGACCACATCGTCCAGCTGACCGACGGTGGCGCGGATTATTCGTTCGAGTGCATCGGCAACACCACCACCATGCGCCAGGCGCTGGAATGCTGCCATAAAGGCTGGGGACAATCCTTCATCATCGGCGTCGCCGCTGCGGGCGAAGAAATCAGCACCCGTCCGTTCCAGCTCGTCACCGGCCGCGAATGGAAAGGCTCGGCTTTCGGCGGCGCGCGCGGACGTACCGACGTGCCGAAAATCGTGGATTGGTATATGGAAGGCAAACTGAACATCGACGACCTGATCACGCACATCCTGCCGCTGGAGCGCATCAATGAAGGTTTCGACCTGATGAAGAGCGGCGAATCGATCCGCTCGGTGGTACTCTATTAAGGAAGCGGCGATGCTTGAACTGATCAGCGAACATGCCTGTTTTGGCGGCTGGCAACATTTTTATACGCATCCGTCGGGCGAAATCGGCCTGCCCATGCGCTTCTCGGTTTTTTTGCCGCCGCAAGCGCGGACGAACAAGGTGCCAGCTTTATTCTTTCTGGCGGGACTGACCTGCACCGAGGAAACTTTCATGACCAAGGCTGGCGCGCAGCGGGTCGCGGCGGAACTCGGCATCATGCTGGTCGCGCCGGACACCAGCCCGCGCGGCGCAGATATCGCCGGCGAAACGGACAGCTGGGATTTCGGCACCGGCGCCGGTTTCTACGTCGATGCGACCCGCTCGCCCTGGAAGCAGCGCTACCGCATGTACAGCTATGTACTGGAACTTTACCGGCTGGTCGTGCAGGCTTTACCGGCAGACGCAGGCCGAATCGGAATATTCGGCCACTCGATGGGCGGCCACGGCGCACTGGTGATGGCTTTGCGCAACCCCGGCCTGTTTCGTTCGGTATCGGCTTTTGCCCCGGTGTGCGCGCCGAGCGTAAGTTCGTGGGGCGCAAAAGCCTTCGCGGCGTATCTCGGCGACGACCGGCAGGACTGGCGGCAATACGACGCGAGCGCGCTGATGGAAACGCTGCACAATCCCTTCCCGCAAGGAATTCTGATCGATCAGGGGCTGGCGGACAAATTCCTGCCCGATCAGCTGTTCCCCGATGCATTCGAGCAGGCCTGCAGACAGGCTCAACAAAATCTGGAATTACGCTGGCAGGCGAATTACGACCACGGTTATTATTTTATTTCGACCTTCGTCGCCGACCATCTCCGGTTTCATGCCGCCCGCTTGTAAAGCGCGAAAATATCAGCCGTGCGCCGAGAGAACAAACAAACCGATAACCAGCGCAAAACCGCTCGCCCAGGCCAGCGAACGCAAAGACGCAAGATCCAGCAGATAAAAAATGGCGTGGAGCACGCGTGCCGCAATAAAGCTTAAAGCCATCGCATCGACCGTCGGCTGCGCGACGTGGTGCAGTTGCGCGATAATGACAGCGGCGGCAAAGGGCGGAAATGCTTCGAACGCATTCAGTTGCGCCCAGAAAGCGCGTTTCCTGTAACCTTCGGCCTGTTCCAGCTGCGGGCGCGGCGCGGCGTTGTTGTAATGTTTCCCGGCTTTGGCCAGAATCACCCAGAAATACGGCAAAACAGCCGCTACCATAATGCACCAATCTGCAATGCTCATCATTCCTCCTTGCCGGAATACCGATTTGTAATTGTGTTATGCAAAACCGTACCGGTTGCCGGATTCTAGCATGCGTTCAGTTGACAGCAGCATTACAACTGTCTATATAATCCTGTCCATGTCCGCCGAAAAGAAAATTTAACGAAAATTTAACGATTTGCCTGTTTTCCCGCAAGCCCGGATTTACCGATTTCGGAAAATCGTTCCCTGGCCGTCTCGTCTCCTTTTGCCCGCTCAGGATATTCTATGACAATTTCAGCGCCGGCTTCCCTGCCGCCTTTGATTCACGTGATTACGGTTACAGCCGGACTGCTGATCTACGTCCTGGCCACCCGCATCGGTAAACAGCAGCGCCGTCCTTCCGTAGCGCTGGCCTGGGTCGTGACGATTACGGCATTTCCTTACGCGGGGATCCCGCTTTTCCTGCTCTTCGGCACTCGCAAGTTTCCCCGTCCGCCCCACAGGCTCGTCGCTCCGGTCGCAGAATCGCCCAATCCTTCCGCGCCGGCCTGGTCGACGCGCCTGCTCGAAGCAATGGACATTGAACCGCTTACCGGCAACGCCGCCGTGCGCTTACATAAAAACGGCGACGAATCATGGCGGCAGTTACTCGACCTGGTCGATTCCGCGAGACACGAACTCGACATCTGCACCTTTCTGCTCGGAGACGATGCCATCGGCGGAAAAATCGCAGACAAGCTGATACGCTGCGCTGACAACGGCGTCCGGGTCCGTCTGCTGCTCGACGCTGTCGGCAGCATGGGAACGCCACGCAAACAGATCCGGCGGCTGGAAGACGCCGGAGTGCTGGTGCGCCGTTTCATGCCCATACTGCACAACCCGATTCGAGGCCGCACCAATCTGCGCATCCATCGCAAGCTCGCCCTGGCGGACCGCCGCAAACTATGGAGTGGCGGGCGCAATCTGGCCGACGAATATTTTATCGACCGCCCCGGCAAACCCGCCTGGATAGATTTGAGTTTCGTGATCGAAGGTCCGCTTGCCGTACAGGCGCACGCCCAATTCGAACGGGACTGGCTGTTTGCCTGCGGCCGCCACGAATCGGCCGACGCAACGGAATTCGAGGGGGAATCGGCACCCGGCTCGATACCGGCGCAATGGGTACCCAGCGGTCCGGATCACGCCGACGACACCATTTACAATTTGCTTCTGGCCGCCGCGTGTCACGCACAGAGCAGGATAATCGCCGTAACG
>DASSZW010000084.1:0-8436 GCA_035713285.1 Burkholderiales bacterium
GCTGCGGCGACCAGTTCTGCAAAAGTCCGAGCGCCTTGCATGCAATCTGCGACGCCGATAGTAACCGTGCTCGCCAGCAACTTGCCGTTAAACCGGTAATCCGACGCCACATACGCACTGCGCAAACGCTCAGCCAGCACCAACGCTTCCGCTTGCGTAGTGGAAGGCAGCAAAATACAAAATTCGTCGCCGCCGTAACGGGCAAAAAAATCATCGGTACGAATGGTCCCTTGCGCAATCGCTACCAGGCGGCGCAAAACCTCATCGCCGGCGGGGTGACCGTAACAGTCGTTGATCAGTTTAAAATCGTCGATATCGATCAGCATGACCGACAACGTATCGCCGGTGCGCAAATGCCGCGCCCAGAGCAATACGGCTTCTTCTTCCAGCCATCGCCGGTTGTGCGCTCCGGTCAGGATATCGCGCGACGCCAGTTTCTGCATATCGGCAACCAGCCGGTAGTTCAGCATCAGTACAAATCCAAACGTCACAAAAAGCTGAAGGATGCCGCCCAGGAAAAAGGCGAGGGGATTGACAGGAATCTGCGAGTAGAGACTGGTATAGCTATGTGCTGGCGAGAACCCTATCACCATTATCCGTACCAGCAACAATACCGCCAGAACCGCGAAAGAATAGCCGGTAAACCGGTATGCCGTTTTCAACGGCTGGTCGACATCGACGAAAAGGGCGCGGGCGCAGGCCGCGAAACCGGCAGCATACAACAGGGAATTCGCCATGGACCGTACGCCGACATCCGGATGCAGCACCGCGAACCACACGCTTTGCGCAAAGATCCAGATCACTGGCAACGCAACCGTGCGCCAGTCCGGCGACTTCCCCCGGAAAGCCTGGATTCCGCAGTATTGCAGGCTGATCGCCCAGGCGATCAGCGTGGAACCGGCCACGACTGCCCAGCGATATCCCGGCGCAAACGTATCGTAAAAGAAGGCAAGACCGAATCCCAGGGCGATAAACAGATTGGCGATCGCCCAATGCCTTATGCCTTTGATATCACCCGCCTGCAGCCTGGCTACTTCAAGCAGGACGGCAAACATAAAGGCCAGCACCGCGAACATCACCATGATCGTGCGTACATCCAGACCCATGTCTTCCCCGGTAATACTTCTAACGTGTTTTATATTAATCGTAATGGTCAGGCGTACTCCCGTCCGCTACCAATCCAGGAGTCTGAGCGTTATTAATAATTTAATCAAATTTTTTCGGAAATGAATGATTCGGCAGGCAAGCAATTGATGCATGAAGTCAATTGTCTTCCCGGACCGAATCAGGGCACGCCTGAACAGGGAAAACCTGCAGGCGGATATCAGTTACTGCCAACGGCCAGCAACCGCTCAGCCGATGACTGGATCCCACGCGATCGATTCGTCCGCGTCGGCCGTTCGCAGCTCAAAGCGGGATCCTTATTCCAGGTTCTGCACCTGTTCGCGCATTTGCTCTATCAGCACTTTCAGCGCCATCGCAATCCGGGTCGTTTCCACGCTGACCGACTTGGAGCCCAGCGTATTGGCTTCCCGATTCAGTTCCTGCATCAAAAAATCCAGCTCTTTTCCTATCGCGCCGCGCTGCTGCAAAATCCTTCGCACCGCCTGGATATGCACCTGCAAACGCGACATTTCCTCGCCCACGTCGATTTTCTGGGCGAATAACGCTATTTCCTGCATGATCCGGTCGTTATCCGCATCGGCCGTCAATTCGTCAAAGCGGAGCTTGAGTTTCTGCCGGTACGCCGCTATCAGTTCCGGCAACATCGGCTCGAGTTCGGTTATTTTCGATTGCATGGCGTCCAGCCGCTCGACTATGTACTGCGCCAGTTTGGCGCCTTCCCGCTGGCGGCTGGCGACAAACGCCGGCAGCGCCTGATCGAGCAGCGCAAGACACGGAGCCGTCATATCGCGTTCTGTCTGCTGCTGTATCATTACTCCCGGCCAACGCAGAATGTCGGCGACGGCGAGCGGCGCGGCATCGGGAATATCGGCCCGGATTTGCTCGGTCCAGCGCGCCAGTCGCTGCAGGATATCCGGATTCAATTCGCTGCCGGCGGCTGACGCTTCGCAATCAGAAACAGCGATCCGGCATTCGACCTTGCCACGCTGCATGGATTGCTGCAACCGTTCGCGCAAAAGGGGCTCCAGAGAACGGAGTTCGTCGGCAATGCGGAAATTGATCTCCAGATAGCGCGAATTGACAGCCCGCAATTCCAGACTTACACTCATCCCCGAAAATTCTCCGGTCGCCGCTGCGTAACCTGTCATACTATTCATCACTTAATGCCTTATATTTTATGTTACAGTAATCCGATCATTTAAATTATGAGCCAGGAGGTTGCCGTACTTGAAAAATCGTAGCGTAATGCTTCAAGCAGGCAAACCGCAAAGCGGTTGCAGCCGATTTCCTTTAAGTACGGCAGGCGCCAGGTTCTCACGATAAAACGTTTGCATGGCTTCCCATTCTACCTACGCCCTCCCGAACGGCTATCAACTCAACGATTATCGCATAGTGCGCAAAATCGGCGGCGGCGGCTTCAGCCTGGTTTATCTGGCTTACGACGCAAAGGACCAGGCGGTAGCGATCAAGGAATACCTGCCCGCCAATCTCGTTAAACGAGGCGAAAACGATGCCGTCATACCGATAACGGAAAGCAACGTTCAGTCGTTCCGCTACGGCATGCGCTTCTTTTTCGAAGAAGGCCGTTCGCTGGCGCGCATCCTGCATCCGAATGTCGTCCGGGTGGAAAATTTTTTCCGCGCCAACGATACGGTTTACATGGTAATGCGCTACGAACGCGGCAAAACCCTGCAAGAATATATCCGCTCGCATCGCGCGGACATCCGCGAATCCTTTCTGCGCCGCATCTTCGCGGAACTGCTCAACGGCCTGCGCGAAGTTCACGCGCAGAAGCTGCTGCATCTCGACATCAAGCCTTCCAATATCTATATCCGCATGGACGGTTCGCCGGTCCTGATCGATTTCGGCGCGGCGCGGCAAACCATCGCCATCGAGCAACCTAAACTGATGTCCATGTACACCCCCGGATTCGCCGCGCCGGAACAGTATACCGATCCGGCTTTATTGGGACCGTGGACGGATATTTACAGCATAGGGGCAACGATGTACGCCTGTCTGGCGGGGGGCGCTCCCAGCGCGGCAGACGCCCGGCTGACAAACGATAAATTGATGCCGGCAACCAGGCAGTGGCGCGGCAGATACGCTCCGGAAATGCTGGCAATTATAGACTCATGTTTACAGCTTGACCATTTGGCGCGCCCTCAAAGCGTTTTTACATTGCAAAAGGCGATTATGGAAACGACCGACCTGGTTATCAAACCGCCGACCATCCTGGAAAGTATCCGCAATACCTTGTACAAGGATATTTTCTAATTTTCCGGGGAACTATCCCATGCGCTTTTCAATTTATCAGGCCAGCCGTCAAGGCGGACGTCGTTACAATCAGGACCGTATCGCTTATTCCTACAGCCGCGATGCATTGCTGATGGTCGTCGCCGACGGAATGGGCGGCCATCAGCACGGCGAGATCGCGGCGCAGCTTACCGTCAAAATCCTGGCGGAAGCGTTTCAGCGCCATACGCGGCCGAAATTGCGCGATCCGGTCAATTTTTTGTACGGCGCCATTCAACGCGCCCACGACACGATCAACGAATATGCGCGCAAGGAAAACCTTCCGGAAGCGCCGCACACCACTTGCGTAGCCTGCGTCGTGCAGGACGATACCGCCTGGTGGGCGCATGTCGGAGATTCGCGTTTATACCTGTTCAGCGATAACGGGCTCGTAGCTCGCACCCGCGATCATTCGACCGTGCAGCAATTGTGCGATGACGGCTTGATCACCGAAGAAGACATGAAAAACCATCCCGATCGAAACAAGGTCTATAATTGCCTCGGCGGCTATCTGGTGCCGGAAATCGAGATTTCCCGCCCCATCCCCTTGACCGAACAGGATAATATACTCATCTGCACCGACGGGCTATGGAGCCAGCTCACGACCGAACAGGTCGCGACGACACTGCGCCGGTTTCCGCTGGCGCGCGCCATCGAATTTCTCATGGATCATGCGGAATTGCGCGCCGGCCGCCACGGCGACAATCTGTCGGCGATCGCGATGACCTGGGAATCGCACAATACCAACGACGGGCAGGCCGTTTCGACCGTCGCCATGCCGATCAATACTTTTACCACCAAAATGGATACGTTTACACCCAGTTCGGCAGACCTGGCCGAAGACGAAGTAGAACGCGTCATTGCGGAAATTCAGAACACGATCAAAAAATTCTCCGAAAACAACCGATAAGGAAAACCATGCGACCGAGCCAGCGCGCAGCGAAAGAGTTGCGCCATTTCACTATTACGCGACATTACACCCGTCATGCCGAAGGTTCCGTGCTGATCTGCTGCGGCGATACCAAAGTGATCTGCACCGCCAGCATAGAAGAAAAAGTGCCCGCCTTCCTCAAAGGGAAAAACCAGGGCTGGCTGACCGCCGAATACGGCATGCTGCCCCGGTCCACGCACACCCGCATGGATCGGGAAGCCGCCCGCGGCAAACAGTCGGGGCGCACCCAGGAAATCCAGCGGCTGATCGGGCGTTCGCTGCGCGCCGCCATCGATCTCGACCTGCTCGGCGAACGGACGCTGCATATCGATTGCGACGTAATCCAGGCCGACGGCGGGACGCGCACGGCATCGATAACCGGCGCATTCGTCGCCACCCACGATGCCGTCAGCCATTTATTGCGCCAGGGATTGCTGCTCGAGACGCCGATCCGCGATTTCGTCGCCGCCGTATCGGTCGGCATTTATCAAGGTACGCCGATACTCGACCTGGACTACGAAGAAGACGCGGCGTGCGATACCGACATGAACGTCGTCATGACCGGCAACGGCGGACTGGTCGAGGTGCAAGGCACGGCCGAAGGCGTGACATACAGCAGGCAGGAGCTGAATACGTTACTGGATCTCGCCGAGCACGGCATCACGCAATTACTCGCCTTGCAGCATTCGGTGTTATCGAGCTGATGAACCGGACGATCGTGATCGCCAGCAATAATGCGGGCAAATTGCGCGAAATAAGCAGCCTGCTGTCGCCGCTGGGCTATGCGCTGACGCCGCAATCCCGTTTTGCAGTAACGGAAGCCGACGAGCCCTATTCGACCTTTATAGAAAACTGCCTGGGCAAAGCGCGCCATGCCGCGAAAGCTATCGGACTGCCTGCGCTGGCGGACGATTCCGGCCTGTGCGTAAGCGCCCTCGGCGGTGCGCCGGGCGTCCGTTCCGCCCGCTATGCCGGCCACCCCGGTTCGGATGCGGCCAATAACGCCAAACTGATCGCGGCCTTAACCGGCGTAGAACAACGCGATGCGTATTATTACTGCGTGATGGTTTATCTGCGCCACGCCGACGATCCGCAGCCACTGATCGCCGAAGGTCTGTGGCGCGGGGAAATTATCGACGACGCGCGCGGCGCCGGCGGTTTCGGTTACGATCCGCACTTTTATATTCCGCAACTGGATAAAACCGCCGCCGAACTCGGCATGACCGAAAAAAACGCGATCAGCCATCGCAGCCGCGCTCTGGCCAGTCTTGCCGCTCAACTCAAAAATCTTTGAACAAACCGTGCCAATGCTGACGCAACCCGTTCTTACCGCTTTGCCTCCCTTATCGCTGTATATCCATATCCCGTGGTGCGTCAAGAAATGCCCGTACTGCGATTTCAATTCGCATAATGCGCCGGAAGAATTGCCCGAACAGCGCTATGTCGACGCGCTGGAGCGCGACCTGGAAAGTGCGCTGCCCTTGATCTGGGGTCGCGGCATACACAGCATCTTCTTCGGCGGCGGTACGCCCAGCCTGTTTTCGGCGGCTGCCATCGACCGGATACTGGCCATGGTGCGCAGCCTGGTCCGGCTGGAATTTTTTGCCGAAGTGACGCTCGAAGCCAACCCGGGCACGGTGGAAGCCGTCAAATTTGCAGAATTCAAATCCGCCGGCGTCAACCGGCTATCGCTGGGCATACAGAGTTTCGATGCGCAGCACTTGCAGGCGCTGGGCCGGATTCATGGCGCGCAAGAAGCGCACGACGCCATAGCGGTCGCCGCTGCCAGCTTCGACAATTACAACCTGGATTTAATGTACGCGTTGCCGAACCAGACGTTCGCTCAGGCGCAACAGGATTTGACGACCGCTATCGGATACCGGCCGCCGCATCTGTCATGCTACCACCTGACGCTGGAGCCCAATACGCCTTTTCATTCCCGGCCGCCCGAACTGCCGGACGACGACCTGTCTGCCGACATGCAGCTCATGATAGAAGGACAACTCGGTGAAGCCGGGTATCTGCATTATGAAACATCGGCTTTTGCTCTGCCCGGACGCCAAGCCCGGCACAACCTGAATTACTGGCAATTCGGCGATTACCTGGGCATAGGCGCGGGCGCTCACAGCAAACTGTCTTTTCACGACCGCGTCATCCGGCAAATGCGGCATAAGCATCCGCGCGCGTACATGGAGCAGACCTTGGCCGGCAATCCCGTGCAGACCGAAAGCCGCGTGGAACCTTCCGCCCTCGGCTTCGAATTCATGATGAACGCGCTGCGGCTGAACCAAGGTTTTCCTGTCAGCCTGTTTGCCGACCGTACCGGCTTGCCCATCACCGCATTGCAAACGCAGCTGAAATCAGCCGAAGAACGCGGGCTGCTGGAGCGCGATCATCTCCGCATTGCGCCGACGCCTCTGGGCCGGCGTTTTTTAAACGACTTGCTCGGCCTGTTCCTGCCCGCATCATGACGATACCGCCGCAATTCGAACGCACCGGGATACTGACCGGACCGGCCGGCATTGCGCGGCTTGCAAGCCGGCATGTATTCGTCGCCGGCCTCGGCGGCGTGGGGGCTTACTGCGCGGAAGCGCTGGCTCGCGCCGGCATCGGCAAACTCACGCTGATCGACCACGACACCGTCGCGATCAGCAATATCAATCGCCAGTTGCCAGCGCTGCTATCGACTGTCGGCAGACGCAAAATCGACCTGATGCAGGCGCGCATTCTGGACATCAATCCCGCATGCATACTGACGGCCCACCCGATTTTCCTGAATACGGAAAACGTGGAGCAATACGTCCCCGGCGACGCCGATTACGTCATAGACTGCATCGATTCGCTCAATTGCAAGGTAGCCCTGATCGCAAGCAGCCTCAAACGCGGCCTTAACGTCGCATCGAGCATGGGCGCGGGCAACCGGCTCGACCCGGGCCGGGTCCGGCTGGCCGACATCAGCAAAACCGAAATGTGCCCGCTCGCCCGCATCATGCGCAAGCGCTTGCATAGAGCGGGGATCAAAACCGGCATCCTGACGGTATTTTCCGACGAACCGCCCAGTGCGCCCTTGCCGCCGGTGGCGGTAGACGGCCCCGGTCGCGCCCGGGCCGTGAACGGCACGATCAGTTACATGCCGGCGCTGTTCGGCTTGATGCTGGCGGGGGAAGTGGTGCGGAGGTTGCTGGCTGAATAAGGTATCCGGTTATTGTTTCAGACCTTATCTCTGATAGCAGGAAATGCTTTCGCTACAGTTTGACACGATTACCCTGTTTTCACAGTTTTTACTCTGTCTTTCTTGAAAAAATAATTCGAAATTCGTTTACGCAATGGAATATCATAATATTTTTCGAGCCAGACCGAGAGTGCAATAAGAATTAAAACGAGAACAACCCCACTAAGTGGAGCAAATGTATGTATCGTTCCTTTAATTGGATAGGCCAGAATTTCACCGATAGGTATATGCAGCACATAAACGGGGTAACTGGCAGAACCAAGCATAACCAGCAAACCCTGTAATTTAATACCCTTGCCCTGCGAAGCGGCCAGTACCGCTACGGGAAATATAATGGCAACCGAAATCACATCGATTACCCAATTAAAGCCTTCGACACTGGGCGACCCCAAAACGATCGCTATAGCCAAAACAGCTATCCATGCTACGTAAGGCCTGTCCAAAAAAAATTTAAACCTGGAATGAAGCCTGAACAATAAAAGCCCTGAAAAAATACCGAAAATCGAACGCGCGAAACCTGCAATCAATGAAGCTTTTTCCCAATAAAAACCAGTGTTCAGGTTTCCATTCAAATACGAGGATCGTGCCATCAAGACCCCAAAAACAAGAACAACCGCTGTTAAGACATAATCATTCAGAACAGGCCTTATGGCCGCGTATAAAAAATTTACTACCAGTTCAAAAAAAAGGCTCCAATACACACCATTAATTGGAAAAAGACCATTATCGCCGGCCATGTGCGAGGGAAGAAACAATGCCGTAATCGCCACCACGCTTAAAATATGCAGCAGGCTGGTCAAATCCATGTCATGTTTCAGTGTTAGCCTGCCGATAAAAAGCGCTGATGAAATAAGCA
>DASSZW010000085.1:0-4902 GCA_035713285.1 Burkholderiales bacterium
CCGGTTTTTACTGCAGCAGCCGGTACGGTCACGCCAAATAATCTGGTGAGCGCCAATCTGCTTGCCAATAACCCCAATTACACCAATACCGCCAACGGTGCCGGCGCAGCGAATCCTTTCCGGCTCGATCCGACCCAAGCAGCGACGGCCGACCAAAATCATGCATACACTGCCGAACAGCAGGCTTACGACAACGGCTTGCTGGACCTGTTTCCGAAATATACCGGGGCTGCGACTACCGGCGGCGTTGGAGCTTTCGGCACGACGGGACAGGTCATGGGTTATTACGACGGCAATACCGTCACGGCGCTGTGGAACTACGCACAGCATTTTGCGATGAGCGACAATGCGTTTACCGATGATTACGGCCCTTCTACTCCGGGGGCGCTCGAGGTCGTCGGCGATCAGACCAACGGTATGCAGATCGTCGTGACAACCAAAGCTCCGTTTACGCTCGCAGCCTATTCCTTTTATATAAACGACGGTCAAGGCGGGTATACGCTGATCAATGACGTCGACCCCGGCCACGATTTATGCTCGAACGCCAGCAATCAGGTAATGATGAGCGGCAAGAACATCGGCGAGCTCCTGAATGCCAAGGGCATCACCTGGGGCGGATTCATGGGCGGTTTCAATCTCCAGACCACGAACGCCAACGGTACTACCGGCTGCAATCGGAGCACGTATTCCGATGTGGTGCGAGGTATTATTACCGACTATATCCCGCATCATAACTGGTTCCAGTACGATGTTAACACGGCAAATCCTACTCACGCGCGACCCAGCAGCGTTGCGGCCATCGGTTATTCTTTCGAAGCCAACGGCACTACCCCTGAACCGGCGAACCATCAATACGGCATGAACGACTTTTTTGCGGCCGTTGAAGCGGGCAATTATCCTTCGGTCAGTTTTCTGAAAGCGCCGGCTTACCAGGACAGTCATGCCGGCTATTCCGACCCGCTGGACGAACAGGCTTTCGTCACCAAGGTCGTGAATTTCCTCCAGCAGCAACCCGACTGGAAAAATACCGTGGTGATCGTGACGTACGACGATTCCGACGGCTGGTACGACCATGCTTTTGCCACCACGACGAGTTTTTCTTACGATCCTCAAGCCGATCAACTCAATGGCCCCGGTTTATGCGGAAGCGGCGCCACGACTCAACCGCAGTCGCCGGGCGTTAACGGATTGCCGGTAAATGGCCGTTGCGGTCCGGGTACGCGCATACCGCTCATTGTCATCTCCCCGTGGGCCAAGCAGAATTATGTCAGCCATGTCCAGATTTCCCTGTCTTCCGTTGCGCGTTTCATCGAAGATAACTGGCTCGGCGGTCAGCGTCTGGGTGGCGGTTCGTGGGATGCGACGGCCGGTTCGATGATGGATCTGTTTGACTTTACTGGCAGCGGCAATACCCCTGCGTTGTATCTGGATCCGACCCTGGGTAAAGTTCTGAATGCTCCGCCTGCTGGAAGCGCGACGCCCGTGTCTTACTGATGTTCCGTCGTCAAGCCTGGATAGCTGCAGTGCTGCTTGCATTGACTGTAGCTATCCTGATGATCCTGCGTAGTCCGATACCCCTGCAAAGCTGGCTTGACCAGCCGCACGGGAGCTTTTTGCTCGCACAGGGCGCCAATCCCGATGTAGTGAACATCAATTTTCCGCGGGTAAAACCGCTCAGCGCGGTGGCGGAACTGGGGCGTAAGCTGTTTTTCGACCCGCGTCTTTCCGGCTCTGGAAAATTGTCCTGCGCTTCCTGTCACGATCCGGGTCATGCCTATGCGCCGGCCAACCGTCTTTCAGTGCAACTGGGCGGCGGCGATATGCATCGCGCCGGCGTGCGTGCGGTCCCTTCATTGGAATATTTATACCGCCAGCCCAACTTCAGTATCGGTCCGGACAATCCGGAAAACGAATCCGTCAACCTGCAACAACAGGCAAGCATGGGGATACAGGCGCAGCATGCGCAGAAAACCGCGCTCGGGACGAAGGCGGCTGCCGGGAATCTGGTCCCGGTGGGCGGACTGTTCTGGGATGGCCGTGCGAATACGCTTCAACAGCAGGCCGGAGGGCCGCTATTCAATCCGCTGGAGATGGATGGCGGTACGCCGGAGATACTGCTTGCCAAACTGAAGCAGGCTGCATATGCGCCGGATTTCGTGCAACTGTTCGGCCCCGGCGTATTCCGGGAACCGACATTGGCCGTCGCGGAGGCTTTATTCGCGCTCTCGCGTTTCCAGATCGAAGACCCGGGTTTCCGGCCGTTCAGCAGTAAATACGACGCATGGCTGCAAGGCCGCGCGCGTTTTACGCCGTCGGAACTGCGCGGTTATTTAGCCTTCAACGATCCGCATAAAGGCAATTGCGCGGCCTGCCATCTCGATCGCGTTACGCGCGACGGCTTGCCGCCGCTATTTACCGATATGCAATACGAGGCGCTGGGCGTACCGCGCAATATGGAAATCCCCGCCAACCGCGATCCGCATTATTTCGATCTGGGCCTGTGCGGGCCTTATCGCACAGACCTCAAACAGCAAACGCACTATTGCGGCATGTTTTTGACGCCTACGCTGCGCAATGCGGCTACGCGACATGCGTTTTTTCATAACGGCGCTTATCATACGCTCGATCAGGTGCTGGATTTTTATGCTTTGCGCGATACCGAGCCGGCAAGGATTTATGGCAAGGGAAAAAACGGCAAAACAGAAAAATTCAACGATATTCCGCCAGCGGAACGCGTTAACGTGGACAGGAGCGACCCGCCCTTTAATCGAAACGCCGGCGATGTCGCGGCGATGAGCGCGCAGGACAGGCGAGATATCATTACTTTTTTACGGACACTGAACGACGGCTATTCGGCAGGGCTGCACGAATCCGCCCAGAGGTGAATCGGAGATAAGGCGTAGAAGACAATACATAATGATAAAATCGATATATGGCCGGTCTTAACACGATTCAAGGAACGGAAAGATCTATTCATTCTATTCTTAGTGATGGCGACGGAATAAATCGCTTCGGGCATATGAAAAGAGCAGAAATGCGTATTGTATTCAATCAGCGCATCCGGTAGGATTCAAGCTATTGTAAGCAAATATTTATCAGGAATTATGCTGCATCGGCATCTTAATCATCAGACCTTCACGCTTCCTGCCATCGACGATATAATTGCTCGCGGCCGATGGCAGGATTGGGTGGATTTGCGCCTCGCGGCCCTTTGTGATCGGTCATTGCTGGAAAAAGTGGAGCGTATCTGCCGTCCTTACGTTTCCGATCCTTATGCCCAACGTTATCATTTCTGGATGCATTACGTCGAAAAACATCGTGTCGCTTCCTGAGTGGGAGTTAGTTCTCTCGTCTGCAGCCCGCTTGCAACGGATCTTGCCAGGTGCCGTACTGGTTGGCGGTACGGCATCGGCTATCCATGCCGAACATCGATTTTCACGAGATGCCGACCATGTATTGACAGATCTGCGTTCGCGGTTCGATCAGATCCTGGCGCAACTTGAATCGGTCGCAGGATGGAAGACGGCTCGGGTTCGACGTCCGGTACAAATTCTTGGCAGCCTCGACGGGATTGAAACGGGAGTACGTCAATTAATCCGCGAAGAACCATTGGAAACGATGGATCTCGATTACCATGGCGAACGTCTTACAGTGCCGACCGAAGCCGAAATTTTGCGCATCAAGGGGGTCTTGATCCTTAAACGTAATGCAACGCGTGATTATCTTGATTTTGTGGCGCTTGCCGATTTTATGGGTGGAGAACAGATGGCAAAAGCTTTGCAATCGTTCGATAAGCTCTATCGCCAGAAGAGTGAGGAATCGCCGCTGCAACAATTACAAGTGCAACTGGCCAACGCAATGCCCTATGATTTGGAAGACACGGAATTATCCGAATACAAGAACCTTGATTCGCGATGGCACGACTGGAATGTTGTAAAAACGGAATGTGCGAATTTATCTATAATGATTTTCGATTATGTTTGCAATTTTGAAGCTAGCCCTTCAGATGACGGGCACAACCCGGCATGACAATCGTTCGTAACATGACATCGTCTTTTGAATGCAGGTTTGTTGGCGCAATTAACGATTAGATTCAGCAGCCAGTCCGACCGGTCGATCGGGCTGGGCGGCTTTATTCAATTGTCAGGTATCGATTAGCTTAATTACAGCGCCAGCCATAACGCATTCAGGCGTTGCACGAACGTTGCCGGATCTTCAAGCTGTCCGCCTTCCGCCAGCAGGGCCTGGTCGAACAGCAGGTGGCTCCAGTCGTTGAACTTGCCGTCGTCCTCCAGCGTTTTGAGGCGCTGCAGCAAACCGTGCTTGGGGTTGATTTCCAGGATCGGTTTGCTGTTCGGCGCTTTTTGCCCCGCCGCTTTGAGCATGCGTTCGAGATTGCCGCTGATATCGTGCTCGCCGGCGACCAGGCAAGCGGGAGAGTTCGTCAGCCGATGCGTGATGCGCACATCCTTGACCCGCTCGCCTAGCGCGGCCTTGATTTTTTCGGTCAGGTCCTTGAACGCTTCGGCTTCGTTGGCCTGCTCCTTCTTCTCTTCTTCATCGGCGAGTTTGTCGAGATCGAGATCGCCTTTGGCGACCGACTGCAATTTCTTGCCGTCGAATTCGGTGAGATGCGAGAGCATCCATTCATCCACGCGGTCGGAGAGCAAGAGCACTTCTACGCCCTTGGCGCGGAAAAATTCGAGGTGCGGGCTGTTTTTGGCGGCGGCAAAACTGTCGGCGGTGACGTAATAAATCTTGTCCTGGCCTTCTTTCATGCGGTCGACGTAATCGCTCAAGGTGATATTCTGAACGTCGGTATCGTTATGCGTCGAGGCGAAGCGCAACAGCTTGGCGATGCGTTCCATGTTGCTGAAGTCTTCGCCCATGCCTTCTTTCAGT
>DASSZW010000086.1:0-2545 GCA_035713285.1 Burkholderiales bacterium
CGCCTTCTATCATGTAACACGCTAACGTGAACGGACTGCCGGAAAACCCGATCAGCGGCACGCTGTTATCCAGCGCGCGACGGATCTGGCTTACCGCGTCGATGACGTAGCCCAGGTGTTCGGCAGGATCCGGCGCGACCAGGGAGCGGATTTCCCATTCTTCGCGCAAGGGACGTTCGAACTTCGGTCCTTCGTTCGGGGCGAAATACAAGCCCAGACCCATTGCGTCAGGAATAGTTAAAATATCCGAAAACAGGATGGCGGCGTCCAGAGGAAAGCGCGCCAGAGGTTGCAGCGTCACTTCGGTAGCCAGGTCCGGGTTTTTGCACAGCGATAAAAAATCGCCGGCGCGTGCCCGGGTCTGATTGTATTCGGGTAAATAGCGGCCGGCCTGGCGCATGATCCAGACAGGCGTGTAGTCGGTAGGCTGACGCAGCAAGGCGCGGATAAAGGTGTCGTTTCGGAGTTTGGTCATGTCGGATTTGGCGAATCTAAAAGAAGGCAGGCATGATAATGACGACTGAGATGGGGCATGCTGATGGCAGAATTAATTACCATACGCCCAGATACGACAGTATGCTTTGCGCTGCTTCACGGCCTTCGAATACCGCGGTCACAACCAGGTCTGAGCCTCTGACCATATCGCCGCCGGCAAAGACTTTAGGGTTGGCGGTCTGAAATTTATGGGCGCGGCCTTTGGCAACGACCCGGCCTGTTCCATCGGTATCGACGCCGATATCGCTAAACCATGGCGCTGGACTTGGCCGAAAGCCGAAAGCCACGATTACCCGGTCTGCCGGAATGATTTCTTCCGATCCCTCCACGACCACCGGCGAACGTCTGCCGCGGTCGTCGGGCGAACCGAGCGTGGTCGTCACCATTTTTATGCCCTCTACCTTGCCGTTGCCAACGATGGCGACCGGCTGGCGATTCCATAGAAACTGCACGCCCTCTTCCATGGCGTTATTGACTTCGCGTTTGGAGCCGGGCATGTTTTTCTGGTCGCGGCGATATGCGCAGATTACCGAAGTTGCACCCTGCCGGATGCTGGTACGGTTGCAGTCCATCGCCGTATCGCCGCCGCCCAGCACTACCACACGCTGGCCTTGCATGGATTCGAAGACGTCGCCGGACTTTTCGAGACCGAGACTGTGTTTTGCGTTGGAAACCAGATAAGGCAAGGCTTCGAGCACGCCCGGCAAGTCCTCGCCGGGAAATCCGCCGCGCATGTAAGTATACGTGCCCATACCCATGAACACGGCATCGTATTCCTGCAGGAATCGTTGCATTTCGGTGTGACCGATTTCCGCGCCGAGGCGAAATTCCACGCCCATTTCTTCCAGCACCGCGCGACGGCGGCGCATAACCGATTTTTCCATTTTGAATTCGGGGATGCCGAACGTAAGCAAGCCGCCGATTTCTTCATAGCGATCGAAAACGACAGGCTTGACGCCGTTGCGCGCCAGAATATCGGCGCAGCCCAGTCCAGCCGGTCCCGCTCCGATCACCGCGACCCGCTTGTCGGTAGCGACGACATGGCTCATATCCGGTTTCCAGCCCGCGGCAAACGCCTCTTCGGCGATATATTTCTCGATCTGGCCGATATTGACGGCGCCGAATCCGTCGTCCAGCGTGCAGGCGCCTTCGCACAGACGGTCCTGCGGACAGACCCGGCCGCAGACTTCGGGCAGCGAGTTGGTCTGGTGAGCGAGATCGGCGGCTTCGAATAATTTGCCTTCGTTCACCAGTTTCAGCCATGCCGGAATGTAATTATGCACCGGACATTTCCACTCGCAGTAGGGATTGCCGCACGACAGGCAGCGTCCCGCCTGATCGGCGGCTTGCGCAGGTTTCATGACCGCGTAGATTTCCTTGTATTCCTTGCGGCGCACTTCAGCCGGGGTTTTTGCCCCGTCCTGGCGCGGAATGTTGATAAACTGAAAAACGTCGGACATGGTTGTCACCTAACGAAAATAGCTCAATAACGCGCTGTGCGCCATTGTTAACGGGTTAATCTTTTAGCAGGCTGTCGAGGGTAACGGCTTTCGGCTTCACCAGCCAGAACCGGCCAACGATATCGCTGAAATTGTCCAGCATCCAGTCGGCACGTTGACTCTTGGTGTGCAGTTTGTGGGCCTCGATGCGCTGCTTGAGGAAATGCCGGTATTCAGCGGTCGCTTCGGTATGGATACGCTGGATATCGACGAGCTCATTATTATAGCGGTGGGAAAAGTCCCCGCGGGCATCGTACACCAGCGCGAAACCGCCAGTCATGCCGGCGCCGAAATTGATGCCGGTATCGCCCAACACGACCACGCAACCGCCCGTCATATATTCGCAGCAATGGTCGCCCACGCCTTCTATGACGGCATAAGTACCGGAGTTGCGCACGGCGAAGCGCTCGCCGGCCTGGCCGGCTGCATACAAGTCGCCGCCGGTCGCGCCATACAGGCAGGTATTCCCTACGATCACGGCCTCATGCGAAGCAAAACCGGAATGGGCGGGCGGACGGATGGCGATCAGGCCGCCCGACATGCCTTTGCCC
>DASSZW010000087.1:0-7080 GCA_035713285.1 Burkholderiales bacterium
TAGAGAAAAGTCAGGGGGCCGATCAGGCTGGCCTTGACCGGATGGCCGAGCGCCTGCGCTTCGCGCACCTGGTCGAACAAACGCTCGGAACTCAGTTTGAATTGCGTTTCGGCGGTGAACTCGGGTACCAGGTAATGATAGTTGGTATCGAACCATTTGGTCATTTCCAGCGCCCAGCTGCCGTGTTCGGCATGGCTCTGTCCGCTGCCGCCGCAGCAGGCCGCGGTCTCGTTGGCGACGCCGCGGGCCAGGGTGAAATAGCGGTCCAGCTCGGACATCTTTGCGTCGAACTGGAAGCGGGCAGGCTCGCAGCCCAGCAATTGAATGTGGTTGAGCATTTGATCGTAGTACGCGAAATCGCCTGCGCTGACGAAGTCCAGCCCGGCATTTTTCTGGATCTGCCAGTGTTCGGCGCGAAGTTCGCGGCCTTTGGCTTCGAGTGCAGCGGCGTCGATTTCGCCGTGCCAGAATTTTTCCAGTGCGAATTTCAGTTCGCGATGCTTGCCGATGCGGGGAAAGCCTAAACTATGTATAGTGGTCATTGAATACTCCAGGGGATTGTTTTGATAGCATAGCCAGCGTGCATCTTGCGGTAATATCTACTATGATGCAAACGAATTGTTTTGCTGAATTGCATGAATTATATTCATGCAGGATATGTATTCCATACCGGAACAAATATCAGATCCGCTTGGCCGTTCGTGAGCAAATCATGGTGAGAGCGGCTATGCTAACAAGATTATTCAAGTAATGCAGCAAATGAAAAAAGAAATTATAAAAGGGCCCATATGCTTGCGCTCAAACATCTGCGCCTGATCGAGGCGATACACGACAGCGGCAGCATTACGCGCGCCGCCAGCCGTCTTTATCTTACCCAGTCGGCGCTGTCGCATCAACTGGTTGCATTGGAAACGTATTACGGGGTGAGCCTGTTCGAACGCGGCCGGCCTTTGAAACTGACCCCGGCCGGCGAAATCCTGCTCGAATTGTCGCACGATATCATGCCGAAAATAGAAGCGGCAAAACGCGACCTCGCGCGGCTGGCAGAAGACAAACAGTCGGGCAGATTGCGTATCGCGGTCGAATGCCATACCTGCTACGACTGGCTGATGCCTGCGATGGATGCGTACCGTACCAACTGGCCCGAGGTGGAAATGGATCTGGTGGGCGGATTCCATACCGATCCGATCGCCTTGCTGCAGGAAGACAAAGCGGATCTGGTGATCGTGTCCGAACTGGGCAAACACAAGGGAGTGGTGTTTAATCCCTTGTTTCGTTACGAAATGCTGGCCCTGATGGCGAGCGCCCATCCGCTGGCGGCGAAATCGCACTTGACCGCCCGGGATTTCGCCGCCGACGTCCTGATTACGTATCCTGCACCCGATCGCCTGCTCGATGTCGTCCGGCGCGTGCTCAAACCGGCCGGGATCAATCCCGAACGCCGGTTTGCCGAACTGACCATCGCCATCGTCCAGCTCGTCGCCAGTCGCAAGGGACTGGCCGCATTGCCGGCCTGGGCGATACCGACGTATCTGGAGCGCGGCTACGTCGTCGCGCGCCCGATCACCAAGCGCGGCTTGTGGAGCGGACTGTATGCCGCCGCGCGCGAGACGGATGCCGGGCGCGCGTTTCACAGGGATTTTGTCAGTACGTTGCGGGAACAGGCTTTTATGAACTTGCCCACCATAGAGCCGTTGGCGTAGCGCGTTAATCTGCGCCGTGCGCGTTTCATTTTGCGCGTGGTCTGTCTGTTTGGTCGTAGCGGAAAAAAGGCTGTACGGGTGCATCGATATTCTCGATATTAAAACCTGCCAGATTATCCCGACGTTCCTAGCTCGTAAATATCTGTTTCTCTCCAGTCGATTCAGAACAATGCAGAGCGCCTGATTACCTCGTTTGTTATTTCATAAAAACTTAATTTTTATAAAACATAACCATCATAAATTCGGATTAAACTTCATTTGATATTATATTTTGTGATCAAGAATACATTTTGATTCAAAATACTTTTCATGTGGAGGTGCAATGATACAGCTTCACGAGGTTGGTATGACATTTCCCGGCGGCGCCACCGCATTGCATCCTCTTTCCATAGCGTTCGGGCGTGGCGAGTTTACTGTTTTGTTAGGCCATTCGGGCGCAGGTAAATCGACGCTGCTGCGTTGTCTTAATTTTTTGAATCGACCATCGAGCGGCCGGATCACGATAACGGGTATCGGCCAACTGCATCACAGCAAAGCATTGCGCTTGCACCGTCGTGCAACCGGCATGATATTTCAGCATCATCACCTGATTCCGCGTCAAAGCGTGTTGGAGAATGTATTGCTGGGCCGCCTCGGTTATCACTCGGCGTGGCGCAGTCTGTTCCCGTTGCCGCGGCACGAGCGATTTCTCGCGCTCGAAGTTCTGGACCGGGTCGGGCTGTTACATAAAGCGCTGGAGCGGGCGGATAGTTTGAGCGGCGGCGAGCAGCAGCGCGTCGGGATCGCCCGTGCGCTGGTACAGAAACCGCAGATCATGCTGGCAGACGAGCCTGTCGCCAGTCTTGACCCCGCGTCTTCGCACAAGATTCTGTCACTGTTGCATGCCATATGCAAAGAGGATGATATTACGGCGATTGTCAGTTTGCATCAGGTCGAGCTTGCGCGGCATTACGCCGATCGCATCGTCGGCATGCGTGCCGGTAAAGTAGTGCTGGACGGTCGGCCGGCACAGTTTTCCGAACGCGATCTTGCCGAATTGTATAGCCAGAATATTGCGTCGGACATATCAAAACCGGTTGCGCCGCAAGGTGCGGCTTTGTTATTCAATTTGTAATCAAACCGTAACTGTGGAGCATGGAAATGAAAAAATTACTGTCTGTATTTGTGTTCTTGATGATTGGCGTATTTACGGCGCCGCTGGCCTGCGTCGCAGCCGATCCCGATCCTGCGACATTGAAAGTGGCGTTGCTGCCCGACGATAATGCTTCGGCGATCATCAAAACTAACCAGCCGTTAAAAGAGTATCTGGAAAAACAGCTCGGCAAAAAAATTGATCTGATCGTCACGATCGATTATTCCTCGATGATCGAAGCGATGCGCCATGGCCGCATCGATCTGGCTTATTTCGGCCCATTATCGTATGTGCTGGCCAGGCAGAAAAGCGATATTGAACCTTTTGCGGCATTGAAGCGAGACGGCACTACCACCTATCGGGCTGTGGTTATCGGCAACGTGGCTGCCGGCGTGAAAAGCATTGCCGATATCGCCGGGAAGGATATGGCGTACGGCGATATCGCATCGACTTCCAGCCATCTGATTCCGAAATATATGCTGGCGCAAAAAAATCTTAAAGCGAACGTGAATTATCGGGAGCATTTTGTCGGTTCGCACGATGCGGTCGCGCTTACGGTGCAAAGCGGCCGCGCCCAGGCAGGCGGCTTAAGCCAGCCGATTTTCGATTTGATGGTGCAGCGCGGAACCATCGATCCGGCCAAAGTCAAAGTGATCGCCGTGTCGGCGCCGTTTCCGCAATATCCGTGGACCATGCGCTCGAATCTCAAACCGGAATTGAAACAAAAAATTCGCATGGCTTTTCTCAACCTGAAGGATCCGGAAGTGTTAAAACCGTTCCACGCAGAAGGTTTCGGTCCGGTTACCGACAAGGATTACGACGTCGTACGTAATTTGGGCTACTTGCTCAAGATCGACTTCGCCAAGCTTTAAACAAGACAGCCGATGGAAAACGCTTACAATCAAATACTGGCCCGGCAGCGGCAGGGGCTGGATCGGTCGGTGCTGCAAATTATAGCGATCCTGCTTGTTATCACGATAAGTTGTTACTATGCGGGATTATTCGATATCTCACGTTTGTCGGATGCGATTCCGAGCTTGTTAGGTCTGATTGGCGACATGCTGCCGCCGGACTTCAGCGGGGCTAAAACATGGTTTAAGCCTTTGCTCGATACGGTGGCAATGAGTGTGGCCGGCACAGCGCTAGCCATTGCTTTTTCGTTGCCGCTGGGTTTTCTCGCTGCGCGCAATTCGACGCCGCACCCGCTGGTTTATCAGATGGCCCGCGGCCTGCTGAATATATTGCGCTCGATACCGGAGCTTATACTCGGCATTATTTTTGTTGCGGCGGTGGGCTTTGGCGCGCTGCCTGGCGTATTGGCCCTGGGTCTGCATTCCATCGGCATGATAGGAAAATTTTTCGCCGAAGCCATAGAACACGCCGACAAAGCGCCTATCGAAGCGGCGCGCGCAGCAGGCGCAACTCCTTTTCAAGTCGTCGTTCATGGTATTTTGCCGCAAGTGCTGCCGCAAATGATGGACGTTTCGTTATATCGGTGGGAATACAACTTTCGCGCCTCGACTGTCATGGGGATGGTTGGCGCGGGCGGCATCGGTTTTGAGTTGATGAGCTCGCTGCGGATTATGCAATACCGCGATGTGTCGGCGATCCTGATCGTCATTTTCGTGATGGTGACGCTTGCGGACGGGCTTAGCGCATACCTTCGCAAGCATTTTAAATAATAGTTTAACGAACCCTGACAGGAGTTTTGCCATGCCGGAAACGAAGAAACCTCGCGTTGTCATTACGCATTGGGTTCATGACGAGGTGCTCGATTTCCTTCGTGAAGGCTGCGAAGTGATCCCGAATTTTTCCCGTGAAACATTGTCGCAAGATGAAATATTGCACCGTAGCCGCGATGCCGATGCCATCATGGTTTTTATGCCCGACCGGATAGACGAGGAGTTTCTTCGCTTATGCCCGAAACTGCAAATCGTCGGCGCGGCGCTCAAGGGATACGACAATTTCGACGTCGAGGCCTGCACGCGGCGGGGCGTCTGGTTTAGTATCGTCCCCGATCTGCTGACGATCCCCACGGCGGAACTGACCATCGGCCTGTTGCTCAGTCTGACGCGGCGCATGCCGGACGGCGATCGTTTTATCCGTTCCGGCCGGTTCAAGGGTTGGCGGCCGGAACTTTACGGAACCGGCTTGACCGGCCATACGCTTGGCATTATCGGCATGGGCGCAGTCGGTCAAGCGATCGCCCGGCGCATGGCGGGCTACGAATTGCGGATACTCTACAGCGATCCTGTGCCGCTGGCTCCCGAATGCGAGCAAGCCTTGCGGCTTACTCGAACTACGCTGGAAACGCTTTTGCCGCAAAGCGATTTTGTCGTGCCGATGGTGCCGATGACGCCGCAGACGGTTCATCTCATGAATGCTCATACGATTGCACAAATGAAACGCGGCAGTTTTCTGATCAATGCCTGCCGGGGTTCGGTCGTCGACGAACAAAGCGTGGCGGCAGCGCTGGCTTCCGGGCAACTCGCCGGCTATGCGGCGGATGTATTCGAAATGGAAGAGTGGGCCCGGCCAGACCGGCCACACGCCATTCCGCAAGCTCTGCTCGACAATACTTCGCAAACTGTTTTTACGCCGCATATAGGTTCTGCCGTAGACGAAGTCCGGCTTGCGATCGCGCTCAGGGCCGCACGGAACATTGTGCAGGCATTGCAAGGCAACACGCCGGCAGATGCGCTGAACGAAATCGGGAAAGTGCGTCACGTTTGATGAACCTTGCTTATGTAGAAAGCTTTCTCGCAGTGGCAAACGCCGGCGGGTTCAGAGAGGCGGCCAAGCAAACCGGCTTGTCGCAACCGGCGGTATCGCAACATGTCGGCAAACTGGAACAATTGCTGAAAACCGTCTTGATCGTCAGAAAAAATTCGGGTTGCGTACTGACTGCCGAAGGCCGTTTGTTCGTCCCCCATGCCGAAGCTCTACTTCGCGCTTCGCGCCGCGCGCTGCAGTTGTTCGAAAGCCGGGCCCTGGTCATCGGAGCGAGCTCGAATATCGGGATTTATTTCCTGCCGCCCTATTTGCAAGCATTTCGGCGCGCAAACAGCGGAATGCAGTCGCCCGACCTGATTATCGGCTCAAATCCGGAGATTGCGGAAAAAATGCAGAATCTGGAAGTCGATGTCGCTGTCATGGAATGGTGGGATCACCGGCCCGGGTTCCGCGCCAGAATTTGGCGCCGCGAGGATCTGGTGGTCATAGTCGCTCCCGACCACCCATGGAGCGCATTGACCCTGATCGAAAAAGACCGTCTCAAAGGCTGCAATCTGCTGGGCGGAGAACCAGGAACCGGGACGGGACGGTTACTGCAAAGTTATTTCGGCGAGGCGGCCAGCAGTATCGGCATTGCGATGCAACTCGGCAGTACCGAAGCTGTCAAGCGTGCGGTGCAGTCGGGGCTGGGTATTTCTCTGGCGCTTTCTTCCACGGTAGCGCAGGAACATGCGGCTGGCAGGTTATGTGCGATCCCTTTTGCCGATAGTCCGCCGCAAAAAGAGCTCTTTGTCATCTGGCCGGATAGCGGTTTACCGGACAGCACAGCTTTCAAATTCTCCGAGTTTCTTTAATTGCCTGAAAATATGCCGATGTTGGCAGCGCAGGTTCGTTCTCCAGCCAGGCTGAACCACCGAAAAACGCTGTGTGTACTATCGAATAGATACTCGAATTGATACTTGTGCACAAAGTTCTTAAATTATTAAGGTATTTGCCATGAATGGTCCAGAGCTTTTTCTCAACCGGGGCGTAATTCCCGAACGTAAGGGGCTTTAATGGGGTATTGCGTAGAATCTTATGCTAAGTTATATTTAATCACATAAGTTATGTTATAAATTATAATATGCTATAGTTTCAACGGAGTGTCTATGTCGCAAACTATCCCATTTACCTTTCACCGCCCTGATCTGGCGCTTTCGTATTGTGACAGCCTGGAAGGAAAGGGGTTGCTTGACTCGCGGTCGGGATTATTCCTGGCGGCTCCCAGGCGAACGGGAAAGAGCACTTTTTTGAGGGAAGATTTGCTGCCTGCCATGTCCAAGAGAGGCTGGACGACTATTTATATTGATCTCTGGGCCGATAAATCCAAAGATCCCGCGCTGCTTATTGCAAACGCTATCAAATCCAGGATCGGTGAATTCGCGGGGGTAATTGCCAAACTGGCTAAAGCCGCCGGAGTTGAAAAAGTAAATGTGTTTGGCGCGCTTAGCCTGAGCCTGGACGTTTTGGGAT
>DASSZW010000088.1:0-2794 GCA_035713285.1 Burkholderiales bacterium
TTTGCGACAAGTATTTTTATCCGGCGGGTTGCCCGCGTTGAGTCCCGTACAGTACAGAATGAATTGATGACAACAGATATGAGCGTTCGTGGGTAATCAATCAGGCATATTAAAACGTTCCTTGTCCGGCTGGGGCCGATTCCCGGTGGAAGAATGCGAGACGGTGCGGCCGGAACGCTATCGGGATCTAAAAGCGGCCGCCGGCCAGCAGATTGCGCGCGGCCAGGGACGCAGCTACGGCGACGCCGCTCTCGGTAAGCGCGTAATCCTGACCGAGCGCGTCAATCGTTTGCTGGCTTTCGATGCGGCCGCCGGGGTATTGCGCGCCGAGGCCGGCGTAACGCTGGCGGAGGTGCTGGCGGCGATAACGCCGCACGGCTGGTTCCTGCCGGTAACGCCCGGCACGCAATGGGCGTCGCTGGGAGGATGCGTAGCAGCCGACGTGCATGGCAAAAACCATCATCATGACGGTACGTTCGGTCAGCATATCCTGGAACTCGAGTTAATCCTTGCGGATGAGAGCCGGGTGACCTGCTCCGCTACAAAAAATCAGGCTCTGTTCTGGGCGACCATCGGCGGGATGGGCCTGACCGGGATAATCGGCGAAATCAGCCTGAAGCTGCGGCGCATAGCCAGCAACTATTTGCAGGTTCAGCACCATGCCGCGAAAAATCTGGCGGAGACGTTTGCGCTCTTTGCCGATCCGGCCCTGGACGACCAGTACAGCGTGGCGTGGATCGATTGCCTGGCAGCCGGAAACCAGCTGGGCCGGAGTGTATTGATGCGGGCGCATCACGCAGCACGCGAAGATTTGCCTGCCGACCTGCACAGCGTTGCTGCACCCGGAAAAATCCGCTCCATGCCGTTCGATTTGCCGGCCGCAGCCTTGAATCCGTTGACGATACAGCTTTTCAATGCGGTATATTACCGTCGGCAAGGACGTAAAACCAGTCCTTATTTCGCCCACTATCATCATTACTTTTATCCGCTGGACCGTATTTCCGACTGGAACAGGCTGTATGGCAAACGCGGTTTCGTGCAATACCAGTGCGTCGTTCCCGCAGCGGGTGCGCTGACCGCGGTGACCGCGTTGCTGCAGGCCTTGTCGCAGAGCAGGCGGCCTTCGTTCCTGGCGGTCTTGAAGCGGCTCGGGGTCCAGAATTCCGCGCTGCTTTCGTTTCCGTTGGCGGGCTATACGCTGGCGCTGGATATTCCTGTGCGCGACCGCGGCGTGTTCGATTTGCTGCGGACTCTGGACCGCATCGTGCTGCAATACGGCGGACGCGTCTATCTCGCCAAGGACGCCGTGCTGACCGCGCAGACGTTTCGCGCCATGTATCCGCGCTATCGGGACTGGCAACTGATAAAGCAGGCGGTCGATCCCGGGAATTGCTTCGAATCCAGCCTGTCGCGCCGTCTGGGGCTGGGATATGCGTAAGATTGTGCTCATTCTCGGCGCAACCTCCGCGATTGCTCGGGCCGCCGCTGCCGAATTTGCGGAGCAGGGATTTGATTTGTACCTCGCCGGTCGCGATGCCGAAGAGTTGACGCGGATCGCTGCCGATTTGACGATACGCTATCGGGTCAAGGCCGGGTGGGGAATATTTGCCGCAGAGTCCCTGAGCGATCATGCCCGGTTTTTTGCCCAGGTAATCAGCAGCATGGGGGAAATCGACGGGGTCGTGCTGGCGATGGGATATCTGGGCGACCAGAGTGCGGCACGGGATTTCGATGCGGGCGGAGCGGAAGTGATTCTGGTCAACTTTACTGCGGCCGCGTCCATACTAAGCCATTGCGTCAATTACCTCGAAGCGCGGCGGCAGGGATTTATTATCGGCATCGGTTCGGTGGCCGGGGATCGCGGCCGTCAGAGCAATTATACCTATGGCGCGGCAAAAGGCGGCTTGGCTTTGTATCTGCAGGGTTTGCGCAACCGCTTGTACGCCAGCGGCGTACGCGTCATCACGGTAAAGCCGGGGTTTGTCGATACGGCGATGACTTACGGCATGCCCGGCCTGTTTCTGGTGGCGTCGCCGCAATACGTCGGCAAACGGATCGTGTCGGCCTTGCATAAATCCGCAGACGTAATCTATGTGCCGGGTTTCTGGCGGTATCTCATGCTGGTCATCAAGTTGATCCCGGAAACGGTATTCAAGCGGATGAAACTATGAGCAGGGATGTCGTAGCAGCCTTCGATTTCGACGGTACCATCACGCGCCGCGATACGTTTTTGCCTTTTTTGCAAGCGGTAGCCGGCAAGCGGCGTTATCTGCAGCAGATGTTGGCGCTGTCCCCCGGACTGCTGGCCTACCTGCTCGGTATAATCAATAATCATGCCGTTAAAAACCGCTTGCTGACGCAGTTTTTGCGCGGTAATGAGGTGGGCGATGTGGACCGGCTTGCCCGGAGTTTCGCAGCAGGCAGGCTGCAGCAATTCGTGCGTCCCTCTGCCTTGGCGCGACTGCGCTGGCATCAGCAACAGGGTCATCGTTGCGTAATCGTCAGCGCCTCGCTGGAATGCTATTTGCGACCGTGGTCCGAAGCGACCGGCGGTCTGGAAGTGGTCGGTTCCCGGCTGGCGAGCGATAACGGAATGTATACCGGCGAATTGCTGGGGCAGAATTGTTACGGCGCGGAAAAGGTGAGCCGGCTGAACGATCTGCTGGGCGCGCGCGAAACGTATACGCTGTATGCTTACGGCGACAGCAAAGGCGACCGGGAATTACTGGCATGGGCGGATCATGCCTATTACAGGCAAATGCCGGCTGCAACATGATCAGGCGGTTATTCGTCC
>DASSZW010000089.1:0-15482 GCA_035713285.1 Burkholderiales bacterium
GGGAAATCAAGCCGGATTTCCCTTCCACGGCAAAACTCATGGGTAGATTCTGCCCGACATCGTTACGGCGTTTTACCTCGAATACATCCAGATTGTGCCCTTCCGGAAAGCAGAGCAATGAATTGCGCTCGCCTTTGCATAACGCGATTTCCGCCGATTTGCCCAAACCCTGGGTATCGAACAGATGCTGACGTAGCAGAGACAACGAGCGTTCGACCCGCAAATAAGCAACGGGCGCTCCGTTAACGAATATAGGCGTTTCAATTTCGATATATAAATTGGTATCCCACAACAGCCGGGCCGGAATCGACGTATGCAAATTGGCGACAATTTCCGGAGCCTTCGAAAAGTTTCCCGAAATAGCCAGTAATTTTCCGTTCAGGTCGTATACTGCCAGCGCCCGAAAGCCGTAATTCCGTATGTTCTTTAACACGAAATTCAACTTTTTGCTGGCGAGTCGATGCACGGGATCGGAAGACAGCGCTCGATATTCGAATATTTTACTGGCGTTTTGGACATTAGCGAGATCCTGCTGCAAAACGGTCTGAAACAGAATAACGCGTCCTTTTAATCCGGCTTCCAGGTTTTTCCTTAACGTCTCTTGCTGAATCGGCTGCTGAATCACAAAACCCGTCATACCGGCTGTCATAATCGCTACAGTAAGAATTGCGGCAGCAATCAGATTGATTTTTTCATCTTCCTGCAGATACGCACGGGATTTATACCAGTCGGCACTGCGCCAGTTAAGTCCGAGGGCAATGGCAAGCGCTATCATGCCCAGAGAAGCAGGAATGGACATCCGCGCCGACACAGCCCAACCGTACAACAGATCAGGGATGAGGAAATAGCTGATCAGGCCAGACAAGCCTATCGACAATATACCAAAACTGAATATCTGCACGGCCAGGGCGCGGATTTTTCCGTTCACGCGATTCATCAGAAACATCGTTGCGCCAACCAGCATAAATCCCAGAGCGGCATTGGGAGCAAGCCTGCCGGATTGAGAAGCGCCATTCAGCCAGCTATGCAGGAAATCCCAGTCTATCCCCAGATTTTTATCGAATACGAATTCGAATAAAATCGCAGCGGAAAAAACAAAGATGAAAACGCCTACCGTTTCCTGCAAGACCGGTTTCGGTTTCCGCGCGATACCGGGCCACGCCAGCGCGGTTCCGGCGAGAAAAAAACAGAGTGCCGTATTAAAAACCATCGGCACATTTCCAACATTGAACTCAACTATTTCCCGTAGATGCAGCAGCCAGCCGAGCATTACCGTAATGCCCATCAAACTTGCCGTCATGCCAAATAATGCAGCAATACGTGAATGCAAAGTCAAACCGGTTGAGGATGCGCTCATGATAAATTCAGCCGGGTCCGGTCACGAAACCGGCCCAAAATAAGATTCTGTAAAATATTGTCCAATCAATCGTTCAAGCATAGCCCGTAACAAGAACCATAATCGATTCGCGTCCGACTGCGGCATTATTTGAGCGTATCCGCGACGCAATGCTACACTGTCGAATCTTTCCGGTTTATACATCAAATTTGAAATCGTCCGCCCTTACTCACGCTCTGCTTTGGCTGTTCGTTGCTTTGCTTGCAGGATGCGCGAGCTATCACGATCGTCCGCTGGATCTTTCCGGGACAGCACAAACCTATCAATCGCGTACGCTCGACAACCCGCAGCTCGAACAGTACATCGATGTCCATTCCGGGCAAAAATCGATGACATGGCCGCTACGGACCTGGGATTTAAACCATCTTACGCTTGCTGCCTATTATTATAGTCCCGATCTGGATGTCGCCAGAACAAAATGGGGCTCGGCCGCGGCCTCAGTAACGGCCGCCGGCCAAAAACCCAATCCTGTACTTTCGCTGCCGTTTCAATATACGCCCGCTTCGCCATGGACGATAGGGCAATCGCCCTGGACCTTTGGCCTGGGCCTCGACATTCCCATCGAAACCGCCGGAAAACGGGGGTATCGGGTAGCGCAAGCCCGACAGCTGTCGAATGCGGCGGTATTTGATATCGGCAACGTTGCATGGCAAGTCGGTTCCCGGGTTCGCGCGCAATTGCTTGCCCTGTTTTTTCTGGCACGGCAGGAATCGGTTCTAGCCCAAATTACGGATACGCAAGAACGCATCGTAGCCATTTTGAACAAAAGGACGGATGCGGGAGAAGCGTCGGCGCCCGACGCTAACATCGCGGTCATCACGCTGATGCGCAATCGCGCCGATCTGGCAAAAGTTCGAAAACAGTTAACCGATGCGCGACTGCAATTGGCGGCGGTGATCGGCATACCGCCGAACGCATTACGCGGCGTCGAATTTGGTTTCGATGCCTTTAAACACGGCTACCCCGAAATCGATATCGCGACAGCCCATCGCCTGGCAGTGCTCAATCGGGCCGATATCCTGGCAGCCCTGGCGCGATATCAGGCCAGTCAGGCCGCTTTGCAACTGGAAATCGCCAACCAGTATCCCGACATCCACCTGGATCCGGGCTATGCCTGGGTAGAGAGCGAAAAACAGATTTCCTTCGGCGTGTCGGGAATCACACTGCCTGTTTTTAACCGGCATCAAGGCCAGATTGCGCAAGCCGAGGCGCTGCGCGCGGAAGCGGAGTCCCGGGTGAAAAGGCTGCAGGCCCAGGCATTCAGCGAAACCGACAGCGCACTGGCCGATTATCGCGCCGCCGTCAAAATTCTCAAGCAGGCCGATGCCGGGGTAGCGGCTCAATCGGCACAGCTTGTGTCGGCGCAGCATGCCTTTGCGGCCGGAACCGCCGATCGTCTGGCGCTGTCCCTGGCGCAGCAAGCGTTCGATATCAGCCGGTTGTCGCGCGAACAAGTGTTAATGCAAGTCCAGCAGGCAATCGGCGCATTACAGGACGCCATCCAGCGCCCTCTCCCGTTCGCCGGGCTTAACGCGTTTTCGAGTAAAGGACCGCCCAGGCCATGAAATCCAGACCCACTATCAAATTTATCGCGGTAACAGGGTTACTGATCGTTGCAGCCATACTTTCCGTACTCGGCGGCACAGTTTATCTGAATGGACAGAAAGACGGCGGCGATAAGACACCCAAGGCAGCGGGCACCGGCATATCGGAAGCAAACGGGGTGCCGGTCGTGACAGTCGATCCTGCCGCGCAATTACAGAGCGGGATTCAGACTGCCGTGTTGGCGCCGGTCAACTATCGTCATGAAACCACCGCCTATGGCAGCGCCGTCGACCTGCAACCGCTGATAGACGATCGCAGCCGTTTCGCCGCAGCGAGCGGCGCATCGGCGACCGCCCGGGCGACCGCCGATGCCTCAGAGGCCGAATACGAGCGCAACCGGATATTGTATGCCGACAACCGGAACGTTTCCCTGAAAGCCGTGCAAGCGGCTCAGGTTGCCGCCACTGCCGACCGGGCAAAAGCCGAATCCGCGGCCATGAATGAAACCGATCTTCGCGCCGCGATAATCCAGCAATTCGGCAAGACGCTGGCAGACTGGACGCTGACGCCGTCTTCCAAACCGTTTGGCGCCTTGTTGAAACGCGAAAAAACCCTGCTGACCATTACCCTGCCCCTGGGCGAGAATCTGGCGCCTCCAGCCTTAATCCGGGTTTCCGCGTATGACCGGGAACGTATCGCCGCCACGCTGATTTCGGCCGCCCCTCAATCCGATACGGCCATACCCGGACGCAGTTATTTTTATTGCGCCGATACGGCGATACCCGCCAATACGCGTCTCATTGCGTATCTCCCGGGTAACAATTCCCGGCGGCAGGCTTTATTCATCCCGTCCGCCGCACTGGTCTGGTACGGCGGCCAGCCATGGGCCTATATCCAGCTGGACAAAGATCGTTTTGCGCGACGGGCCGTCCCGCAGCAATTGCCCGGAAACGACGGTTTTTATGCGACGCAGGGATTCAAACCCGGCGATGCGATCGTCGTCCGCGGCGCGCAGCTTCTGCTTTCGGAAGAATTCCGCGCGCAAATCAAAACCGGCGAAGAAGGCGACGATGACGACGATTAACGCTTCCATTCTGTCGGCAGATCATTAGCATGCTTACCGCCATCGTTCGCTTTTCCGTACGTTTCAGAGGCATCATTATCGCTCTGGCATGTCTGTTGCTCGGCTACGGTATCTATACGATATTCCAGTCCAGACTGGACGTATTTCCGGAATTCGCTCCGCCTCTGATCGTGATCCAGACCGAAGCGCCCGGTTTGTCGCCGGGGCAGGTCGAAGTACTGGTCACCCAGCCGATCGAAAACGCACTGAACGGTACGCTCGGAATGGAGTCGATGCGCTCCACATCGATCCAGGGCTTGTCGATGATCACGCTGACTTTCGGCAAAAATACCGATATCTACCGGGCGCGTCAATTGGTGTCCGAACAGCTGAACACGCTTGCAGGGCAATTGCCCAATGGCGTGAAAGCGCCGGTCATGAATCCGCTGACCAGCAGTACCGGCACCGTACTGGGTATCGGTTTGACATCGGCTACGCTGTCGCCGATGGCCTTGCGTACCTTTGCCGACTGGACCCTAAAACCGGAACTGCTGGGCATACCGGGAGTCGCCGCCGTAACCGTATACGGCGGCGAGATCAAACAGTATCAAATCCAGGTCGATCCGCAAAAACTGGTCCGTCTCGGGTTATCGTTACAGGATGTGCTGGCCATGGCGCGTCGCGCGAGCGGCGTACGCGGCGCAGGATTTATCGAGAACGGTAATCAGCGCATCACGCTCTCGACCGATGGACAGACTGCTACAATCGAACAGCTCGCGCAGGTAGCGGTATTGCAAAAAAATGGCGCAACCGTCCGTCTGGGCGACATCGGACGGGTAACGCTCGCGCCGGAACCGCCTGCAGGCGGCGCGACCGTCCAGGGCAAACCCGGTATCATCGTCATGGTGGACAGCCAGTACGGCGCCGACTCGATGACGGTCACGCACGCCATCGAAACGGCGCTCGCAGCTTTGAAACCGGCATTAAAATCCGATGGAATCCGCTTGTATCCGGATTTGTTCCGCCCCGCTAATTTTATTGCTTCCGCCATCGACCATCTGCGCTTTGCGCTATTGCTCGGGGCGGTGCTGGTTGTAATCATACTGTATCTGTTCCTGTTCGATGTGCGCACGGCGTTCATTTCCGCTACGGCGATTCCCTTATCGCTGCTGACGGCGATTATCTTTCTGCATCGTTTCGGCATCAGCCTCAATACCATGACCCTGGGAGGGCTGGCTATTGCCCTGGGCGAAGTCGTGGACGATGCCATCGTAGACGTGGAAAACATCTATCGGCGCCTGCGCGAAAACACGCTGTTGCCGCAGCCGATTTCCTCCGCGCTGGTCGTCGTCCGGGCGTCAGTCGAAGTCCGCGGCGCCGTGATTTACGCGACCTTTGTCGTCGCGCTGATATTTTTTCCGGTGCTGACCTTGTCCGGCGTCGCCGGCAAACTGTTTGCCCCGCTGGGCGTCACGTATATCCTGGCGATACTGTCCTCGCTGGCCGTAGCCTTGTTTGTGACCCCCGCGCTGGCCTATCTGCTGCTCGCGCGCAAAGGGCTCAAGCCGCGGGAACCGCGACTGGTCGCAGCGCTTAAAACGCGATATCGCCCGCTATTGGCGGGCATCGAACGGCATTCCAACCGGGTGCTTGCCGTGATGCTTGCCGCGGTCGTCTGCGCTCTGGCCGTTTTACCCTTTCTCGACGCATCCTTTCTCCCCGAACTGCGCGAAGGGCATTACATCTTGCATATGAGCGGCGTTCCCGGCACTTCGCTCCGGCAATCCCTGGACACCGGCCGGCGCGTCAGCCTCGCGTTATTGAAGATTCCGGGCATCCGCTCGGTGGCGCAACGCGTCGGACGCGCCAATAATTCCAGCGATGTGTACGGCACCAATGCGGGCGAATTCGAAGTCGATCTCCAGCCCGGCCTGAACGGCCGAGCTCAGGCGCGAATATTGGCGCAAATACGCAAAACGACAGCCGGTTTCACCGGCTGGGCTTTCGTCGCCAAAACCTTTCTTGCCGAACGTATCGAAGAAACGCTATCCGGCTATACCGCTCAGGTCGTCGTCAATATCTACGGCAATAATCTCGACACGCTGGACAGTCTGGCGCAGCGCGTCGCGCAGGTACTGAATCAGGTCCCGGGGGCGAGAGGCGTTACCGTACAATCGCCGCAAGGATCACCGCAATTGACGATACGGCTGAAACAGGACCGGCTGACGCGTTGGGGGTTCGAACCGGTCGATGTGCTGGACGCAATCCAGGCAGCCTTCGAAGGCGTCACTGCGGCCCAGATCTTCGACGGCAATCGCATCTACAATGTAACGGTCGTGTTAACGCCGGCCGCCAGGCAAAACCCTGCGCAAATCGGCAAGCTGCCTTTGCGCAATGGCCAGGGAATGACCGTGCCGCTCAGCCAGCTGGCCAACATTGCGGAAACCGACGGGCGTTACGCCATTTTGCATAGCGCGGGCCAACGTCTGCAAACGGTGACGGCCAATGTCCGCGGAACCGCGCTGAACGATTTCGTTCGGACCGCACAACAACGCATCCGCACGCAAATTGCCATGCCGAAGGGATTTTACGCGGCCTTCACCGGCGATGCCGAGGCACAGGCGCAAGCTCGCCGCGACTTGCTGATCAATTCGCTGATCGCGGCAACGGGCATCGTCCTGTTGCTGTTCCTGGCGTTAAAAAGCGCGCGGGCGCTCCTGCTCGTCATGGCCAATTTGCCTTTCGCGCTGGTCGGCGGCGTACTGATCGTACTGGCAACCGGCGGCGACTTGTCGCTGGGGTCGCTGGTCGGCTTCGTGACCCTGTTCGGCATCACGCTGCGCAATTCCATCATGCTCATTTCGCATTACGAGCATCTGGTCGATATCGACGGCCTGGATTGGGGGCTGGAGACGGCCATCCTCGGCGCGTCGGAACGATTGGCGCCTATCCTGATGACTGCTGCCGTGACGGCACTCGGATTGTTGCCGCTCGCTCTTCAGAGCGGCGAACCCGGTAACGAAATAGAAGGTCCGATGGCGCTCGTGATCCTCGGCGGCCTCGTGACGTCAACGATACTGAATCTGCTGGTATTGCCGACGCTGGCGCTGCGTTACGGGCGATTCGGGAAGCAGGCCGATCTGTTCGATCGCGGCGACACGGCCTGACCGGCCCCTGGCGGAAAGCGCCATGCCGCGATCAAACCGACTGCCCCGCCACCCAGCCCGACGACCAGGCCCATTGAAAATTATAGCCGCCGAGCCAGCCGGTCACGTCGACCACTTCGCCGATAAAATACAAGCCCGGAACCGTTTTGCTTTCCATCGTCTTGGACGATAACGCGCGCGTATCGACGCCGCCCAGGGTCACTTCCGCCTTCGCGTAACCCAAGGTGCCGGCCGGCATTACCAGCCATCCCGTCAACGCCGACTGGATCGCGGCTATTTCGGTTTTGCTGTGTTCGGCAAGCGGCTTTTCCCAGCCATGCCGCTTGCACCAATCCTGCGCAAAACGTTTGGGCAAATGCTCGCCAAGTAAAACGGCGAGCGGCGATTTACTCTGACGATGGGCCGCCAGCCAGTTACCGGCATCGATATCCGGCAATAAATCGATGCGCACAGGCTGTTTTTTACCGCCGCCGTAAATCTGGCTCTGCCAGTAGCTGGAGATCTGCAACACCGCCGGACCGGACAATCCGCGGTGCGTAATCAGCATGGAAGAACGGAATTTGACGGGCCGGCCGTCGCAACGGGCCCGCACTTCCAGCGACGTGCCGGATAAATCCTGCAACGATGCGAGCGTGTCCGGCGCCAGCGCCAACGGCACGAGGGCCGGCAACGGCGCAACGACGGGGATGCCGAATTGCTCGGCAATCCGATAACCGAAGGGGGTCGCGCCCAATTGCGGTATCGCCAGGCCACCGGTTGCAATCACCAGAGAATGACACGTCAGGACTTTTTCTGCGACAGCCACGCTGAATCCTGCCGCCGAACGCGTGGCCCCCAGCACGTTACCGGGCTGCATCCATTGCACCGCGCCCAGCTCGCACTCGGTCCGCAACAGCGCAATAATCTGCTGCGCGCTATCGTCGCAGAACAATTGTCCTGAGGTTTTTTCGTGATAGGCGATGCCATACCGTTCGACCAGCTTGATAAAATCGTATTGGCTGAATTGCGCCAGCGCCGAACGGGCAAAATGCGGATTACGCGAAAGAAAATTTTCCGGGCCGATAGAACGATTGGTAAAATTGCAGCGCCCTCCTCCGGAAATCCGGATGCGCTCGCCGATTTTAGCCGCGTGGTCGATCAGCAATACCCTGCGTCCGCGTTGCCCGGCCTGCGCGGCGCACATCATACCCGCTGCGCCGGCGCCGATAACGATGACGTCAAAATGCATGTCTGAACGGTATATTTATATAGGGAGGGACATGCATGTTCAAAATTCGTTATATTTTTTTGAGCTGCCTCGCGCCAGACCGACTGGATATTTAAGCGCATTCGCGGCAATTTTTTTATCAACCGCATCCGCCATGTCCACATTCAGCTTGTCGGCGATTCGCAGCAGGTATATCTGGATGTCGGCGAGTTCTTCGCCGACTTGCCGTAATTTCGCCGGGGGCAACGATTGCGAATCTGCTTCGCTCAGCCACTGAAAATGTTCGACCAGTTCGGCGGCTTCGACAATTAACGCCATCGCCAGATTCTTCGGCGAATGGTATTGGTCCCAATCGCGCTCGTCGGCAAATTGCCGGATAAGCAGTCGAAAATGATTGAAATCTGTCATGACATTTCCGGATTGATTTATGGGACTGGATTCGATAAGGAAAAAACGCCGCAAATACCCGCCGAACCGTAAAATGGATGGCAAATACCCATCGATGCCGCTTACCAGTAGTTTTCGACGGATATGTTGCCCGGGTCGAAACGTCTGTGTTTTTTCAGGCCGCGATCGATCAGCAATTGTTGCACTTCCTTGACCATCTGCGGATTGCCGCATAATGCTATCCGGCTTTGCGCGGCTCGAAACTGGACGCCTGCATGATTTTCAAGCTGGCCGCTAGTGATGGCATGCGTAATCCGTCCCGACAGCGCAAAACCGGTATCTTCACCGCTTACAAACGGGATATACAGGAATTTTTCTGCGTATCTCGACGCTAATTCGCTCATCAGATCGCGGTACATCAATTCTTTGGCCAATCTTACGGCATGGACGAGGATGATGCGCTCAAACCGCTGCCAGGGCGCTTCGGTTTTCAGGATGGAAAGAAACGGGCCGATACCGGTTCCCGTCGCCATCAACCACAGATCGGAGCCCGCAGCTATTTCGCTCAACACCAGAAAGCCGTGGGCACGCGGCGCAACCAGTATTTTACTGCCCGCATCCAGTGCGGCCAGATTCCGGCTGAGCGGCCCTCCCGGCACTATGGAAAAACAGATTTCCAGCGGGCGTTCGTGCGGAGCATTGACCAGCGAATAAGGCCTGGCAATTACCTCATCGTCCATTTTCAGGCCTACTTTGATGAATTGCCCTGCTTCGAAGGGTTCTATGTCCGCTGCGATCTGCAACGAGAGCAGCCGTTCCGTCCAGACAGTTTTATTGACTACGCTACCTTCCAGCCATTGCTCCATGACGACTCCGATGAAAGGTCCGGCCGGCCCCGGACCGTACAGAAGAAAGCTTAGTATACCGCTGCTGTCGGCGCAGTATCAATCATCGTTTCCATTCCGGTTTAACCGCTGAGTCCGTTTTGCAATAGCTCTGCCGTCAATTGGTCAATGCTGATTCCGCGATTTTTGGCGAGTTCCTGCATACGCATGACCAGTTCAAGATTCAATTTGACCGCAAAAGGGACCAGGCCTTGCGCCTTGTCGATTTTTCGCTGCTCGCGGCGGTCCGGCACCTGGGTTTCATGCGCGAACCGGTCCGGGGTGCCGGCCTGTTTCATGCGGCCGGTAATTTTAAGGCCTTTTTGTTTATGGAGATCGGTTCTTTTCATGAATTCATGCAGCAAATTTAATCGGATATTTTACGCGCAATTTCTTCCGTAAGGGTAAAGTTTCAAATGACGGCAAGATACAGAAATTCTTATGCCCGTATTTTTAATTTGTTTGCAGGTTCTCCGCCCACATCAAGGCCGCGAGATGAGCATGATTGATTTTATCGATATCGATGCCCAATTCTTCGTCTACAGACAGGGACGGATTCATGGATTGTTCGCAGGCTTCAGCAAGACTCAGGAATGGCATGTAAATGCCCTTGCGCAAAATCAGTGCGTCATGCACTGCGTCCGGTAACTGGATTTTTTCCAGCGCCTGGGACATGGTTACCCCGAGCAAACGATCGAGCAATGAAAACATGCCGGTAATAAACAGGTTTTCTGCGTCCGCTTTCGATAAATACGCTTGTCCGAGCAATTCGGTCAGCCGCCCCCGGATAATGGCAGCCTGCATTAAAACTTGCGATGCGGCATTGGTTTCGGCCGTCATCAACAAAACCGAAAGCCACCGGTACAATGGGTTATAACCCAGAACCTGAATGGCATGACGCATCGATTCGATTTCAAATCCGAGACCGAACCCGGCCGAATTGATATAACGCAGCAGCTTATAGGAGATAGCGGTATCGTGTTTTAATATTTCTTCTATATTAAAGATTTCCGCGTTATTTCTCACCAGCTCCATTAACTGTATGAGCATACTCTGAGAAGGGGTGAGCGTTCTGGCTTTTACGCTTTCGGTCACGGGCATCAGGTAAAATAATCCCGCAAATGACTGCAAGCCCAGCTTGCTGCAGGCCTGATACTCATCCCAATTGCTGACTTCACGGGCTACCATGCGGATAGGCGAATTTTTCAATACGCCATATATCCGCGCCTGGGCAGCAAAACTTTCGGGATTGAAACTGACTTCAATCGCGCTGCAGATGGCGAGGTGTTTCGGATTCAATGCCTTGATATCGACACCTCGCAGCAAAATCCCGAAACCGGATTTACGCAAGAGCTTAACCGCTGCGTATAGCGCTTCATCAAGCAGATCTTCCGATTCAATGATCAATCCCGTATTGGCGGGCGGCAATCCGGCATATGCATTCTGCAGCAACAAAGAAGCGGGAGCGGACAGGAAATGCACATATTTCGACAGCTTATGCCCGGAGTCTTCCGGCACAGCAAACATTTTTTCCAGCAAGGCGAGCAATGTGGCAGCGTCTGCCTCTTCGTCCTCTTCCATGCCGTCGATCTGCGGCCAGGCAAGATGATAACCGATCACCTGTTGCTGGGTATCCAATAAAGGCTCGCGTACTACTAACCGCATTACCGGCATAC
Source organism: Burkholderiales bacterium (assembly GCA_035713285.1). Classification (GTDB taxonomy): domain Bacteria; phylum Pseudomonadota; class Gammaproteobacteria; order Burkholderiales; family Sulfuriferulaceae; genus Sulfuriferula. Next base: position 11,326 of record DASSZW010000089.1, read on the forward strand.
TGATTTTTCTCCACGCTGAAATATCATGAACGGATTCAATGAAGTCAAAAACCGAGGCTGCTCAAAAGATCATCGACCTGGCCCTGATCTGCAACGATATCTTCTTTACCGGCAGGATTGATTTGCGGACCGTTCATTAGCCCTGCGCCATTTTCCCGTTTCATTTCCAGAGGCGCGTAATCCAGCAGCAATTGCACGAGCTGAACTTCAAGATTGTGCGCCAGAGATATGATTTTCCTGATGACCTGGCCGGTCAAATCCTGAAAATCCTGTGCCATCATTATATCCATCAACTGTTGTTTGCTCGCATCGGCATCAGCAACCATTTCACGCAGAAAAATCAAAACGGAGGCCATTTGATTCCGATAAACCGTTTCGTCAAAAGGCGCGTTATCCAGTGTTTCCAGCGATTTGATGAGGCGGTTTCCGCCGCCGGCTATTTTTTCTTGCAAGGGAATGGCCATATCCGTGGCATTGAGGACGCGCTCCGCCGCTTTTTCTGTCATTTCCACAACGTAATTCAGGCGATCCCTGACGTCGGGAATGTCGTGCGCTGCTTCCTGTATCGTTTTATCGAGCCCTAATGCGCGCAAACTGTCATGCAGATCCCGCGTTACATGCCCGACTCTCGACAGCAAGGCTTCCGGAGTATTCGTATCGTCTTTTTGCATTCCTCCCCCCATATTCTCTTCCATAACCGACCTCTTATTATTTGACTGTTTATTTGCCTAATTTTTCGAATATCTTCGACAGTTTTTCGTCCAGCGTTGCGGCGGTAAAAGGTTTGACAATATAGCCATTGGCACCGGCCTGTGCCGCTGCAATAATGTTTTCTTTTTTTGCTTCAGCCGTCACCATCAAAACCGGCATGCTTGCAAGTACGGAATCCGCACGTATCGTCTGCAACAACGTCAGGCCGTCCATGTTCGGCATATTCCAGTCGGATACGACAAAATCAAAATGTTCGCTTTTAAGTTTCGACAGCGCAATTACGCCATCTTCCGCTTCGTCTACATTCGCATAACCCAGCTCTTTCAATAAATTTCGCACGATACGTCGCATGGTCGAAAAATCGTCGACCACCAAAAACTTCGTATTCGGATCAGCCATACTTCACTCCTTGTTAACTATCTATAAATCCTGTATCGACATCATGACATAATCTACACGCGCAAACTCCGGTTTCCTTGTGAATTCAAGTAATGCATTACCTTCGCCGGCAATTCCCTGATGTCTGAAATTTCATGCGCCGCACCCAATGCGATCGCTTCTCGCGGCATTCCGAATACGACGCAGGAAGCTTCGTCCTGTGCGAAATTATACGCACCTGCCTGCTTCATCTCCAGCAGCCCCTGAGCTCCATCCTTGCCCATACCGGTCATTATCACGCCGATGGCGTTTTTACCTGCGTATTTTGCCGTAGTACTGAATAATACGTCGACCGAAGGACGATGCCGGTTGACCGGTTCGCTCTTGTCCAGTTGCGTCATGTAATTGGCGCCGCTCCGCGCCAGCAGCAGATGGGAATGGCCCGGTGCGACAAACGCATGGCCCGGCAGTATACGCTCATTCCCTTCCGCTTCCCTGACGGATATTTTGCACAGGCTGTTCAACCGATTGGCAAACGACTTGGTAAACCCTTCCGGCATGTGCTGGGTAATCAATATGCCGGGGCTATCGGCCGGCATACGGATCAAAAATTCCTTGATCGCCTCCGTGCCTCCGGTCGATGCGCCGATCACAATTAATTTTTCGCTGCTCAATAGCGGATTCGCCATGGCCGGCAAGGCATCGGCAGCTTCTTTCGTTTGCGGAACGCGCCGGGATATCTGCGCCTTGGCCGCAATACGAATTTTATCGCTGATCAGTTGCGCATACTCCAGCATGCCGTTTTTGATCGATATTTTCGGCTTGGTGACGAAATCGACCGCACCTAACTCCAGTGCCCGCAAAGTGATTTCAGAACCGCGTTCGGTCAGGGAAGACACCATGACTACGGGCATGGGACGCAGCCGCATCAACCGCTCCAGAAAATCGAGCCCGTCCATTTTCGGCATCTCTACGTCCAGCGTCAGTACGTCCGGATTGGTCGCCTTGATCATTTCCCGCGCAACGATTGGGTCCGGAGCCACTCCAACCACCACCATGTCAGGCTGGTCCGAAATGATTTCACTCATCAGACTGCGTATCAGTGCAGAATCGTCAACAATCAATACTTTAATTTTCATTTGCACCTCATTAGCCTGATGCCGTTTATTGCCCGGCTATACAGTATTTATTTTAATCCTGCTCGCATACTCAACTTCGCGCTTAACTAGCGTATCGTTACGTAATTCTTTGATTTTACGAACTAAAACCTTTCCGCTCCGCGGAAAAAAATACACTTTTCTCGGATAAATATCATTCAGGTCCTCGGCGATGACCGGTATGCGATGGATGCGCAGATACTGACGTACGAAATGCGCATTGCGCTCCCCGACATTAAGTTGGGTAAAGCCCTTGAGTACATTGCCGCCGCCGAAAACCTTGGCTTCCAGGTTTTGACGGATCGCTCCGGCCTTGATCAAGTCGTCGATCAGGATTTCCATGGCATAAGTGCCGTAACGCATCGAAGTCGAGGCCGGGTTGGCGGCGTCGCCTGCGCCCATATCGGGCAGCATGAAATGGTTCATTCCGCCTATACCGCTTACCCGGTCCCGAATGCATGCCGATACGCAAGATCCCAGCACGGTAACGATGACCATGTTCTTATCCGTATAATAATACTCACCAGGCAACAGTTTTGCCGCATCGCATTTGAACGCCGCATCGTAATAAATATTGGTTGCAAAGTGTTCTTCGGCCTTTCCCCAACTCATTAATTATCTTTCCGGGTTTCTATGCCGCATGAGAATTCAGCGAATATACGGTTTTACCGCGCAACGCAAACGTATCGGTAATATTGGTAAAATTTTCAGAATGCCCGGCGAACAGCAGACCATCGGGTTTCATTAACGGTGCAAAACGCTGCAAAATTTTCAGCTGCGCCGCTTTATCAAAATAAATCATCACATTGCGGCAAAATATACTGTCGAACTGACCCTGCAGCGGCCAATTCGGCGCCAGCAGATTCAGCTGTTCGAAACTGATCATGTCTCGCAGTTCTTTTCTTATCCGTACCGAACCCTCGTTAATGCCGCTGCCTTTTAAAAAAAACTGTTTGATGCGCGACATGGCCATCTTTTCCAGCCGCTCTATCGAATAAATTCCCAGCGCTGCGGTCTCCAGTACATTGGTATCGATATCCGTGGCGATGATTCTGACCGGAGGATTCAAACTGGAAAACGCTTCGCAGGCCGTCATCGCAATCGAATAAGGTTCTTCTCCGGTAGAACTCGCGGAACACCAGATACGGATCGGGCCAGTCCGGTTCTTCAAAAAATTCGCCAGCACCGGAAAATGATGCGATTCTCGAAAAAAAGAAGTCAGGTTGGTGGTCAGCGCATTGGTAAAAGCCTCCCATTCCGCGCTGGCCGGATTGCGTTCCAGATGCTCCAGATACACCGCAAACGTCGTTATGCCTGTCGCCCGCAGACGGCGCGCCAATCTGCCGTAAACCATATCCTGTTTATGCTCGGATAAAGCGATGCCGGCCCGTTGATGGATCATGGTCCTTACCCGGGCAAAGTCGCGTGCGGTAAAGATAAATTCTTTGCTGTTTACCGATGTTCTGACTGCTTCGACCATACCTGCCTGTCTTTCCGCGAGCGTTCCGAATTTTCTGAAAAAAACGGGTATTTATTAATATTTTGAAAAGGCGAAATCGCGCAATCGGGGCACAGCAGGGTTTCGATACCGCATCCCGATGCCTGCTGCCGCAACAGAATGCCGGCCATATCTGATTCGGCTGGACGCGCAGGCCCTCTGTTTAAAATTCGCTCCATTCTTCGCCGACTCCTTCGATATCGCTGGAATTTTTAGCTGCACGATGGATCGGTTCCGGTTCGTTGGCCGACAAAATTTCCGGAGCCTGGCGATAGGTGTCTCGCCCGGTTTCAGCCAGTTTGAAAATGCTCACGGCTTCTTCCAGGGCAACCGCCTGGTCTTGCATGCTTTGCGCTGCAGCGGCCGCTTCTTCGACCAGCGCAGCATTTTGCTGGGTCATTTCGTCCATTTCC
>DASSZW010000090.1:0-2943 GCA_035713285.1 Burkholderiales bacterium
CTGAAGCAGAACTTCAGGATAAAGAGCGCAAGATGATATGGTTAACCCAGGCCGCACACCTCAGTATGTCGCGCCTCCTGACCACCAAAATGCTACCCGAAACAGAGGTGCAGCTATCCTCTCGGGAAGTCGAGGTTCTACAATGGACCGGAGACGGCAAGACGTCCGGCGAGATTTCGGAGCTCCTCAATATCTCAGAGCGTACGGTCAACTTTCATATCGGCAACGCCATCTCCAAACTGAATGCCGCCAACAAAGCCGCAGCAGTGATTAAGGCAGCAATGCTCGGGATGCTGCATTGAAGGCTAATATCGGTAGTCAATGAGGTCAGCTGGAAATCATAGAGTCCAACGAGCTATTATAAGCCGATGAGCTTCTTTACATGATATCAGGCTGTAAATTAGATCAGATATTGAGTCTGTATGCCAAAAGATGACCACCCTGGGAAATTGCCGATACCTTCAAAGACATGTACGACGCATACTGGTCGAATCCGCGCGCCGTTATACCGGCGCACGCAAAGTCGCAAAGTTGGCCTCAAGCAAAATCAAGGTCAAATGTGTGCCCATCGCGCGGACCCTTCGACCGCGGTCCCGTGGGAAAAGGTTCGATCCAGATTATTTCCGCCTGAATCCTGATACAAGTCCTGCTTCGCCCAGAAGCAGAACAGAAGCTTCTGGAAACACAATCATGGTACGAATCAAAAGCGCAGGGGCTTGGTTTTGAGTTCGCCTGCGCTGCAGACGCGGCAATTGCGTCTGCACTTCGCAACCCCTCGGGGCATTTGCGCATCGAGAAAGAATTCCGCCGGGTGCTATTTCGTAAATTTCCTTATGCGCTCATTTATCTGCCTAATCGGGATGAGTTGCTGGTGATTTCTTTTTTTATCAGCATCGTAAGCCAAGTATTTGGTTGGAGCGTTTTGACAACTGATGCGTATGGCATCATTTTTCCGCCACATCGCAAATCGTCTCTACCTCCGATGTCGGACTGGCCATCGCCTCGAAACTTATTTTCAATCAGGTATCAATAACCCAAGTCGCATCCGCATAGCCTCGGATTTCGTACCCTAAATCCCGGCGGGCGGCACGCTGATTCCCAGTTGATCTGCCAGCCCCGCCCGCCCCAGCGACGTCAGCTCGATTACGCGCGACGACGTCGAACATCGTAGCCAGCCCGACGCGCAAAGCACAGCCATAAAATGCACGCCGAGCGGACCGGCCAGGTGATGGCGACGCTCCGTCCAGTCCAGGCACTGGCGGGCAAGCCCGCGACGGGTCGGTTTGAGCGCGGACACATCCAGCCCCCTGCGGCCGAACCATGCCATCCCGGGCTGCGTGACCATGAATTGTTTCTCCGCCGCCGGAACAATAAACCCCCGGTCTTGCAGCCCCTGCGTCACGGCGACGCCGAGCCGCCCGGCGAGATGATCGTAGCAACGGCGCGCAAAACCCAGAGATTGAGCCTCACGGCTGAGCGGCCGATAGCTTGCCGGCGTGACCGGCCTGATCGCCGCGAGGTGTTCCAGCGCCAGGGCGACATCGGCTCCTGCCAAGCGATAGTAGCGATGGCGCCCTTCCTTTTCAACCGTCAACAAACCGCTATCGATCAGTTTGGCGAGATGAAAGCTCGCAGTCTGCGCGGTTACACCGGCAGCATAGGCCAATTCGCCAGCCGGTAACGCGCGTCCGTCGGCCAGCGCAATCAACATTGCTGCCCGAGCCGGGTCCGCGATCAGGAAAGCGATGGAGGAGACATAATTGGGTAGAGGACACATGCTTCATATCTCCGTGAGATGCCGCAATGACAGCCGCAAAAACCGGCTTTCCGGTTAATTATAGCCGCAAAACAAATCGGCACGCTTCGATTCGTGTCGAAACATATCACGCATAAAACCATCGACAATATGCGCTCCCCAACCACCGAGGACTGCGCAGATGAGTGACCGCACCCCGCTTGAATCGCACATTCCGACAAACGCCCATACTTCCGCCCAGGGTGTTGCCGATCATCGATGGCTGACCCTCGTCACATTGTGCATGGCCGTGCTCATAGCTCAGGTCGACACTTCCGTCGTGAATCTCGCCGTTCATCCGATCGGAGTATATTTCGCGGCTGGCGTCGCTACCCTGCAATGGGTTGTAGACAGCTACAATCTGGCCTACGCTGCCTTGTTGCTGACCGGCGGACTATTGGCCGACCTCTTTGGGCGGCGACTCATTTTCATGATGGGCGCAGCCGTTTTCACGTCGGCATCGCTGCTCTGCGCGTGGGCTCCTGATGTCTTGCTGCTGATTGGCGGCCGAGCCGTTGCGGGGCTGGGAGCGGCCCTGCTGTTACCCGCATCATTAGCCATTATTCGCGTCGTATGGCCCGATCACGCCGAACGCGGCCGGGTACTAGGCATATGGGCGGCCTGCAACGGCTTGGCGCTGGCGATAGGCCCGACACTCGGCGGCGCGCTGATCGGCCAGTTCGGCTGGCGCAGCATTTTTCTCGTCGTCGTTCCCTTTGGGCTCGCCGCATTGGCATTAGCCGTGCCGACCACGCCGGAATCGTCCGCTCCGCAGGAGCGTCATTTTGATGCCCCCGGCCAGCTTCTGGGGGCGATTGCGCTCGGCGGCGTGGCCCTTGCCGCCATCGAGATTCGCGATGCGGCGATTACAGCGCTTATTGTTCTGGCAATTGCCGTCCTGGCATTCCTGCTCTTTATCAAGGTCGAAACGCAAAGAGGTGCGGCGGCGCTGGTCCCGCTCGCCCTGTTCCGCTCGCGCGGGTTTATCGGCGCCGTGACGGCGACGACCGGCATGACTTTCGGGATGTATGGCGTACTGTTCCTATTGCCGTTGGCGTGGCAGAATAACGGCATTCTCGGCCCTCTAGGCGCAGGGCTCGCCCTCATGCCGATGGCACTCGTATTCGTGCTCGTCTCGCCTTTCTCCG
>DASSZW010000091.1:0-5895 GCA_035713285.1 Burkholderiales bacterium
GGCAAGCCATGCGCAAAAAATCGGTCCGGCAAAAACTGAATGCGATAGGAATAGAATTCAAAGATAAAAATGTGTTGCTGGTCGACGATTCCATCGTGCGCGGAACGACCAGCAAAGAGATCGTCCAGATGGCGCGTGATGCGGGAGCACGGCAGGTTTTTTTCGCTTCGGCGGCCCCGCCGGTGCGCTATCCGAATGTTTACGGCATCGATATGCCGAGCCGGCGCGAGTTGTTGGCGACCGGCCGCACCGACGAAGAAATTGCGCTGGAAATCGGCGCCGACGCGTTGATCTATCAGGATATCGATGCGTTAATCGAAGCAGTGCGCGAGATCAATCCGGCTCTGGTGCATTTCGATACTTCGTGCTTCAACGGCGCTTACGTGACAGGCGATATTACGCCGGAATATCTGAACCTGATCGAAGCCATGCGTTGCGGCGCCGGTAGGGAACAGTCCGGCCTCGAAACGCTGCAAATGGATAAAAACCTGGGCGGTGGCATGCGCAGCCAGGCAAGATGAGAACCGGATAAAAGCAGCGCGGCGAAAGGGGCAGCCGAATACAGGCTTTTGCGTACGGTTCCGGATGCCGTCAGCGGTGATGGTTGCAAACCGGTTCGGCTGACGGCCGGGGTACCGCGTTATGAGCGTTGCAGGGATTAATGCGCCACGCGGGTAACGCCGTTGCCGCTCAATACCTGGACGCGGTCGCCGGGATAAAACGGCACATCGGCGCCTTGCGTGATGGCTATGATACGGCCGGAATCGAGCTTGACCGTGATTTCCAGGCCCTTTTGCGACGACATGTCATGTTGCAGGGCGTTGCCGCCCACGCCGCCCAATACCGCGCCCAATACCGCGCCTACAATCCGCCCGTTGCCGCCGCCGACTTCGCTGCCTGCAACACCGCCGGCTGCCGCTCCGGCCAGTCCGCCGACCGGCAGATTGTTATTGCCCTGAATGGTAACCGGTCTCACGCTGGTGACGACCCCGTAACTGACTTCCTGTACCGAACGTGCCTGGCCGGTGCTGTAATCGGTGCTGCCGACGTTGCTGGCGCAGCCGGCAAGGCTCAAGGTGCCGATCGCAGCCAGAATTAAAAATTGATTGGTTTTCATATGCAGCTCCATCGAATTGATGTAATAAAACAGAAATAAAAACGTTTGGTAAAAATAGTGTGCTGTCAGGCTAGATCATACCCAAATTCCGCACGGAATAGTTGCTCGATTTCAGCCTTCGACGGGGCATGATTCTGGCCGCCGCGACAGGCGATCTTAATCGCTCCCATCAACGAAGCGAGCCTGCCTGTAGTCGGCCAGTCGTAGCCGTTGATAATGCCGTAGAGCAAACCGGCCCGGTAGGCATCGCCGCAGCCGGTAGGATCAAGCACCGTGCTGGCGCGCGCGCACGGGATGTCGATAATGCCGTCTTCGGTATGGATTTGCGAACCGGCTTCACCCCGCGTAACGATAAATGCCCGTACCTGCCGTACCAGTTCCTGGATCGTCCTGCCGGTCCGGTTCAGCAATAGCTCGGCTTCGTAATCATTAACGGCGACATAGTCGGCCAGTTCTATGAATTGCATCAATTCCTTGCCGTCGAACATCGGCAGTCCCTGGCCCGGATCGAAAATGAAAGAGATGCCTGCGGCATGCATTTCTCGCGCGTGCTGCAGCATGCCTTCGCGACCGTCCGGTGAAATAATCCCGAGCTTGATGCCTGCCGCCTGACCGGCATGATTGAGGTGCGAATGATTCATTGCTCCCGGATGGAAAGCGGTAATCTGGTTGTCGGACAGATCGGTCGTTATAAATGCCTGCGCGGTAAAACTGCCCGGTACGGGAAGAATGTGACGGCGATCGATGCCGTGCCGGTCGAGATGCGCGGCATAGGGAGCGAAATCTTCTCCGCAGGCCGCCATGATTACCGGTTCGCCGTCCAGCAATTTCAAGTTGTAAGCGATATTTCCGGCGCAGCCGCCGAATTCGCGGCGTAATTCCGGCACCAGAAACGAGACGTTCAGCATATGGATCTTTTCAGGCAAAATATGATGCTTGAAATGATCCTGGAACAGCATGATGGTATCAAATGCAAGGGAACCGCAAATCAAGGCTGACATAATATCCGTGGCGTGAAGAAAAGACGAATTATAACAGGGCGTGCGATAACGTAGCGAGCTGTCGTGCCGTGTAAGCCCGCGCTTATTATAGTCCGGAATCCATATTCCGGATTCATGAAAACTTCATCAATTAATCATCATATTGTCGCTATTGCGGATTATGCTCGGTTTTATGAATAAAACGATGCGTATTCTTTTCTGGGGGACCCCGTTTTTATTGCAGGCGCATGATGCAAATGCCTGGGGTTTATATACGCATATTTTTTTAGCTCAATGGCTGGTCTGGGGCGTTCCTCTGCTGGACGTCGAATTGCGCCGCGCCGTATTGAGATATCCAAAGCTGGTGATGGCCGGAGCGTGCCTGCCTGATCTCGCCCTGATCGGTCCTTTCGTCGGAACGCGCGCTTTCGAACATACGCATTGCTGGCAAAATGCGCGATTGATGCTGGCGTCGGCGCAAACCGACGCGGAGCGCGCGCTCACAGTCGGTTATTACAGCCATTTATTCGCCGACGTGCTGGCGCACCATCATTTTGTGCCTGCGCACGAACGTTTGTGGAGCGATTGGCCGATGCTGGCGCATACGGTGTCCGAATGGGCGATGGACGCTCATGTAAGCAAACACTTGATGGCGAATCCCGCCCGGTTGTTGCGGGAGAGCGAGGCCGAGATCGTTGCGCTGGTGAGCCGGAACTTCCTGTTGCCGTCCGAGCAAGCGCGCCGGGCCGTCAAGATATTGGCTGGGGCCGATTATGTGTTGCGCTGGAGCCGTTTGCCGCAGTTTCTCTACCGCAGCGTCAAACGTTTCGACAAACGGGCGCCGCGCCGGTTTAATTATTTCATCAGTGAAACCAGCGCTCGTTTCGGAGAATTCAACCGGGTTCTGGCAGGCGATTCTCCGCTGCTCGACGCCAACGGAGGGCCCGTTGCGGCAGCGCAGGCTCGACTGAGCCAGTTCAGCCGTCACCAGATCAAGCGAGGCCAGCCCTTACCTGAAGATTGTTTTTATTCTTCCGTTTCGTAGTCGGGGTCCGCGCTATCAAGATTCTGGCTGCTGCGTGCAGGGAACCAGCCGCTCTGTTATCAAATGGCAAAATCATCCTTGTGTTTCAGCGTACTTAATCCCTTTATCCCCGTTTCGGTTTCACTATCGAGTCAACGCGCTGCCTAAATTGAAGTTTTAGGTTAGAATCCGGAGTTCGTTACCGGTAGCACAAGAAATATGTTCTTGTGCACATTGTTGTCTCATCATCAGGGCTGAACATGAAATTCCATCGTATCTGTGTATTGGGAGGCAGCGGTTTTGTCGGGTCGGCCATCGTACAGGCATTGGCGGCGCAAGGCCGCTACGTCCGTGTGCTGACGCGCAATCGCGAACGGTCCAAGGAACTGATCGTATTGCCTACAGTAGATGTCGTAGAATGCAATGTGCACGATCAGGCCGAATTGAACGGGCAGTTCGCCGGCATGGATGCCATTATCAATCTGATTGGGATTTTGCATGAAAGCCGGCCTGGGAAAATTGTGGATGCTCAGAGCGGAAGCGGTGAGTATTTTGAGAATCATGTCATGTTGCCGCACAAAGTATTGACGGCGTGTGCTGCGAACGGCATACAGCGTTTGCTGCATATGAGCGCACTCGGGGCAAGCATCGAATCGCGCAGCGCTTACCAGCGTTCAAAAGCGTATGGCGAGCAACTGGTCAGGACTGCCGGCAGTTCCAGCGATTGTAACGGACTGGGCGTCGCCGATTTTGTGCGCGGTTGCCGCTTGTACCCGACTATTTTCCGTCCATCCGTCATTTTCGGGCGTGGCGACAGCTTTTTATCGATGTTCGCCCGAATAGTCAAATTATTGCCGATTATTCCTTTGGCGCAGGCCTCTGCACGTTTTCAGCCGGTCTGGGTTGAAAATGTCGCCGGAGCCTTTACCGAATCGCTGGATAACCCTGCAACATTCGGCGCAACGTATAACGTCTGCGGACCGAAAATTTATACTTTGCGCGAACTGGTCGAATTTGTGGCCCGCACTGTTCGCGTTACGCCTCATGTAATTCCTTTGGGCAGCAGGTTGTCGTATTTGCAGGCGGCTATAATGGAATGGATGCCCGGGAAAAAATTGATGACGCGGGATAATTTTTACGCCATGCTTACGGATAACGTATGCGATGGCGCATACTCCGAGCCGCCGGGAATGAAGCCTGCAGCGTTGGAAGCCATTGCAGCGGAATATCTGGACGGGGCCACTCCTCGCGGCAGGTACACGCTATTTCGGGGGCGTGCCGGCAGATAATCTTAATGTCTATTGATTGCTTGCCAGGCGAGATGGAAATGGAAATATATACGGTCGGAGGCGCAATACGCGACAGTTTGCTGGGATTGCCGGTAAAGGATCGCGATTTCGTGGTGGTCGGGTCGACTCCGGAAATGATGATCGCCCAGGGATATCTGCCGGTCGGCAAGGATTTTCCGGTGTTCCTGCATCCGAACACGCATGAGGAATACGCGCTTGCCCGCACCGAACGCAAATCGGCGCCGGGGTACAAGGGATTCGCCGTGCATGCCTCGCCTGACGTGACATTGGTCGAGGATCTGGCGCGCCGCGATTTTACGGTTAATGCCATAGCGCAAAGCGCAAGCGGAGAATACATAGATCCTTATCGCGGCCGGGCAGATCTGGAGTCGCGCGTATTTCGCCACGTCAGCGCCGCGTTTGCGGAAGACCCGGTGCGGATATTGCGGGCGGCGCGATTCATGGCGCGTTTTACCGATTTTACCATTGCGCCGGAAACGCTGGAGTTGATGAGGAATATGGTCGCTGCCGGCGAGGTCGATCATCTGGTTCCGGAACGGGTGTGGCAGGAAATGGCGCGAGGTTTGATGGAAGCCCGTCCGTCGCGGATGTTTGACGTTTTGCGCGCATGCGGCGCTTTAGCGCGGCTGATGCCTGAAATCGACGCGCTGTTCGGCGTCCCGCAATCGCCGCAATATCATCCCGAAATCGATACCGGAATCCATACGTTGATGGTGCTGGATTATGCGGCTCAGGCGCAATATAGCCTGGCGGTGCGTTTTGCGGCATTGTTGCACGATCTGGGCAAAGCGCTCACTCCGACGGGATCATGGCCCGAGCATCCGGACCACGAACGGCGCGGTGAAATTCCCGTCAAGCAGCTTTGCGCGAGATTGCGTGTGCCTAAAGAGTGTCGCGATCTGGCCATGATAACGGCGCGTTATCATGGCGAAATTCATCGTGTGAAGCAATTGTCTCCCCCGGCGCTGGTCGATCTGTTTGAAACGCTGGATGCTTTTCGCCGGCCGCACCGGCTGGATGAAATTTTGCGGGCTTGCCTGGCGGATGCGCGCGGTCGTCCGGGATATGAAACCGCGTCATACGATCCCCCCGATTATATGCACCGGATGCTCCAAAGCCTGCAACAGCTTGATGTAGCCGCCATCGCCGCGTCTGTACCGCCTGCCGATATCGCCCGGCGCATACGTGAAGCGCGAATCGACGTAATAACCCGGGCCGGAAGCGAGGGCAATAAAACCGGTTCAGGCGTACGAAAACTGCCTGTTTGAGGCCCGACGGCTTGCGTGCTTTACGAATACACAGTAACGTATCCCGGATTGATTCATTTGTGAGCATTTACTGCATGAAATTAATAATATTAGATCGTGACGGTGTGATAAATCTGGATTCCGATCATTCTATCAAAACTCCCGATGAATGGAGGCCCATCGACGGCAGCCTGGAAGCTATTGCCCGGCTGAATCA
>DASSZW010000092.1:0-3697 GCA_035713285.1 Burkholderiales bacterium
AGATCGTTTAAAACAATGGTTTGACCTTTTCCTTTGATTTCTTTACAATCCTATGTTTCCCTGTAGTCAAGAATTCTGGAGATACACCATGTATGCGGTCATAAAAACCGGTGGCAAGCAATATCGCATCGTCGCTGGCGAAAAAATTAAAGTAGAACAGATCCCCGCGGACGTTGGTAGTGAAATTGTGTTAGACCAAGTGTTCATGCTTGCCGACGGTAGCGATATCAAGGTCGGGACACCGCTGGTTAATGGCGCAAAAGTAACTGCGACTATTATATCCCACGGACGCCATGATAAAGTCCGCATTTTCAAAATGCGCAGACGTAAACATTATCAGAAGCATCAGGGGCATCGTCAAAATTACACTGAAATTCAGATCAGCGGCATTTCGGCTTAAGGAGATAAACCATGGCACACAAGAAAGCGGGCGGAAGTTCGCGTAACGGACGCGACTCGCACTCGAAACGGCTGGGCGTGAAACGCTACGGCGGCGAAAAGGTCGTTGCCGGCAATATCGTCGTGCGTCAGCGCGGCACCCAGTTTCATGCAGGCGATAACGTCGGCATGGGCAAAGACCACACGCTGTTCGCCACCGCCGACGGCGTGGTCGAATTCGTCATCAAGGGCGCCCAGAAACGCAAACTGATCAATGTCGTTCCAGCGGTTTAACGGCTCGATCAAGCAAAGACGCTGATTCGGACTAGCGGAATGCGCGCGCCGCGTTTCGAGAAATCCGGCACGCTTCCAGCCCTATCCAGCGGATAGGGCTTTTACTTTTACACGCACCGGTCGCCATGAAATTTATAGACGAAGCAAAAATCGCAGTATTCGCCGGCAACGGCGGCAACGGCTCGGCTTCGTTCCGGCGGGAGAAATTCATTCCGAATGGCGGCCCTGACGGCGGCGACGGCGGCCGGGGCGCCAGCGTGATCGCCGTCGCCGACCGCAACATCAATACGCTGATCGATTTCCGCTATACGCGCGCGTATCGCGCCCGCTCCGGCGAAAACGGCCGCGGCGCGGACTGCAACGGCAAAGGCGCCGAGGATATCATCCTGCGCATGCCGGTCGGCACCGTCATCATCAACGACCTGACCGGCGAAATTCTGTACGATCTTGCGGCAGACGGCCAGCGCGCCGTCATCGCCAGAGGCGGCAAAGGCGGCCTGGGCAATCTCCATTTCAAATCGAGCACTAACCGCGCGCCGCGCCAGACCACTCAGGGCGAGGCCGGCGAAACGTTCGAATTGCGGCTGGAACTCAAAGTGCTGGCCGATGTGGGTTTGCTCGGCATGCCCAACGCCGGCAAATCGACCTTTATCCGGGCAGTATCAGCCGCGCGCCCCAAAGTTGCCGATTACCCGTTTACCACCCTTGCGCCGAATCTCGGCGTGGTGCGCGTCAGTATCGACAAGAGTTTCGTCATCGCCGACATTCCGGGAATCATCGAAGGCGCCGCCGACGGCGCGGGGCTCGGCCACCGTTTCCTGCGCCATTTGGCGCGGACGCAGTTATTGCTGCATATTATCGATTTTGCGCCGTTCAACGACACCGGCGATCCGGTGCACGAAGCGCGCGCGATCGTGGAAGAGTTGCGCAAGTACGATGAAACGCTCTACGCCAAACCGCGCTGGCTGGTTCTCAACAAAGTCGACCTGCTGCCGGAGGAAACGCGCGACGAACGCGTAGCCGCCTTTGTCCGCGCCTACGGATGGACCGGCCCGGTATTCGTCATCTCGGCCTTGACCGGGACAGGCTGCAAAGAGCTGACCTATGCGATCATGGCGCACGTCGATGCCATGCGCAACACGGAAACGTCCGCTACTGCGGATACGGTTTCTGCCGAATTCACGCCGGTCCCATGACATCCGTTCTCGGTTCGGCCCGACGTCTGGTCGTCAAGGTAGGCAGCGCTCTGGTTACGAACGATGGCCGCGGTCTCGATCACGAAGCGCTGGCGAACTGGTCGCGGCAAATCGCCGAGCTGATGCGCATGGGCAAGGAAGTGGTACTTGTCTCCAGCGGCGCCATAGCCGAAGGCATGCAGCGTCTCGGCTGGATAGCGCGGCCGGGCAATATTCATGAACTGCAGGCAGCCGCCGCAGTCGGGCAGATGGGTCTGGTGCAGGCGTACGAAACCAGTTTCCGCAGTCACGGCCTTCATACTGCGCAGATTTTGCTGACGCACGAAGACCTCACCGACCGCACCCGCTATCTGAATGCGCTGTCGACCTTGCGCACGCTGCTGAAACTCAAGGTAGTACCCATCATCAACGAAAACGACACGGTCGTGACCGACGAAATCCGTTTCGGCGATAACGACACGCTGGGCGCGCTGGTGGCCAACCTTATCGAAGCTGATGCGCTGGTCATATTGACCGATCAGGCCGGCCTGTATACCGCCGATCCGCGCCGTCATCCCGACGCCACGCTGGTGCGACAGGCGCAGGCGGGCGATGCCGCCCTCGAAAAGATGGCCGGGGGCGCCGGAAGCAGCATCGGCCGTGGCGGCATGCTGACCAAAATTCTTGCCGCCAAACGCGCTGCCCGTAGCGGTGCGCACACGATCATCGCCTCTGGCCGCGAACCCGATGTTCTGATCCGGCTGGCTCAGGGTGCAGCCATCGGCACCGAACTCTTCGCCTCCAGCCTGCCATTGTCCGCCAAAAAAACCTGGCTGGCCGATCATCTCCAGGTCAAAGGCACGCTGATACTCGATAGCGGCGCTGCGGAAGCCCTTCACGGGAGCGGCAAAAGCCTGCTGCCTATCGGCGTGCTGGCGGTGGAAGGCGATTTCAGGCGCGGCGAAGTGGTCGCCTGCGTCACCGCGGAAGGCCGGCACATCGCTCGCGGACTGGTGAATTACGCCGCCGGCGAAGCGCGTAAAATCGCCGGCATGCCGACTCATCGCATCGAAGCCGCGTTAGGCTATATCGATGAAGCGGAATTGATCCATCGCGACAACCTAGTGCTGCTTTCCTAGTTAACTTACTTTTTCGCAAAGCGGGATCAATTTTGCGCGGTTCGTCTGCGCCGAACGATGGATTGCATAAATACCCAGCGCTGCTTTAATTTTCGCATCAGTTACCGGCCATTTTACCGGGACCGGCGTGCATCGCTACCGAAACCGGCGTATACGTCCAGTGTTTATGCCAGGCATTCCATACCATAGCGGGATAATCGGGCTTGCCCAGACTGCCGTTATAGCGTGCCAGCGCGCGGTTCGTATCGCCATTCTCCCGGTCGAGATAAAAACGCAGAATATTGCAGCCGTAACGCAAATTGGTGCGCAAATGGAACAAATCCTGCCCCGGCGTACCGATCTGGTCGACCCAGAACGGCATTACCTGCATGTACCCGCGCGCCGCCGTGCTGGATACGGCGTATTTCTTGAAACCGGATTCCACTTCGATCAAACCCAGCACCAATCCCGTATCCAGCCCTGCGCGCAGCGCCTCGTAATGCACGGTATTGAGAAATGCGATTCTCTGATCCGTATCCGGCATACGCGACGCCAGGCGTTTCGACATTTCATTCAGCCATGCCTGGTCGTCTGCATCGGCGAACAGGCTCACGTTACCGACCGGCGCGTCCGATACCGCCCGGCTCAAGGAAGCGCGCACGCTGGCCGACATCAGTTCGTAATTCTGGTTACCCGCGTGCGCGACCGACGCGGCAAGCAATGCCGCTATCC
>DASSZW010000093.1:0-22116 GCA_035713285.1 Burkholderiales bacterium
CGTTTCTGTCACGGACTTGACCGGGCATTCGCTTACTGGCACTTATCTGGATTCCGCACGTCCCGCCAGGGCGCAAGTTGTCAATCTTCTCAATAGCGGGCTTGCCTCGCTCGCGGCACCTAGCTCATCCAGTACGGCTCAGGCATTCACGGTGTCGTTAACCTGGGCTGGGTCGGGCAGCCAACATCTGTATGTCTATGAACCGGACGGCACCGAGGTATATTATGCGGCCAGGCAAGGCAATACCGGTTATCTGGATACCGGCAGCCCGCTCGGTGCCGGTTCCGAGCAATATGTAGTAACCTGTAACCCGTCCCTGATGCAAACAGGCACGTATCGGGTAGCCATTGATAATTATCAGGGTAACAATGCGGGGGTAGCCACAATAGCAGTTGCCACACCAGAGGTTGATACGGTAATCACTTCCAATGCGATCGTAGATTCTGTTCTTCGATTGACCAATAATACTGATCCGCTTACGGTGTATGACATCAATGTGTCCAAGGATGCGGTAACGGGAATTTTTGCTATGTCGGCTAATTGGGTGCTCTACTAGTCCGCCATTATGATCAAATTTTTCAAAGCGTGAGGCTGCGCGCTCCTGACGGTACAATACTCTGTCGCTCTCGCAGTTTCGGGCAGGCAATGTCAGCTCAAGTTCCGGTAGTGCGATAGTCTACGCCCGCCACTGCTTTTTGACACATCATCATATCCATTCGTATAGCGCCGCCACCCGCTTTGGATTTGCCGGTAAGTTTGCAAGTGGGCATTTCTATTTAGCGCTAACTTGAACAAGGCTTAGGCTGTACACCGACTAACGACTCCGGTACTATGTGCGAAGATTTGAGGAGCGTTGCGACGGGTTTCCCGCCAGGCTCGAATCTCGATTAGCCGGAATGCACGCGCATTCCGATTAAAGCAACGGCGCTCACGTCTCACTTTTGTTTACTTGAAGAAGGAGTGCGTGATGAGCGCCGCTATTCCCACCGGAACACCCCCCGATTACGTAGTTGCCGACCTGTCGCTGGCCGACTGGGGGCGCAAGGAACTGCAAATCGCCGAAACCGAAATGCCCGGCCTGATGGCTATCCGCGAGGAGTTTTCGCTGTCGCAGCCGCTCAAGGGCGCGCGCATCGCAGGCAGTCTGCACATGACCATCCAGACCGGCGTGCTGATCGAAACCTTGCAGGCATTGGGGGCCGACGTGCGCTGGGCGTCGTGCAACATTTTTTCCACGCAGGATCACGCCGCCGCCGCGATTGCGGTGACCGGAACGCCGGTGTTCGCCGTCAAGGGCGAATCGCTGACCGAATACTGGAATTACACCCACAGCATTTTCGAATGGCCGGACGGCAAGCACGCCAACATGATACTCGATGACGGCGGCGATGCGACGCTCCTGCTTCATCTCGGCGCGCGCGCCGAAAAGGACGGCAGCGTGCTGTCGCATCCGTCCAGCGAAGAAGAGCGAGTGCTGTACGCGGCGATCAAAGCCAAACTGGCCGAAGCGCCCGGCTGGTATTCCACTCGTTTGGCCGAAATCAAGGGCGTGAGCGAAGAGACGACCACCGGCGTGCACCGTTTGTATCAAATGCATGCGCGCGGCGAGCTGAAATTCCCGGCGATCAATGTCAACGATTCGGTGACCAAATCCAAATTCGATAACTTATACGGTTGCCGCGAATCGCTGGTGGACGGCATCAAGCGCGCCACCGACGTGATGATCGCGGGTAAAATCGCCGTGGTTGCCGGTTACGGCGACGTCGGCAAAGGCTCGGCGCAGGCCTTGCGCGCCTTGTCCGCGCAGGTCTGGGTGACGGAAATCGACCCGATCTGCGCCCTGCAGGCGGCGATGGAAGGCTACCGCGTCGTCACCATGGATTACGCGGTCGACAAGGCCGATATTTTCGTGACGGCGACGGGCAATTACCACGTCATCACGCACGACCACATGGCGAAAATGAAAAATCAGGCCATTGTCTGTAACATCGGCCATTTCGACAACGAAATTGACGTCGCCGGCATAGAAAAATATCAGTGGGAAGAAATCAAGCCGCAAGTCGATCATGTTATTTTTCCCGACGGCAAGCGGATCATCCTGCTCGCCAAAGGCCGCCTCGTCAATCTGGGCTGCGCCACCGGGCATCCGTCCTACGTAATGAGTTCCTCGTTTGCCAACCAGACGATTGCGCAAATCGAATTGTTTACGAAGACGGTGGATTATCCGGTCGGCGTGTACACCCTGCCGAAGCATCTCGACGAGAAGGTCGCGCGGCTGCAGCTGAAAACCCTGAACGTACAGTTGACCGAGCTGACCGACCAGCAGGCTGCGTACATCGGCGTGGATAAAAACGGCCCGTACAAAGCGCATCATTACCGTTATTAAAGGATGCCTGCGTGGATCGGGCCTGATCGCCCGTTCCGCTCGATGCAGATTATCAATGCCGTTTCGGGAACCCGATCATGACGACACGCACTTTCAGTTTTGAGTTCTTTCCGCCCAAAACGCCGGAAGGCATGGACAAGCTGCGCGAAGTGCGCACGCAGCTTGCCGTTTTGCACCCGCGCTTTTTTTCCGTAACCTTCGGCGCAGGCGGCTCGACGCGCGATTATTCGCTGGCGACGGTGCTCGATATCCAGCACGCCGGTCTGAACGCAGCACCGCACTTGTCCTGCATAGGCGCTACGCGCGAGAGCATCAGTGCGATCCTCGCCGAATACAAGAGCCATAATATTCATCATATCGTGGCCTTGCGCGGCGATCTGCCGTCGGGCATGGCGGGTACCGGCGATTTTCGCTACGCCAACGAACTGGTGTCGTTCATTCGCAGCGAAACCGGAGACTGGTTCAACCTGGAAGTCGCTGCCTACCCCGAAGTGCACCCGCAAGCCAAAAGCGCGCACGACGATCTGATCAATTTCAAGCGCAAAATCGATGCCGGCGCAAATGCCGCCATTACCCAATATTTTTTCAATGCCGACGCCTATTTCGCCTTTGTCGACGACTGTCGCAAACTCGGCATCGAAGTTCCTATCGTCCCCGGCATCATGCCGATCGGCAATTTTTCCCAGCTGGCGCGTTTTTCCGACGCCTGCGGCGCAGAGATTCCGCGCTGGATGCGCAAGAAACTGGAAGCGTATCAGGACGACATCGATTCCATACGCGCATTCGGGCTCGACATAGTGACCGAGCTGTGCGCCCGATTGCTCGACAACGGCGCGCCGGGACTGCATTTCTATACCATGAATCAGGCGATGGCGACGATGACGATCTGGGAGCGACTGGGGTTGGAAAGTACCGCCAGCTAGTGCCATGATAACCGCGTGAGTTTGATCCCCGCGTTGCTGCCGGATGAACAGTCATTGCTTCAAAGATATGTAACTGCATTCCTGTGCCGTAAATCAGTCTGACCAACCATCATAGCGATAGCGTGTTTCTCGAAAAAGGGTACAATATTCGACATGAACAATATCTCTATCGCCGATATTCTTGAGCTTCCGTTACAGGAGCGCATTCGTCTTGTTGAGCTTATCTGGGACAGCGTTGCCGCAGTACCTGAAGCCTTGGAAATTTCGCCCCCGCTTAAGGCTGAACTGGAAGCACGTTTGGCGGAATTCGAGGCAAACCCGGAAGCAGGTTATTCCTGGGATCAGGTGAAATCACGCCTTAAAGATGGTACATGGCGTTCCGCCTGAAATTTTCCACGCGAGCGTTGCGTGAAACTGGCGAAGCTAAAGCGTGGTACGAATTGCAAAGCCCCGGTCTCGGTGAAGAATTCATCGCCGCAATGGAGTTACAGCTAAAACGGCTTGAGCAAGCGCCACTGCTTTATGCCGAGTCAATTCCAAATGTTCGCCGCGCTCTCCTTCCTCGTTTTCCCTACGGCTTATTTTATGCAGTGCGTGGTAATCTCGTACATGTTTTGGCTGTATTGCATGATGCCCGCAATCCGAATCGTTGGCCTAAGAGCCGCTAGCACGCCGCTCAACACGGACGTTCCGCCAAAAAGTGCGGCGGAGCGCGAGTTAGCTCTACGTTGGGCGTCACGCAACAACATTGCGCCATGATCAATGCAATCGCAACGATCCGAACCGCGTTGACTGAGGATGCGCCGCGTATTCACGCAATCCACACCGCAGCCGTACGTACCATATGTGCCATGTACTACCCGTCAGAAATCATCGACGGCTGGTTGCTCAACCGAACTCCGGCATGCTGCTTGCCGTCTATCGAGCGTAAAGCGATTTTCGTCGCCGAAATAAAACAAGAGATCGTTGCTTTCGGTGAGGCAACCCCAGGTTCTGTGGTGGCGGTTTACTTCGATCCCTCGGCAATCGGAAAAGGAGTGGGCCGCCTTATCCTCGCTCACGCGATAGAGTTAGCCCGCCATGGACACTCGTGACCGATTCGGGTCGAATCCACCTTGAACGCAAGCTCGTTTTACGAGCAGCATGGGTTCGTCGAGATGGACCGTTCCTGCGTAAAGCGCAATCATGTTGAGGTGCAAATTGTCGTCATGGAGCGGCGTGGCGCCTAACGATTAAGGGAAGGTCGTGATCGCGGAGCGAGTCACGATCTGAACCGTTTGTTGGACGAGCCCAGTTAAAGCTCACTCCGAAATACAGCAGCCATTCAAATGACAGATGGATGAATTCGCCGATCTTGATGGCGTCGCGTATGAGGTGCGCTGCCGGAATGTCTTGTAGCGTCGCAACGATATCAAATAGTTTCATCGCATACTCTGCTTACAAAGCAAGTGATCAGGCGGGCCGCTTCGGTGCATAGCCAACTCGGCAGCTACAACGAATTTATTCCCTCGTCGGTGGTGCCTACGACTGTCGTGACGGAGTCTGCCGCTTCGGCGAGCATGGCCGCGCGACTGGCCGGGGTTTCCAGGCTGATTCTTCCCAAGGTGCCGTTACGGTAGTCCTGCAATAGCATCAAGCCGGCTTTTTCGAAATCGGCTGCGCCACCCCGGAGACGAAACCCGCGCTGCTGCGCGATCGCTTCGATCACGCCGACGCCGTTTTTATCCGTTATCCCAAACCGTAGCGCTGCGCCTGTAATGCGGGATGCGGTGTGGAACTCCCGCGCTGGATGCGCAAGAAACTGGAAGGCTACCACAACGATATCGATTCCATTCGCGCTTTCGGCCTCGATGTAGTGACCGATCTGTGCGCCCGCTTGCTCGACAACGGCGCGCCGGGACTGTATTTTTATACCATGAACCAGGCGACGGCGACGATGACGCTCTGGGAGCGACTGGGGTTGGGAAATACGGCGGGTTAACTGCGCAAGCTCTGTCCTGCCCGTCGGTTAACTATTTCGCCAGCTTCGCGTCGAATAAATGCGGCCTAGTGAAGGCTGTACTTTCGGTCGCACATTGCACGAGACATTAATATATCGCTGCTTTAACCACGACAGCCCAAAAATTTCCCCTTTTGGCTTCCTGCTTTAAAACCTCCACCCGAAGGTTGGTGACCGTATTCCCTGGCGATTATAGTTATTATCCAACACGAGGTGAAGCGTTAACGAAAGCCAGGAGATCGGTTAAATTATGCCCCATTGCATCAGGTGCCGCGCCGAGTTTTTCGGCCGGTAGATTAAGTCGGTTAACCCAGAAAGTCGTGTAGCCAAAAGCTTTTGCGCCGGCTGCGTCCCAGCCGGCGAATGGAACGAAAAGAATTTCATTCCGCTTGAGATTGAATGCATCGACGGCCATTTGGTAAGACAAGGGCGTGGGTTTATAGGTTTTAAGGGTATCGGTGCTAAGCACATGTTCAAAGACGCCTTCCAGGCCGGAATTCTTGATGCCGGCGTTAAGGATTTGTGCCGTCGCATTGGATACAAAGGCCAGCCGAAGACCGGCATCCTTGAGTGAGTGTAATGCAGGTTTGACATCAGGCCAGGTTTCGAGATCCAGATAGGCATGCATCAATTGTTGGCGTTTGTCTGGTGTTAAATCCAATTTCAATAATTCGCCTGAAAACTCCAAAGCCTCTTCCGTGGTTTGCCAGAAATCCGCATATTGTCTGGTTAAGACTCGTAACCATTGGTATTCGAACTGTCTGGTGCGCCATGCGTTGCTGAGTTCAGTACCCCTGCCAGGAAAGAGTTGTTCAGCTAGCGTAAAGACGGGTCTGGGGTCAAAGACCGGGAAAGCATCGAAGGCAATAGCTTTGATCCCGGAATTTGTAGTGGCTCGGGCCAAAGGAATTGAAGCCAGAAGGTCGGTTGCCAGGCTTGCACTGGAGAGTTTTAAAAATTCACGACGGCTATAGGGCATATACATCTGCGGCTAATAGGAATTTTTTTACTAATATCACATCTTTTATAAACAGTCAATTATATGCAATCCTTGTGTTATGCAATCCTTGGTTGGAAATGACTAAAAAATATTGGCACATAGGAAGCTTGTTCTGTGCAAAATCTGGTTGGCTATCTCGGTACAAAGAGGGCGGGGCTAACCCCAAAGAACTTGCCCAGTTTTCCGGCTAATGTCGCACTGATTTTGCGCTTTCCGGCCAGGATTGCCGACAGGTTGCTTTGCGGCACGACAGCGCTCAAGCTCTCTTGATTCAGACCTCGGGCTTCAATCAGGAAGCGCAGAGAATCTTTCGGGGCCGCAGGCTCGATGGCGTAGTGCTCGCGCTCATACTTGGAAACCACGTCGCCAACCAGTTCCAGGAGGCCGGAGAGCGCATGGTCTTCATCGTCGCCCACCTCGTCCAGTAGCGAGTTCATCAGGGCTACCATTTGGTCGTAGCCGGTCTCGTCGTGAATCGAACGGAGATGCACCATAGACTCGAATGCCGCCCAAGAGGACTGGATGGCTCGAATGTCGAATTGGGTTTGTGCTGCTTGCATGATTTAGACCTTTCCTTTTCGGTAGCGCGTACACCAATCATCGTACTCGCGATGCGTCATAACTTCCCGTATGTATACACGTTTTGCCCTGTACTGTACGACGACAACGACACGGTAATTATTCCCGGCTACGTCGAACACCACATAGGGCGGCACATAGTCGGCGGAGTTGTAAAACTCCCTGATATGAGCAAAATCCCTGAAGTCAGTTTGCTCAACAATCGAATGCCACTGGCGCAACATTGACTCCGCAGCGGGGTGCTTCTGCCAGAACTCACGAAGCATTTTGAAAGAAATGATGTGCATAGTCGAATTATATCATATTGATATGTTGCATCAGCGTCAACAGCTATTTCCAATCTAGGCTCTCAATGAGCGGCAGGGTATACGAAATTAACTTCCAACCGTATTTTGCATATAGTCACTAACGGGACCCACATTTTGCCGTAGATTTCAAATTCCTTGATTTTGAATGGATCTATCACATACTTAAGATAACAGGTAATCAAAGGATTTCCTCGGATAAAGGATTAACACGTTTCATGCTGACAGGTGACACACCATTTCAATGTTATGCCCGTGGTGAGCAAGAATAAATGCAGCGTAGTAATCGAGATGCTTGAAATGTTACAGCTCTGTGTTACCCGATTATCAGTTCCTATCTCGCGTGAACTCAGAATTAGACCTGTTTTTAATGAGGCTCATTTGTTTTTTCTTTGACGATCAAACTTGCTCCAGTAAGTGAATTCATCCTCATGTATCTCCATGTCGACTTCCATTACTCTTGCCTGAAGACGCTCCTGTACGTCGGCAATCGCTTTGTTGTAAACAATTGGACCGAGTTCTTCCAGCAAGAAATCAAGGAGTGTGTCTGCAGCAAGATTGCCGAGTTTCTCCTCCATGTTTTCATCAAAATACCGCTGGATCGAAGTAATTATCTCTTTTCTTTTTTCTTTAGTGATTTCAATTGCATGTCAGGGTAACTTCTTCATATTAGCAGGATATCAACCTGTTTCTAGACGGCGATTGCCGGAGTATGGTGAAGTTCGATAAGATTGACGACTGGAATGGGTTCAATGGCATACGCGACGCCGTCAAGATCGGCGAATTCGACCAATACGATTTGAGCGCTCAATTCTTCAACAATAGTGCCAACCTGTCCTTTGGCGAGATGCGCTGCCGGAATGTCTTGTAGCGTCGCAACGATATCAAATAGTTTCATCGCATTCTCCGATCACAAAGCATGTGACAAGTTAGTCATCCCCAAGTGCCTTCTTCCGCTTTGCTTGAGTAATTGCCTTTACAACGAATCTATACCCTCATCGGTCGTACCTACGACTGTCGTGACCGTTTCAGCGGCTGCGGCGAGCATGGCGATGCGGCTAGCCGGTGTTTCCAGGCTGATTCTTCCCAGCGTGCCGCTGCGGTAGTCCTGCAACAGCGTCAAGCCGGCTTTTTCGAAATCGGCCGCGCCGCCGCGGAGACGAAACCCGCGCTGCTGCGCGATCGCTTCGATCACGCCTACGCCGTCTTTATCCGCCATGCTGAAGCCGTAGCGCTGCGCCAGTAATGCGGGATAATCGGCGATCAGTTTATCGGCGAGAAAAATCGCGACTTCGTCGTCGATCATCGCATTGCGGCCGATGGCGTGGCTGGCGGCCAGCATCAGACCGTCGTCGGGATGCGCGATGCGGGGCCAGAGCATACCGGGGGTATCGACCAGCGTCATGCTGTCGTTCAGGTCCAGCCGCTGCTGGCTTTTGGTGATCGCCGGTTCGTCGCCTACGGCTGCGACGCGGCGTTTGAGCAGTGCATTCATCAAGGTCGACTTACCGACGTTGGGGATGCCCATGATCATCATCCGCAACGGTTTGAGCGTGGTGCCCCGGTGCGGCGCAAGCGTCAGACAGAGCTTGGGAATACGGGCGACATCGCTCGCTTTCTTGCACGACAGGGCGACCGCCGTGACGCCGGGCTGCTGCTGGTAAAATTCCAGCCAGGCCTGCGTGGCTGCCGGATCGGCCAGATCGGATTTATTGAGTATTTTCAGTCCCGGCCGCTGCCGATAGCGGCGCAGCTCTTCTATCATCGGATTGCTGCTGGCTTCCGGCAGGCGGGCGTCGAGCACTTCGATGACCACGTCGGTCAGCGCCATGGTTTCAGCCGCTTTCTTGCGCGCTGCGGTCATGTGCCCGGGAAACCATTGTATCGTCATGACATATACTGCCAGTTCAAAACGCCATTTTACCCGAAAAGCGGCGAGTAGCCGACAAGTCTTATGGAAATCATTTGGTTAGGAAGGTCAATCGACGGTAAAATAGCGCCTTTCCTTAATTTCATCGTTTATGCTGCGTATTACCGAAATCAAGTTGCCGCTGGACCACACGGCAGACGATTTGCTTGCTGCTGTGTGCAATACCCTGGCGATCGGCAGAGAAACCGTGCTTAGCCATACGGTGGTTCGGCGTGGACACGATGCGCGTAAACGCCCTCTGATACAGTTTGTGTATACGATCGATGCGCAGGTCGAGGACGAAGCCGCTGTGCTTGCCCGGGCGCGACGCAACAAGCAGGTCTCGCTCGCTCCCGATACCGGGTATCGTTTTGTGGCGCGGGCGCCTGCGCATTTGCCGGTGCTCCCGGTGGTCATCGGTTTCGGCCCAGCGGGGATGTTTGCCGGCTTGCTGCTGGCGCAAATGGGTTTTCGGCCGATCATCCTGGAGCGCGGCAAGGCGGTGCGCGAGCGGACCCAGGACACCTGGGGTTTATGGCGCAAACGGCAGCTCGATCCTGAGTCCAATGTGCAATTCGGCGAAGGCGGCGCGGGAACCTTTTCGGATGGCAAGCTCTACAGCCAGATCAAGGATCAGAAGCATTACGGCCGCAAGGTTATCGCCGAATTTATCCAAGCCGGCGCTCCGCCCGAGATCGCGTATGTCAGCAAGCCGCATATCGGCACCTTCCGGCTGGTCGGCATCGTGGAAAAAATACGCGCGACAATAGAGTCACTGGGCGGAGAAATTCGTTTTCAAAGTCGCGTCGTCGATCTCATTATCGAGAACAATGCCGTGCAGGGCGTGATTCTGGCCAATAGTGAGCGGATACTTACAAATAGCCTGGTGTTGGCGATCGGCCACAGTGCCCGCGACACATTCGAAATGCTCGATCATCGCGGCGTGTATATGGAAGCCAAGCCTTTTTCAGTAGGCTTCCGCATCGAACATCCGCAGCAATTGATCGACCGTTGCCGCTTCGGCGAGGCCGCCGGTCATCCCGAACTGGGCGCGGCGGATTACAAGCTGGTGCATCACGCCAGCAACGGCCGGGCAGTGTACAGTTTTTGCATGTGTCCGGGCGGTACGGTAGTTGCGGCGACATCGGAAGCCGGCCGCGTCGTCACTAACGGCATGAGCCAGTATTCGCGCAACGAACGTAACGCCAACAGCGCCATCGTCGTCAATATCGCGCCGGAAGATTATCCCGGTACGCCGCTGGCCGGGGTTGCGTTCCAGCGGCATTGGGAATCCCGGGCGTTTGAGCTCGGCGGCGGCAACTACAATGCGCCGGGACAGTTGCTGGGCGATTTTCTTGCCGGCAAGGCATCGACCCGTCTCGGTTCGGTGCTGCCGTCGTATACGCCGGGAGTCACGCTGGGGGACTTGTCAGAGGCGTTGCCGCCTTACGTCATCGATGCGATGCGCGAAGCGTTGCCCGCGTTCGACCGGCAAATCAAAGGCTTCGCCCTGGCTGATGCGGTATTGACGGGCGTCGAGACGCGCACCTCGTCGCCGGTGCGCATCAAACGCGACGACGGGGATTTCCAGAGCGTGAATACGCGTGGACTCTATCCGGCCGGCGAAGGAGCGGGCTATGCCGGCGGAATCCTGTCGGCAGCCATAGACGGGATCAAGGTAGCCGAAGCGCTGGCTTTAACGCTGATTTCCTCGCGGGCTATTTAGCCAGAACCTTGCGGATCGTATCCGCCAGTTCCTCGGCGACGAATTTGGCGACATAAGCGTCTGCGCCCACGTTTTTAACGTGGTCTTCGTTGGCGGCGCCGGTGAGCGACGAATGAATGACAACCGGAATGCCGGCGTAGCGCTTGTCCTGCTTGATATTGCGGGTCAGCGTGAAACCGTCCATTTCCGGCATTTCCAGGTCGGTGAGTATCAGGGCGACCTTGTCTTGTACCGTTTTGCCTTCCGCTTCGGCCGAGGTGGCGATTTCCTGCAGCTTGTCCCAGGCTTCCTTGCCGGTTTTGGTCATGATATAAGATAGACCCATCGCAGTGAGTCCTTGTTCGATCAGCGAGCGCGCCACGACGGAATCGTCGGCGGCGAGAATCACGCTGCCGGGTTTGAGCGTGATATGCGGCCCTATCGTGTCGGGATTGATGGGAGCTTCATCCGGCGGCGACATTTGCCTTAATATCGTTTCCACATCCAATACTTGCGCTAGCCTGGAGTTGTCGATATCGCCGTCGAGCCGGGCGATGCTGGTGACCATGCCGGTAGCGGCACTGGATTCGGCGGACAGCACCTGGCTCCAGTCCAGCCGTACGATATCTTCTACCGATTCCACCGCGAAAGCTTGCGTAGTACGGGCATATTCGGTAACAAGAATAATGTTGAGCCCCGTTTGCGGAGTGCAGCCGATCACGGCGGGAAGATTGATGACAGGTATGATCTGGCCGCGCAGATTCACGACGCCCAGCATATGTGGCGGCGAACCCGCAACGGATGTAATAGGCGGCATGGCGACGATTTCGCGGATCTTGAAGACATTGATCCCGAACAGTTCGGAATGCTCTCCGTTGGCGTCGCCGCCCAGGCGGAACAGCAATAGTTCGAACTTGTTGCTGCCCGTGAGATTAGTGCGCTCGTCTACATCTTGCTGTACGGTTTTCATCGTGCTGGCTCCTCTTATAATTCTTGCTGTTGCACTCTGGCAGATCTGCGTTATTCCGTCTGTTTCCCGGAGTCGGGAAAAGCGAGCCGGCCGCGGGCGACAGCCGCGCGCACTTGTGCAGGCGCCGTGCCTCCGATATGGTTACGGCTATTGAGTGATCCGGTGAGAGATAATACACTATAAATATCGCTGCCGATAAGATCCGAAAAACGTTGCAAATCTGCGAGCGGCAAGTCTGACAGATCGCACCGCGAAGTCTCGGCATGGCGCACTGCCCGCGCCACAATTTCATGTGCATCGCGGAATGCCATGCCTTTTTTGACCAGATAATCGGCCAGATCGGTGGCCGTGGCATAGCCTTGCAACGCGGCATCGCGCATGGCTTCGGCGTTGACGCGGATGCCGGGGAGCATTTCCGCGACGATGGATAGCGTGTCGATGAGCGTATCCACGGTATCGAACAGCGGCTCCTTGTCTTCCTGATTGTCCTTGTTATACGCCAGCGGCTGTCCTTTCATCAGCGTCAGCAAAGCCACCAGATGGCCGTTAATGCGCCCCGTTTTGCCGCGGATCAGCTCGGGCACGTCCGGGTTTTTTTTCTGCGGCATGATCGACGATCCAGTACAGAAGCGGTCGGGCAGATCGATAAAGCCGAAACGCGGGTTCATCCATAAAATCAATTCTTCAGACAGACGTGAAAAATGCGTCATGATCAGGCTTGCGCAGGCCGTAAATTCAATCGCAAAGTCGCGGTCGGATACCGCATCGAGCGAATTTTCACAGACGCCGTCGAAACCCAGGCTGCGCGCGACCATTTCGCGGTCTATCGGAAAGCTCGTTCCGGCCAGAGCGGCGGCGCCCAGCGGCAGACGGTTGACGCGGGCGCGGCAGTCGCGTAAACGGCCGGCGTCGCGTTTGAGCATTTCGAAATAAGCCAGCAAATGATGGCCGAACGACACCGGCTGCGCGACCTGCAAATGGGTGAAGCCGGGCATGACGACCTCGGCATGGGCATCGGCGAGATCGAGCAGCGCGATTTGCACTTTTTGTATCAGTTGCAGCAGTCCGTCGATGTTATGCCGCAGATAGAGGCGGATGTCGGTGGCTACCTGATCGTTACGCGAGCGGCCGGTATGCAGGCGCTTGCCGGCGTCGCCGATTTTGCCGGTAAGCGCTTTTTCGATATTGAGGTGGACGTCTTCCAGGTCCAGCTGCCAGACGAATTGGCCGGCGCGGATCTCCGCAAGAATTTCGGCCATTCCGCGTTCTATTTCGTCCAGATCGGCGGCAGTGATAATGGCCTGCTGCGCGAGCATTCGGGCGTGTGCTAGCGAGCCTTGAATATCGAACTCGGCTAGGCGATAATCGAAACCGATCGATGCGGTATAACGTTTGACGCGTTCGGATACCGGCTCGGAAAAACGGCCGGACCAGAGTTCCGACGAATTAAGGCTGGAAACGGACATATAATAGCATTCTTAATAGTTGAGTCATGCAGGATACTGCACAAAACAGAATTATGCCAAAGACTGACGTTGCCGACTATCCCGATCGTTTGCCCGATTTTTGTAATTTAGGCGTCATGTTGCGGATTTTGCTTGGAGTCGAAAGCATGCTGGGGGTGGCGGTATGGCTGCAAACGCCTTCTTATAAGGAAATGGCGCATTTGTTCATGACCGATTCGATGGTGGTGCAGACTGCTTTGCTGCTGACGCTTTTTTTGCTGTGCCTGCTGTTTCGTCCATTGGCGCGATTGCCTTATTCGACCGGAGCAGCGGCGGTTACAGCGATTGCCGTCGGCACGGCCGCTTTTGTGATGTACGGAATGAGCCGGGTCTTTCTCGATCGAAACCTGGCGATGACCTTGCGTGAAATGCTGGATGTGACCGGGATGAGCATCATTATGCTGGCCTATTTCCATCTGCGCGGCCAGGTTCTTTCCCCCGCGCTTGCCGAAGCGCGTTTGCAGGCCTTGCAAGCGCGGATACGCCCGCATTTTCTGTTCAACAGCCTCAATGCCGTGCTCAGCCTGGTTCGATCGGAACCGAAACGGGCCGAGCGGGCGCTGGAAAACCTGTCCGAATTATTCCGCGTCATGATGGCCGATAATCGCAATCTGGGCTCGCTCGCCGACGAAGTCGAGCTGTGCCGGCAATATCTGGAACTGGAAGCGCTGCGACTGGGCTCCCGGCTGCAAGTGGTCTGGCATATCGACAAGATGCCCCATTCCGTACTGGTGCCTCCGCTGATGATGCAGCCGTTGCTTGAAAACGCGGTATATCACGGGATAGAACCCGCGACGCAGAGCGGCGAAATCCATATCAATATTTATCAGAGCAGCGGGCAGTTGCATATCGTGATCCGCAATCCGTATCAGCAGAACGGCAGTCATCATGCCGGCAACAAAATGGCGCTGAATAACATCAAAAAACGGCTGATGCTGCATTTCGACGTGGAAGCCAGCTTGCGCACGCAGGTAGGCGATAATTTCTATCAGGTGCATATTTCTCTCCCTTGCCGGACGGTGCCATGACTAACCCTTTGCGGATCGTTATCGTCGACGACGAAGCGCCCGCGCGCAATCGTTTGCGCGATGTGCTCGCCGACTGCGCCGAACGGATTCCGCTGCGGGTAACAGGCGAAGCGGCCAACGGCCGCGATGCGCTGGCGCTGCTTGCGCAAATCGACGCCGACGTGGTTTTGCTCGACATACACATGCCGGGCATCGACGGGCTGGAAGTGGCGAAACGGCTGGCGCAAAACAAACCTCAGGTCACAATCATTTTTACTACGGCCTTCGATGCGCACGCCATTGCGGCGTTTGAACTCAATGCGCGCGATTATCTGCTGAAGCCGGTGCGTAGGGAACGCCTGCTGGCGGCATTGCAGAAAGTGCGGGGGGCGGAAACGCATCGCGAGCCTTCGCCGGGGGCCGGACGGCAATACCTGAGCGCCAACGAACGCGGCCGGGTATTGCTCGTTCCGGTAGCGGAGATCGTCAGCTTGCGCGCCGAACAGAAGTATGTCGCGGCGCGGACGCTGTCTTATCGCTATCTGCTCGAAGAAAGTCTGACCAGCCTCGAACAGGAGTTCGACGGCCAATTTATCCGCATCCATCGCAGCATCTTGGTCGCCCGCAACGCGATAGCCGGATTCGCGCTCAAATCCGGCTGCTCCGCAGAAGGCGATTACAGCGGCTGGGTAGTTTTGCTCAAAGGGCTGGATGAAGTTTTACCGGTCAGCCGCAGACAGTATTCCGTGATCAAACAGTTTCGCCAGGGGGAAGCGCCTTAACGGAAGGCGGGCAGATCGAGCAACGAGACTCAGGCGATTTTTTTGGCGGGCGTTTTGGCTTTGACCGGCTTGGCTTTCGTTGCGGCGGCTTTGCCGGCGGCAGTTTTTTTCGCCGCCGGCGTTTTCTTGGCCGCGGCAGATTTCGTTGCGGCTTTGGCAGCCGGTTTTTTGCGGCCCGGTTTGCCTTTGGCGGCGCGTTCGGCGAGCAGGGGCAATGCGATTTCCAGGGTGACGGCTTCGGCTTCCATATCTTTTGGAATGGTTGCATTGACGCTGCCGTGCTTGACGTACCAGCCGTATCGGCCTTCGTTGAGCGTGACCGCCTTGCCGTCTTCCGGATGATCGCCCAGCGGTTTGCCGGCCGGCGCGTTGCTGCGCGGAGCGCGTTCCATCAGCAGCACTTCGAGCGCACGCGGTAAATCGATGCTATAGACGTCGTCGGTTTTCGGTATCGACTTGAATTTGCCGTCGTGCTGCAAATACGGGCCGAAGCGACCGATGTTGGCGACGATGCTTTTTCCGGTATCGGGGTGAATGCCCACTTCTCTCGGCAGCGAGAGCAATCGCAGGGCAGTCGCCAGATCGGCGGCTTCGACCGGCACGGTTTTCGGCCAGGAAGCGCGGTGAGGCTTGATTTTTTTGTCTTCGGGCGTTGCGCCGACCTGCACATAAGGGCCGAACCGGCCGGTCAGCAGCAAAATCTCCTCGCCGCTGTCCGGGTCGCGGCCGAGACTGACGGGGCCGCTGTCGTTTGCGCCGTACATGGGACGGGTGTAGTCGCAGTCGGGATAGCCCGAACAGCCGATGAACAGGCCGCGTTTGCTCGACTGCAGAAACAGTTTTCCGCCGCATTTCGGGCACGCCTCGTCGTCGATCGGACAGCCGCGTTCGACATCGGCCTTGGCGGTGAGGGTGCCCGAAAAGCCTTCCCAGAATTCGCTCAGCAGAGGCACGTACTTCAGCGCGCCGTTGGAGACGTCGTCAAGTTTGTCTTCGAGCTTGGCGGTAAAATCGTAATCGACGTAAGCCGTAAAATGCGTAGTAAGAAAACAATTGACCAGCCGTCCGGTCGGAGTCGGGGTAAAGCGTTTCTTGTCCAGCTCGGTGTATTCGCGTTCCTGCAAGGTCGAGATGATGCTGGCGTAGGTCGACGGCCT
The DNA here is from genome assembly GCA_035713285.1 of Burkholderiales bacterium. Lineage (GTDB taxonomy): Bacteria > Pseudomonadota > Gammaproteobacteria > Burkholderiales > Sulfuriferulaceae > Sulfuriferula. The sequence continues at coordinate 16,228 of DASSZW010000093.1, forward strand.
GCCGATGCCGTATTCTTCCAGGGTTTTGACCAGGCTCGCTTCGGTATAGCGCGGCGGCGGCTGGGTATGATGCTGTTCGCCGTACAGTTTGTCCACGCTCACGGTCTCGCCTTCGGAGAGCGGCGGCAGGCGGGTATTTTCTTCTTCGGCGGCATCGTCCTGATTTTCCTGGTAGACGGCGATAAAGCCGGGAAAAACCAGCGTCTGTCCGGTAGCCCGGAACAGATGGTCCGGGCCGCCGACGGCGATATCCAGGCTGACGGTATCGAATTGCGCCGGCGTCATCTGGCATGCCAGCGTGCGTTTCCAGATCATTTCGTACAGGCGTGCCTGGTCGCCGGTCAGATACTGGCGGACCGACTCGGGCGTACGGCTGATGGCAGTAGGCCGGATCGCTTCATGGGCTTCCTGCGCGTTTTTGGATTTGTTGCGGAAAAACACCGCTGCCGCCGGCAGATAGTCCGGGCTGAAATGCTTCGTTATGTAGCGCCGGATGTCTTCGATCGCCTCGCGCGCAAGATTGACTGAGTCGGTACGCATGTACGTGATCAGGCCGGTGGCGTCGCCGCCCAGATTGACGCCTTCGTACAGCTGCTGAGCGGTGCGCATGGCGCGGTCGGTAGTCATGCCCAGCTTTCGTACCGCCTCCTGCTGCAGGGTAGAAGTTGTGAAGGGAGCCGTAGCATTACGCGATTTGCGTTTTTTCTCGATTTTATATACGACGCCGTTTTCATGCCTGCTTAATTGGTCAAGTATGGCCTTGTGCGCGTTTTCGTCGGGGATGCTGAACTGCTCCAGCTTTTTCCCGCCGAACTGGATCAGGCGCGCCGAGAAAGGCTGGTCCGCTTTATGGCTGTCCAGATGGATAGTCCAGTATTCGCGGGCGGTGAATTTCTCGATTTCCAGTTCGCGTTCGACGATCAGCCGCAAGGCAGGGCTTTGCACCCGGCCGGCAGACAGGCCGGGACTGATTTTGCGCCACAGCAGCGGCGACAGATTGAAACCCACCAGATAGTCGAGCGCGCGCCGCGCTTGCTGCGCATCGACCAGCGGCATCGCGATGGTGCGCGGATTATCGACGGCATGCTGGATCGCGCTTTGCGTGATTTCGTGAAATTCGATGCGTGCGATGGGTTTTTTGGCGGTAAATTTGTTTTCGAGCAGAATTTCGGACAGATGCCAGGCAATCGCTTCCCCTTCCCGGTCCGGGTCGGTTGCGAGCAGGATGCGATCGGCTTTTCTGGCGGCTTTGACGATGGCGGCGAGATGTTGCTCGTTGCGTTCGATGAGCTGATACTTCATCGCGAAGCCGTTTTCGGTGTCGATGGCGCCGGTCTTCGGCACCAGGTCGCGGACATGGCCGTAGCTGGCGAGAATTTCGTATTCCGCCCCGAGATATTTTTTCAGCGTCTTGGCTTTGGACGGCGACTCTACGATTACTAATGCTGACATGCGCGGCGCGGCCTAATGGATGGCAAGAGCGGTGCCGTTATTGAACAGCATGTCTTCCAGCAATAAATAATCCTGATTGGGATTCTGGCTCCATAGGACTATGAGCACGATCCATTTGATTTTTTCCAGGCTGGCTTCGTGTTCGTCCAGCGCCAGCACGCGGTCGATAATCCATTCGCGCTGCAGGGCGTTGAGCAGTCCGGCATGCTGGAGAAATTGCAGAAAGCCCCTGCTTTCCGCGTCGATACGTTCGAGTTCGTAAGGCGCATACACGCGCATCGTCTGGTTGTCGGCCAACTCGACCGGATACTGGTTCGAATTGAGCGAACCCAGATCGGAGAACCAATCCAGCGCGTGATCGATCTCGCTCGCGTTAAATCCCGCCGCATGCAGCTTGATCGTCAAGGTATCCCGGTCCGGGGCCAATTCGATTTGCGGGTAGTTTTCAAATAAAAAAAGCAGGATATCGAACATTTATCTTTATAAAACAATTCGTTGGTATAGGCCGCCGGGTAATTTTGCAATTTGCCCCAGCAACTCTCTTTCTAACAGCATGGCGCAAAGTGCCGGTGCCGTCAACCCGCTGCGCTGGGCCAGCACATCGAAAGACGCCGGGTCGAAACCCATAGCCCGCCATAATGGATCGTTATTATCCTCTACCCGTGCGTCAGCGGGTCGAATTCCGGATAAATTTAATTCGTCGAGTATGTCTTGCGCCGCTTCGACCAGCTTTGCGCCCTGTTTTATCAGCGCATGGCAGCCCCGGGCTACCGGAGAATGGATAGAACCGGGTATGGCGAACACTTCCCTGCCCTGTTCGGCCGCCAGTCGCGCGGTGATCAGCGAGCCGCTCTGTACGGCGGCCTCGACGACCAGGCAACCATTGCTCATGCCGCTGATGATGCGATTGCGGCGCGGGAAATTGCCGGCGATCGAAGGGGTGCCCAAAGGAAATTCCGAGATAATCGCGCCGTGTTCGACGATGGCGTGGGCGAGCGTTTTATTGCGGGCCGGATAAATGATATCCAGTCCGGTACCGACTACCGCTATCGTGCCGCCCTTGCCTTTGAGACTGCCTTTATGCGCTGCCGCATCGATGCCGGTAGCCAGGCCGCTGATAATGGTCAGGCCGGCTTCAGCCAGATTCTGGGCGAAGGCTTCGGCGTTCAGGAGGCCTTGCGGGGTAGCGTTGCGGCTGCCGACGATGGCGAGTCCGGGACGGTTCAATAATTCGCGGCGGCCTTTCAGGTAAATCAGCGGTGGCGGATCGGGAATTTCCAGCAGGCGCTGCGGATAATCGCTGTCGGCCAGCGTAATCAGGTGATTGCCGGAATTTTCCAGCCAGGCAAGCGTGGAGTCGATGCGTTCGCGGTTGATGCCGCGGGTAATGGTATTCGACAGGTCGGCTGTGAGGTACTGGCTCAGCTTGCTGCGCGGCGCAGCATAAATCTGTTCGGGACCGCCGAATGCGGCGAGCAGGGCACGGAAAGACGTATCGCCCAACCCCCGCGTCAGCGACAAACCCAGCCATGCATGCAGTTCGCCGGATGTCACATTAATTTCGCAAGCGCCGCAAGGCGGCGTGTAGACGGATGGAAATCATGCTCGGTCAGGGGGCTGGACTGAAATCGGAAGCCGAATCGATATTCCGGTCAAGGATTGCGTACGTAATCGTTCAAATTTACCGGGCCGGTAGTTTGCATGATGATTGCGTAGGATACCTTGTCGAATACGCGATACAGCATGATCAGCCCTACGCGGAACGCAGGCAGGGGCGTAGCGTCGGAAAGGGCCTTGTTTTTGTAGACCGCCAGCACGCTGCCGGCGTCCAGGCCGTCGCGCGCTCCTTTATTGATGATGACGGTATCGTATTGTCCGACTTCGGTTATGCCGCGATAGGTGGAAATGATGAATCCGTTGATGGCATGATCCGGCGCGTGCGGAACGAAACGGAAAGAATACGTTTCGTGCGCAGGAATCAGGCGATCGTTAACTTCGATTTCATGGCTGGAAGATACGATCGAGATCGTCTGCGGGTTCCCCTTTGTAACCGTTTTGGCGCTGCCCAGATACCGGACCTGATAACCCAGGACTTCCTGGGTCACAGGGTCCAGCAGTACATTTTTCGGATGCAGGATTTTCCAGTTGGTCGCATTGCTGTCGTCGTTGGTTGCATACGCCAGATTGCCTGCTCCGACTACCAGATGTTCGGTTTCGAAATCGATGATGCGCGGCGCATGTTCAAGCGCATCTTTTTCCATTACGAACGGTTGCTTCAGAAAAGGATTAATGTTCGCGGTCGGTATGGGGGGAATGCCGGTCGCTTCGATGGCGGATTCGCGCACTTCGGGCGACAGCACTACGGTAGGCAGATTGCTGTTGTGCAACAATGACAACCGGGGGGTAGCTCCGCTGGTATCGAGAATTACGACATCGCCCGGGTAGATCCAGTGCGGATTTTTGATTTCGGCCTTATTCATGCCCCATATTTCAGGCCATTGCCACGGATTCTTGAGAAATTTACCGGCGATGTCCCATAATGTATCGCCCTTTACTACGGTATAACGGGCAGGCGGGTTATCTTGAAGCCGCAGTACGTCGGCCTGGCTTGATGGCGCAATACAGCAGGATAATAATAAAAAAACGATGAGTTTGTACATGCTGCCCCCCGAGACCGGATATTGGTTTTGTCTCATTGTAGAACAATGGACGTATAATATTTCAAACCAGGAATTAATATTTTCTTTAGATTTTGCATGTAATTGATTGTGTAGGCAAGTATTTATGGCTAAATTAACAATATTGAAGTACCCCGACCCCCGTCTTTATACGCGAGCCCGTCCGATTGATTCGGTGGATGAGCGGATACGACAGCTGATTTCCGATATGGCCGAAACGATGTATGCTGCGCCAGGCATCGGTCTGGCGGCGACGCAGGTGGACGAGCATATACAATTGCTGGTGATCGATACCAGCGAGACGCAGAACGATCTGCATGTCTTTATCAATCCGCAGATACTGGCGGCCGAAGGCAGTGCCGAACGCGAAGAAGGCTGTCTGTCGGTGCCCGGAATTTACGATAAGGTGAGTCGCGCCGAGCGTGTCACCGTCAGGGCGCTGGACGAAAACGGCGTGCCGTTCGAACTGACCGCGGAGGGTCTGCTGGCGGTCTGCATCCAGCATGAAATGGATCATTTGCTGGGCAAGGTTTTCGTGCAGTATTTGTCGCCGCTCAAACAGAGCCGGATCAAGAACAAGCTTAAAAAGCGTCTGCAGGAAACCATGTGATGGATATAGCCCGGCAGACAGCCGTGGGCTGGTGCGCACTGTTTCCGGTTGCCGGGGTGTCGTAATGCGTATAATTTTTGCCGGCACTCCCGAATTCGCGCGCATCGCCCTCATTGCATTGTACGAAGCCGGCCATACGGTCGCAGCCGTGCTGGCGCAGCCCGACCGGCCGGCTGGCCGCGGCATGAAATGCGTGCCCGGCGCCGTGAAGCAGGAAGCGCTGCGGCGGGGTTTGGCTGTGCTTCAACCCGAAACCCTTAAAACCGCAGCGATACAGTCCGAGCTGCGCGAATTCGATGCCGATGCGATGGTCGTCGCTGCGTACGGGCTGATTCTGCCGCAGGCTGTGCTCGATCTGCCCCGGCTCGGCTGCCTGAACATCCATGCATCCCTGCTGCCGCGCTGGCGCGGCGCGGCGCCCATCCACCGGGCGATACAGGCGGGCGATGCCGAGACTGGCGTGACCATCATGCAGATGGACGCCGGACTGGATACCGGCGCGATTTGCCTGCAGCAGTCGCTGGCGATTGCCGCCGACGATACGACGGGCAGTCTGCACGATAAACTGGCCGAACTCGGCGGCAACTTGATCGTCCGGGCTTTGGCGGCGGCCAGCGAAGATGCGCTCAGCGCCCGGCCGCAACCGGAAACCGGCGCGACTTACGCCGCCAAAGTGAGTAAAGCCGAAGCGCGGCTGGATTTCAATCTCGATGCGGTGCAGCTTGCGCGCAATATCCGGGCCTTTAACCCCGCTCCTGGCGCGTTCGTCGGCCCGCAGGAAGCGCCGATCAAAATCTGGCAGGCGCATCGCGTGTCGATGAGCGGCAAACCCGGTACGGTGTTGGCAGCGAGTCCAGACGGTATCGTCGTCGCCTGCGGCCAGGACGCATTATGTGTTACCGAATTGCAAACGGCGGGCAGCAAACGGCTGGCGGCCAGATTATGGCTGGAGGGCCACGAGCTACTACCGGGCACCGACTTTGGCTAGTTTACGGATGATTTTCGTTGGGCATTCGTAGAAATAAAAATCCTTTCGTATAGACGTTCAGCCTGTACCTTTCCTTTTTGCTGCGTTTCATGATTACCCGCCTTCTTTTTTCTTTTCGTGGCAACAGGAGGCGCTTTCCGCTCCGGCCAGCCACGCCGTCA